>JAGHBC010000023.1 GCA_021161185.1 Fidelibacterota bacterium
CAAGTTATAACGGATGGCTTTACTAACAGGATAGTTTGCTTAACAAGGGAAGCCTGTATTCTCGCTTCGATATATTGGGGCTAAGCAGAAACAAGTTGAAAGACGAGAATTTGTTAAGAGAGTGCAGGTGGCAGATGAACCCGTAGTAGTGAATAGATCAGAGCCGATGAAACCTTAGTAATAGGGTGGAGGATAAAACTTTGATGACATTGTGCGAAAGAGAACGCAGACTTAGTTACAATGACTGCAACAACTCAAAAGGGAATTGCAGATGCGAAAGGGCGAAGTTAAATCAAAGATGTAAGAATATCATTTTGAGCAGTAAGTATCAGCAAAGATAATTTTGGTTGAAATACTGAAAGGGATTACAAGAGCGGGGGTGACGAACCTTCTCGACTGTTAATCCGTGCGAGAGATGAGTAACAAAGATTTTTCAATAAAGATTGCCTTGCGCTAAAAACATTGAAAATACTTTGGGAACAAACAGCCTGCTTACAGTAAGAAATGTTACAGATTACACTGCAAAGAAAGAGTTCTAAATGCGTAAATGGTATAGTTTGATAGACAAAGTCTACTCTATTTGAAACCTTGAGAAATCTTTTGTAAAGGTAAAGAAGAACAAAGGTTCAAAAACAAGTGGAGCAGATAAAATAAATGTAAAAGAATATGAATTACATTTAGAGGAAAATCTATGCCAACTTCAAAGAGAACTCAAAAGCGGAAATTACCAACCGCAAGCCGTTAAACGAGTTTATATTGATAAACCCGATGGAAGTAAACGACCGCTTGGAATTCCAACGGTAAAAGACAGAATTGTACAACAATCACCGTTAAACGTATTACAACCAATATTTGAACCTGATTTTCATCCATCGAGTTATGGCTACCGTCCGAAATGCTCTGCCCAACACGCAGTAGCGAAAGCCGAAAATTATCTTGAGAAGAGACTTAAATTAACTGTGAATAGAACAAAGACATATCTGACGGATTTGGAAAAAGGAATATCCTATTTAGGTTTTGTGATAACAAACTACGGAGTAGTAGTAGCACATAAGAGTATTAAAAAGTTCAAAGAGAAAGTAAGAAAACTGACGCCAAGAAGAAAAGGCAAAAGTATTTATTACTATTTTAAAGAACTATCGATGTTACTGAGAGGGTTTTCCAATTATTTTCGGATAGCCCTAAGCAAAGGTCTATTTGCGAAATTAATGAGTTGGATACGTCGAAGATTGAGAATGATGATAATGCGTGCCTGGAAAACTTGGAAACCCCTGCATAAACAATTGAGAAGAAATGGATATAAAGGGAATTTCAAGAAAATATCAATGACAAGATGGCGAAATTCAAACAGTCCGTTAGTTGATATGGCACTGCCGAACAAATGGTTTGAAGAAAAAGGATTGTACAATATGGAACGAGTTGTGACAAATACTTTGCATCAATATTATGAATTTGCATTGAATAAGATTTAGCATGAGCCGTGTACGAGACCCGTACGCACGGTTCTGTGAGAGGGATAAAGCAGGATTAATTAATCTTGCTTTACCCTACTCGATGTTTGAGACAAAAATTATATAAGGGGTGTTTGGATTGAAGATTGTGCGCTACACATTCCCAAATTGAATTTGGGAATGAATAAACGGCGGATAAAATATTCTATTTTGACGATCCAAAAGTGTTCTGCTCACGGGCTACTTTTTTGCGCTTGAGGGGATCGAGTTCGATTTTACGCAGCCGGATGCTCTTTGGAGTCACATCTACCAGCTCATCCTCGGCAATAAATTCAATTGATTGATCCAGAGTCAACAAACGGGGCGGACGCAATGTAATGGTAGCATCGGCTGAGGAAGCGCGCATATTTGTGAGCTTTTTTTCACGAGTGATATTGACATCGAGATCGCCGGCTTTATTACGTTCGCCGATGATCATTCCGCGGTATACTTCTGTAATAGGGGGGATAAAAAGTTCGCCGCGATCTACCATGGCATAACTGGCATAGGCGGTGACCCGACCGTTGCGGTCGGCTACCAGGGCGCCGGACCCCCGCTGAGGGATTGGGCCAAACCAGGGTTGGTAATTTTCAAAGAGGGTGTTCATAACGCCAGTCCCTTTAGTATCAGTAAGGAACTGGCTGCGGAAACCGATCAATCCGCGGGTTGGAATCAGAATCTCCAGATTGACCCGGCCGTGACCGTTGTTGATCAGATTTGCCATTCTGCCTTTACGGCGGGAGAGGTTTTCCGTGGTTACGCCGACATATTCTTCCGGCACGTCGATAAAAACCCGTTCAACCGGTTCGTGAAGTTTACCATCGATTTGTTTTGTAATTACACGGGGTTTAGAGACCATCAGGGCGTAGCCTTCCCGGCGCATAGTTTCAATTAATACTGCCATTTGCAATTCGCCGCGGCCACAGACTTCGAAAGCATCGGTGCGGGTTTTAATCGGGAGTAGACGTATGGAGACGTTTTTCAGGGTTTCCTTTTCCAGGCGTTCTTTGAGATGCCGGGAGGTTAAAAAAGTCGATTCGTTCCCGGCGAAAGGGCTGGAATTGACGTAGAAAATCATGGAAAGGGTCGGCTCGTCAATATGGATGCGCGGCAGAGGTTTCGGATTCTCCATAGATGTAATAGTGTCTCCAATACGAACACCCGGTACACCGGCAAGGGCGATAATATCACCGGCTTCTACCTTTTCGACCTGTGTTTTCTTTAATCCTTCAAAGGTGTATAAGACCGAGAATTTGACATTGTTAATAGTACTGCTTTCGCTGCAGAGAGTGTAATTCTGATTCATTATTAAAGTACCGTTAGCCAGACGACCAATGGCAATCTGACCGACATAGGGATCGTAATCCAGGGTTGTTACCAGAAACTGAGGCGTTTTGCCGTCATCGGCTTCCGGCCCCGGAATGGTTTCAATAATCGTCTTGAAAAGTGGTTGGAGATTTTCAGAGCCGTCATCAAGATTACGATGGGCGACACCCAATTTGGCCTGGGTGTACAAAATCGGAAATTCGATCTGATGGTCGCCGGCATCCAGATCGATAAAAAGATCGTAAACTTCATTAATGACTTCTTCAATGCGGGCGTCCCGACGGTCGATTTTATTGATCACCAGGATCATCGGTAGTTTTTTAGCCAGGGCTTTTTTGACCACAAAACGGGTTTGGGGCAGCGGACCTTCGCTGGCGTCAACCAACAGGATGGCGCCGTCTACCATATTCAGACCCCGCTCTACCTCACCGCTGAAATCGGCATGACCGGGCGTGTCGATGATGTTGATTTTATAATTTTTATACCGGATTGCCGTATTCTTGGCGTTGATGGTGATGCCCCGCTCGCGCTCCAGGTCCATACTATCCATAATCCGATTTTCCACGAATTGGTTTTCTCGAAAGATGCCGCTCTGTTTCAGCATACCGTCTACCAGGGTTGTTTTACCGTGATCTACGTGGGCAATTATGGCGATATTGCGAAATTTATCTTTTCTCATTTTTATTTAATCTCTTTCCTTAAAAATAACGAACCGCAAATATACACGATAAAATCAGATTATCCAATGATATAAAGATACATAACAATGCCTTTTTTCCGGTGTGTCTCTCTCGAATCTTATAATTTTCGCCCATGAAAGATGATTTTTGATTGCGTCACAATCATACTGTCTGTTAGTTGTCAGGCGGGCAATTTAATGGGTGGAATAGACGAGGTTGCTGTCGCCGCCACCGACTAAAGTTGGAAATGAGGGTGGTGTATTCTCGTCCGCCGAATACTCACATAGGAGTCCCTGTTGGGAAATTCGGTGGTTAACGTTTGTAGTGTCTTATTATCCACAGAATTTCCCATCATATAGTCTCAAAGACTAACCACCCATTTTAATGGGTGGACGACAAATCCCCAACTACCACCCCGCCTGCCCCTTTGGGGAATTCATTAGGGAGATTAATCGACCCAAGTTGGCGTTATGGGACAGGGTTTCTCTATTCCACCGAATTTATTGAGTGGGTTGCTGAACTCCAACTTTACTCTCCTCCACCTTCCGTATTTGTGAGAGCCCCATGTGGCTTGCAAAAAGCAGAGCTACTTTTTATTGTAAAATGTTTTAATTTTGAAGTAGTGACATAGAGATCTAATTAACTCATAAAGTCGAGGATATTATGAAGGGATATTTTACTTTTGTACTACACAGCCATTTACCCTATGTGATCAATCACGGTGAGTGGCCCCACGGAATGGACTGGCTCTATGAAGCCGCAGCGGAGACTTATCTGCCGTTGTTGCGGGAATTCGATACGCTGGTCACCGAAGGCGTCAGCCCAAATGTCACACTGGGCATTACACCGATTCTGGCGGAGCAACTGGCTTCGGAAAAATTCAAATACGGTTTTATCAACTATCTCGATCAGAAAATTGAAGCGGCGGAGAAGAACGAGGCGGAGTTTACCAAACTCAAAAACATTCACCTGCAAAAAGTCGCCGCCCACTGGATCGTGTATTATTCCGATATTAAGAAGCATTTTATAGAAACATATGGTGAGAATATCCTGGGTGGTTTTAAGCGGTTACAGGACGGCGATCACCTGGAGATTATCACATGTGCTGCCACTCACGGCTATTTCCCGTTGCTGGGTACCGATGAGGCGATTGACGCCCAGGTTCGCGTGGGTAAAGAGACTTACCGCCGCCACTTCGGGCGCGACCCGAAAGGCATGTGGCTGCCGGAATGCGCCTATCGTCCCAGTTACGAATGGACATCTCCGATTGCGGAATACCCGGAAAAGTTTTTCCGCAAAGGCGTGGAAGAGTTCCTGTTTAAATACGACATTCAGTATTTCATTGTTGACAAACATCTGATCATGGGCGGTGAAGGTAAGGGCGTTTACATTGATCGCTTTGACGCGTTGAAGCAGCTCTGGTCTCAATTTGAAACCCACTGGAAACCGAAAGACGAGATCAAAGAGCGGTCGATATATGAAAATTACCTGGTCTCATCAACAGGGACGAGCCGCGCCGCCGTGGCGTACGGTCGTCATGAGAAGTCGGCACTGCAGGTCTGGAGCGGGGAATACGGCTACCCCGGCGACGGTCGCTACCTGGATTTTCATAAGAAGCATTATCCCGGCGGGCATCGCTACTGGAAGGTGACCAGCGCCAAAGCCGATCTAGCCGACAAACAGGAATATTACCCTGAGGATGTCGAAGAGGCGTTGGAGAATCAGGCTTCCCATTTCGTGGGGCTGGTGCAGGACTATATTCGGGAAAATTATGCGAAGAGCGGCAAAGTCGGCATTATGACCGCGCCTTTTGATACGGAACTCTTCGGACACTGGTGGCATGAGGGTCCGCACTGGCTGGGGAAGGTAATACGGAAACTGAATGCAAGCACGGAAGTGCAAAATATCTCGCTGGGTAATCACCTGGCAGAAAACCCGCCGAAAGCGTCGGTCTCCCTGCCGGAAGGTTCCTGGGGGCAGGGCGGTTTTCACTACATCTGGTTGAATAAGTGGACTGAGTGGACCTGGAAACATATCTATGCGGCAGAAGACCGCATGACGGAACTGGCTGATAAATACAAAGATACCGAAGACCCGGTTCTGCGTCGGATTCTGAATATCATGGCGCGGCAATTGCTCCTGCTGGAAAGCTCCGACTGGCAGTTTCTGATCAGTACCTGGAGCGCCCGGGACTATGCGGAAGAGCGGATTGCGGTGCATGACGGGCGGATTAAAAACATCGCTAAAATTCTAACGACCTATCTGACAAATGGCACGTTAGACGAGGGTAATGAAGAATATCTGCAGCGTATTCAGAACGATGATGATGTCTTTCCAAATCTGGATTTCACATACTGGTGTACATTGCAGAAATAAGCGATAGCATAAAGCGGTACAATATGAGAATTGAATTCGTTTCGGCGGAAGTTTATCCCTTTTCCAAGGTTGGCGGTCTCGGTGATGTAGCCGGGGCGCTGCCGGTGGAATTGGCGAATCTGGGCATTTCTGTGAATGTGATTACTCCGGGCTATGGCAGTATTGACCGCAAACGGTTTCCGATTCAGCGCATTCCGTATCGGTTTACCGTGAAGATCGGCGCTGAAATGATCGAATGCGGCGTTTCCCGCTGGGTGTCGGCGAAGCAGCCGAAGCACTGTGTTTACTTCGTCGAGAATGAGTTTTATTTCGGTGCGAGGGGGATTTACGGTGACGCCAACGGGCAGGCTTATGATGATAACAATAAACGGTTTCTGCTGCTGAGTAAAGCTGCGCTGGAAATTGCCCGAATGCCGGGCGAGCGACCGGACATTATCCATTGTAATGACAATCATACCGCGATGATCCCGGTGTACCTGAAGGCTGACCCGGCGCTGCATCATGATTTTATAAATACAAAAACGCTGTTAACGCTTCACAATATCGCTTATCAGGGAACTGACCCTATGGATCATAAGGATCTGTACGGTATGCCCGATGATTTTTTTCAGCCGACGGGTGCGCTGGAATGGTGGGGACAGATTAATCCGTTGAAAGCGGGAATTCTGTTTGTCGATGCAATAAGTACCGTTAGTCCGACCCATGCCCGGGAAATTATGAACAGTGAGGTTCTCAGCGCCGGCATGCAAAATATCATCCGAAGTAGCGGGAAAACGGTTCACGGTATTTTGAACGGAGTCGATTATCAGGAGTGGCACCCGGCTACAGACCGGTATATTGTCAAACCCTACTCCATAGAAATCGTTGATGAGAAAAAGTATAATAAAATTGCATTGCTGAACGATATGGAGATCGATCAATCGGTGGTTCACAAGCCGCTGATCGGAATGGTATCCCGGCTGGTGGAGCAAAAGGGAATATCGTTGCTGATTGAGAGTATTGACCGGATGATGGCGCTTGACATCGGTATGATTGTGCTGGGCAGCGGCGAACCTGAATATGAGCGGGCGATGAGAAGGTTTGCCAGGCGTTATCCACGAAGGTTTGTGGTTGACTTCGGTTATAACAATCCGCTGGCTCATAAAATCATGGCAGGTTGCGATATGTTCCTGATGCCCTCGCGCTATGAACCCTGCGGTATTACGCAGATGGCAGCTCTGAAATATGGGACGGTTCCCATCGTGCATAAAACCGGCGGCTTAGCCGATACGGTGATTCAGTGGGATGGTCAATCCGGCAACGGATTCGTATTTGAGAACTATTCGGCTGATGATCTGATAAAATCGGTTCGGGATGCCGTGACGGTTTTTATTAACAGGGAAGCATGGCGCCGGATCAGGTTGGACGGAATGGCGACGGATTTTTCCTGGAAACAGTCGGCGAAACAGTATCTTGATTTATATACAAAATTGACCTTACAACGACCTTGCACCTGTCAGGTTTAGTCAATTAATTCTATCTGAGGGAGAAAAACTAATAAACCTGACAGGTGTAAGACAAAATAATCCTTGACATTGCTGAGTGTCTCAAGCAAAATTACAGATAATAGTAAAAAGGCGAAGATGCATATCAAAGCTCAAAATACTATGCCCATTTTTATAGAGAATCAGTTTTACCACGTCTATAATCGGGCGAATGGAGATGATAAACTTTTTTACACCGACGCGAATTATCTCTATTTTCTTGAAAAACTTAATTCGTATATATCGGCTTTTGTAGAGATTTACACTTATTGTCTGATACCGAACCATTTTCATTTGCTGGTAAAAGTAAAGGATACGATGACTACACCTGTCAGGTTTAATCAGTTAATTCTATCTGGAGGAGAAGGATCTAATAAACCTGACAGGTTTAATAGCTTAATCACCCAGGCTTTTTCTAATTTATTCAACTGCTACGCTAAATCCATCAACCGACAAGAGAACCGCTCGGGCAGTCTGTTCGAGAGACCATTCAAGCGAAAACTCATTGATACCGAAGAATATTTGAGAATGATTATCATCTATATTCACTTGAATCCCGTTCACCATCAAATAACCCAATCTTTCGAAAACTATCGCTGGAGTTCCTATCAGACTCTGCTTGGTGATCAGCCAACTAAACTGCCTCGCAAAACCATTTATGATATTTTCGAAGGGAGAGACCGGTTTATAGAAGACCATCAAAACGTAAAAATCAATTATCTTGAGATAGCGAAATATGCTTTGGAATAGTATACCTGCCTTACTACACCTGTCAGGTTTAATCAGTTAATCTTATCCGGGTTGGAAGAATCTAATAAACCTGACAGGTGTAATCCTCGTTCGATGTTCTCTGTTGCAGCATAAAACAGTCATTGCTTTTAAAAGGATTGTTGAATATCTTCAAGTGAAGAAAAAGCGTAGCCTGGAATGATAAAAAGAGCGGTAAACAAAGGTATTTTAATCAGTCAGGGAAGGAATATGACTGAGACATTTCTTTTGGTCTTGACAAGCGAATTATTAATGATTAAGAGGTGTTGCAATGAGGATGAATAAATCATTGAAGGGATGTTTCTCCATACGAACATTTAATTCTCAATGGAGAAATATGAAAAATGTTTCAAGTGCAATTTAAAAATATGTAGCA
>JAGHBC010000073.1 GCA_021161185.1 Fidelibacterota bacterium
ATGACGGTTTCG
This sequence comes from Fidelibacterota bacterium, assembly GCA_021161185.1. GTDB lineage: Bacteria > Fidelibacterota > UBA2242 > UBA2242 > UBA2242 > DPVY01. The sequence goes on from JAGHBC010000073.1 coordinate 13, forward strand.
TAAAAAGTCTGGGGAGTGTCATTCTGAGTGATAACGAAGAATCTCTAATGCCTTTACGAACAATGTTATGGAGATTCTTCACTTCGTTCAAGAATGACATATTTTCCCCTTTTTACGAAACCGTCAAACATGATAGTTTGATAAAAACAAATGACGAAAGTTGTCGTATCATACAATCTTCAACTGGCTCGTTGATAAAAGGCAATCTCTTCCTGTTAAAAAACAGTCAACTATTTCTATTGAATAATTGACCAGGGAATTCGTGTTTTAATAAATCCGGTTGCTATTCTATCACATTCGTCATTAAACCGATTGCCGGAATGACCGGCGACATAATGCCACCGGATGCCGGGATGATTTAAAGAATCCAATAATCGCCAAAGGTCTTGATTTTTTACCGGCTTCTTGGCTGCGGTTTTCCAGTCCCGGGTTTTCCAGTTCCGAAGCCATTCGGTGATGCCCTTTTTTACATATTGGCTGTCGGTATAGACGAGAGCTGCTTCATTCGGTTCAAGCAGCTTTAAAGCCTCAATAACGGCGGTTAACTCCATGCGGTTGTTGGTGGTATTTTCCTCAAAACCGCCCCATTTGCGCTGAATTTTATTGTCGATTACCATAATAGTTCCCCAGCCTCCGGGACCGGGATTGCCGGAGCATGCCCCGTCAGTGTAGAAGATTTTCATTTGGTTTCCTTTTTCATTGTCTAAAAATAAAAAGTCTTGAGGTGAAAAGTAAGCAAAAATTACGTTAAAATTATGTAAATTAAATTGCCGCGGGGCGCAAATGGAGAAGGGCCGGTTGTCGAAACTTTTATATACTATTCCGGTTAAAGCAATTATGAATCGCAAGAATGTCAATAAAATCAAACTTAATTTAATCCTTGTCGGGATTATTTCCCTTATTTTAAATATTAATGGTTTCGGATCAGATCATTTTGGAAAATTTACGATTGCCCGGCTGAAATACGATGGCGGTGGGGACTGGTATAGCGATCCCAGCTCGTTACCGAATCTTCTTGAATTTGTGAAATCGAACGCTCCTGTTGATGTTTATCCGGAAGAAATCAGGATATCAATTATGGATAAGAAACTCTTCTCTTATCCTTATCTGTATATGACTGGTCATGGGAATATCCGCTTTACCGATGATGAAGTCCTGCGGTTGCGGAAATATTTACAATCCGGAGGTTTTCTGCATGCCGATGATAATTACGGCATGGACGCATCGTTTCGAAGAGAAATGAAACGTGTATTTCCAAATAATGATTTTGTTGAGTTGCCCTTCAGTCACAGGATTTATCACTGTTTTTACGATTTTCCGGGTGGATTGCCCAAAATTCATGAACATGACGGAAAACCGCCTCAGGGACTGGGCATTTTCTACAAAGGTCGTCTGGTGGTTTTTTACAGCTATGAAACTGATCTTGGAGATGGCTGGGAGAATCCGGAGGTCCATGGCGATACGGAAGAAAAGCATATCAAAGCCTTAAAAATGGGCACAAATATTATAATCTATTCACTGACCCAATGAGTAATCAATTTCCGGACGATTTCAGATATATTGCCGATAAACTCGATAAACTGCGTCGAGGGTGGAGCCGGTTTATTCTGATAAAAGGGCTTGTCAGAGCCATTACTTTAATAATGGTTATCCTGTTTTTTTTATTGGCACTTGAAGGAGTGCGGTATTTTAATACTTCCGTTCGCCGGGATATGCTTGTTTGCTTGGCAGGATTTGGCGGGATATTTTTTCTGACACCTGTTATAATGTCCGTAATGGTGCGCTTAAATCGGGTCGTTTCATATTCTGATTTTCACTTAGCCAAACTTATCGGAAAAGCTTATCCTGAAATAAGGGATAAGCTGTTAAATGTACTGCAGCTGCATAAGATGAGTGAAAAAAACGCCACCGGATATTCCCAAGAACTGGCAAATTATTCAATTCACTCTTTCGCCGAATCTATTCAATTGTATCAATTCGGTGATATTATTCCATGGCAAAAATTTAAGAAATCCCTGTGGCGGTATTCATTGATTCTCGGTGCTGTATTTATAATATTTTTTAGTCGATATACATTTTTTAAAGATTCATTTATCAGACTAAGCCATCCGAATATTGAATATAGCGCTCCCACTCCTTTTTTCATTCAGTCTCTGAACGGATCCTTTGGCGTTTTTGGCGGTGATTCGGTAGAGGTGGCTTTTCAATGTCATGGAGAATATCCCGGCAAAATTTACTTTCGCGCCATTTATCCGGATTTTACTCTGGATGAAACCGCAACTGTCAACGATAGCGGCAGAGCGACTGTTCAACTGGGTTCGGTTCGAAATACAATTTACTACGAGGCTTATGTTCAGAATAGTTCGCCCTTTAAACCCTGGCGGCGTATTTCAAGCGGAACAGATACTGTTCTTGTGTCCAATCGTCCGGAAATCATTGATTTGAAAACCAGAATTGAATATCCGGCATATACGCAACTAAAGCCGAAAGAACAGGAGAGAAATGCCACTGAATTTACGGTTCTGCCCGGTAGCGATATGCAATTAAAATTGCTTGTGAATAAACCGGTAACTCAGGGTGAAATTCGATTTACATCGGGAAAAACAATCAGCTTGAAGACAAACGTAGAAACTGCAACCGGGCAATTTACGGCATTGGATAATGATGAATTCCGGATTATCGTTGCCGACGAAAACAATGTCCAAAATTCCGATCCGATCCGGTATCGTATCCGCCTGATTCCGGATGCCTATCCTGGTTGTCAATTAATTTCGCCGAATAGCGATATTGAATTAACCGAGGCTCTTGAAATCCCGTTGGGTATTCGCATCAGTGATGACTTTGGATTTGCAAAAGCCCTGATAGGCTATCATTTGATAAAAAGATACAGCCCGGATGAGCATATTCAGGATACTGTCGAATTCCCACTGACTAATAAACGGTTAACGCTTCAGGAATTATATTATGTCTGGGATGTCGGCGATTTACACCTTTCTCCGGAAGATGTAATAGAATTTAACGTAACCGTCTATGATAACGATCCGATCAACGGGCCTAAGAGTACAACTTCCCAGACCTTGAGAGCCCGGTTTCCGTCTTTAAACGATCTGTTTTCGGAAATCCATGAAGATCATGATCTGATAACGGAAGAGAGCGAAGATGTTCTTAAAAACCTTGAGAGTACCAGGGAAATTATAGATGAAATTTCCAGGGAGCTGCTGAAGAATTCGAAAATGAACTGGGAACAGAAGCAGCAGCTGGAAAAAGAGGTGCAAAAGACGAGGGAAGCCGGTGAAAAGCTATCCAAAATGGCTGACCGGTTGGATGAAGTGATTCAAAAAAGCCGCGATAATCAGCTGTTTGATGAGGAGACACTTAACAAATATGCCAAATTACAGGAAGCCTTTCAGGAGATAATGACGCCGGAACTTCGGGCAGCCATGGAAAAGTTGCAGAAGGCGCTTGATGATATGGATCCTCAGGAAATCCAAAAATCCCTGAAACAGTTTAGAAGCACCCGGGAGCAGTTTGCAAAAGAGCTTGATCGAATGATCAGACTTCTGGAACGGGTCAAGATTGAACAGTCGGTCAGCGAAATCGTGCGCCGCTTTGAAGATTTGCTCAAGCGCCAGGAGAGTGTCAACAGCGAGTTGGAAAAGCCCGAACCGGGCGAAACCGCAAAATTTAAACAACTCGCCGGAGAGGAAAAATCAATTGAAAGAGATACTAAAATTGCCCATGATTTGATGAAGCGCACCAGCGAGGATATGCAGAATTTTCCCCTGATGCCGTCGAAACAGTTGGAAAATCTGATCAGTGAGTTTGAAAAATCATCTTTGATGGACGAAATCAGGCAGGCGCAGAAAATGATGAACAGCGCCAAAAAGCAGCAAGCCCGGCAATCTGCGAATTCCGCGCAGAAACAGCTGCAAAAATTCCATGATAAAATGAAACAGTTTCAAGCCGATTTTAATAAGAAGAATATGGCAGAGGTAATGAATGATTTCAGCAATGTGATTTATAAAACCCTGCAGCTGTCTCAAAATCAGGAGCGACTGAGTGAAGAAATCAGACAAACGCCCCGTCAAAGTGAGCGCCTGATGGATGTCGCCGTCAATCAACAACAACTTCGACAAAATCTGGTGAAATTAATTGATGATTTAATTTCTTTATCGAACAAAACCTTTGGATTGTCTACCCGCGTTGGTAAAGGATTCGGGCGGGCGTCTGCGGCGATGAATAACGCCGTTCAGCAGATGGAAGAACGTAATCCCGGAGCTGCGTCCAAGTCGGCGCAAAAGGCTACGGCGGCATTGAATCAATCAGTCCTCGAATTGATCAATTCGATGCAAAATCTGCAATCCAGTGGCTCGGCTTCAGGGTTTGAAAATTATCTGCAACAATTGCAGAATATGGCTGGTCAGCAACAGGGAATCAATGAAGAGACTCAGAAGCTTGGTATCGGCAAAGCCGGACAACAGGCGGCTATGCAGAGAATGGCAGCTCGGCAACAGCAGCTTCGAAAATCCCTTGAACAACTTCAGAATGAGATCGGCGAAAGCTCTCAAAAAAGCGGTGATTTGGGCGGGATCGCCAAAGATATGGACGAGGTCATTAAGGATTTGCAGCAAAACCGTATTCTTCGTAAGACCCTTGAGCGGCAGCAGCGGATACTTTCCCGGCTACTGGATGCTCAGAAATCCTTACGAACACAGGATTTTAAAAAAGAACGAAAGAGTAAAACAGCCGATGATTTTATCAGGGAATCGCCCGATCAGTTGCCGGAACATTTGGGCGAAAAACGATCATTATTGCAGGAAAATCTGGAAAAAGCGCTCAAAGAGGGATATACCCGGGAATACGAGGAACTTATCCGGCAATATTTTGAATTATTATCAAAAGAGGCGGATTATTAAATTGAAACTAAAAGATATAGTGACAGTGATCGGTTATCATAGAATATATCGTTCATATTTTAGTGGACGGAAACCTATTATCTTCCTTTTGGTAATATTCGCCATGTCGATCCTTTCCTTTGAGTGTTTCGGTCAGCAACACTGGCAATCTCCTGAGGTTGTAAAGAGAGAATTGAAGACTAAATTCCGAATTGCGCAACGATTTGAAGCACAAGGGCAAATTGACCGGGCTCTTGAAATCTATAAATACCTTGTCGATAAAGATCCCCAAAATTACAGCTATTATCAGCGCTATACCTACCATCTCTTCAGTTTGAAAAATTATGCTGAATTGCAAAGGGTTATCCAGCGGTATTTACAGTACAATCCCAACGCTGAAAGTGCAATTGTCGATCTCGGAAAACTCTATTTCAGCCGCGGTGACACAACCCTTGCCGAGGAATACTGGCAATCGGAGCTGCGGCGTTTAAAATATTCACAATCCTTTTTTCGCTCATTATATAATGGTTTGATTTCGCTAAGGGAATTTGACCGCGCCGATAAGTTGATTAAACAAGCCCGTGGTTATTATGGGAAAGCTGACCTGTTTGCTCTTGAAGTGGCGAATATTCAGATGATGAGAGGAAATTATCTGGAAAGCGCTCGGGAATATTTTATCTGGGGCAGAAACAATCCCAGAAATTACCGGCAGATCAGCAGTCGGATATTACGTTTCCCCACCGACAGCAGCCTGTATGCGGGACTTGATTCGCTGATTCAACAAGAGCTGAGCAGAGAAAATACTCCCTGTGAAATCCACAAATTACGAGCGGATATTATGTTTAAATTTCATCATTATACGGACGCTGTAAATGAGATTATGCTTTTTGAATCATTGAATCAGTATAAGGGCAATGAAATCCTTGATCTTGCTATGGACCTGGCAAAAGAGGGCGAATACCGACTTGCCGAGGAAACCTATACGCGAATTATTGCAAACAATCAATTTCGAAACATTTTACCAAATGCGCTGCTTGGACTTGCCGACGCCTTTGAAAAAGAGATGTTTGCGAAACGGGAATTGTCACCCTTTGATTATTTTTATAAAGGTAATTTCTTTTTCACTTCCGATTATATTACCGGGATCGATGTGGAAGAACACCAGATTAAAAAAGCCTTTGCTATTTACGATTCGGTTATCACTAATTTGCCCAGAACATTATTCACCGCTCAGGCTCTTTACCGACTGGCGGAACTCAGGTATCGCGTATTGCAGGATTTTGACGGCGCCGGGAGATTGTATCAGGCTGCAATTCAAAACGGATCAGATTGGGAAATTCGCAGCCGATGTATCTTAAGGCTGATTGATCTGATGATTGCCAAAGGCGAGTCTGCTGATGCAATTAAATATATTAAGGAAACTTTGCCGGCGTACAGCGGTTCTCCGGTAGAGAAGGCGCTGACCGTTAGATTAATGTTGGCGGAATTTTACTCCGGTGAAATCGATTCGGTCGTTTCGCGGAAAAATGATTTGCTGGGGCTGCTTGGAATTAATGATCATCTATTCAATGATGTTATTGAATTTACCAGTTTTATTGAGAAATATCAGTCGGCAGAAGGGACGTCATCGCCGGAAGCTCTGAATGATTTTATTAAGAGCGAACAGTATTTGCGTCAAAATAAACTATCCGAAGCAAAGGAAGTGTTGAACTATATCCTGATCAATTATCCCTCGGAGAATATATCGATTCCCGTTCGCTTTCGTTTAATTCAGATCGACCTGTTTTTCCGTCAATTTGAGCAGGCGGAGCAGAATCTTGACCAGTTGCTAATTGCGGAAAATGTCTATGCGGACGGCGCCCTGTTTATGATGGGGGAGATTGCTCAATTTCGCGACGCCAATCCCGAATATGCGGCAAAGTGGTATGAAATTATCCTGCGGCGTTATCCAAATTCACTCTATACCGATAGGGCTCGAAAACGATTGCGTGAGCTGCAAAACGTGCTATTGCCGAGAAATAATCTGTAATAGTTTTAAATTACCGGAAACCGAAAAATGAAGAAATTACGATTCAATAAAGTTCTTATTATATTACTGATAATACTTGGTGTCGATACTTCAGCCCCGGCGCAACGCTTGCTGATTCCAATGGATCAGACCCAAACGGATCACTTAAAGGCTTATGGTCTGACTTATTGGGTACTGAAGCAGCAAATTACGGTGGAATGGCTGCTGAATTACCGGGGCGGATCTTTTTTGATGGATAGCTATCCGGGAATTATCAAAGAACTTCGTTTGCGAGGTGTACGCTATGAAGAGCTCTCTTCACCGGAAATCCTGCAAATATATTCGACCATTGACGAAAGTAATATGGATGTCGTAATGCTCGAAAAGGCGGCCAGGATTGCGATTTATTCGCCTCCCAATAAGCAGCCCTGGGATGACGCGGTTACCCTGGCATTAACCTATGCTGAAATTGACTATGATGTTATTTGGGATGATGAAGTTCTCAATGGGAAACTGGCTGATTATGATTGGTTGCATCTGCATCATGAGGATTTTACAGGTCAATACGGAAAGTTCTATGCCAACTATCGGAACCAGGAATGGTATCAAAACCAGCAGACGGAATTTGAGGCAACAGCCAGACGTCTCGGATTTCAGAAAGTATCGGAAGAAAAGAAAGCGGTTGCCAGAAGGATACGGGACTACGTGGGCAAGGGCGGTTTTCTGTTTGCAATGTGTTCCGCAACCGACGCTCTCGATATTGCTTTATCTGCCGAAGGGGTTGATATTGTAGCGTCGGTATTTGATGGAGATCCGGTAGATCCCAATGCTCAGGCAAAGCTGGATTTTAGCAAGACTTTTGCTTTTGAAAATTTCAAACTATATTTTGACCCGATGATTTATGAATATTCCGATATTGATTACCCGCCCAGCTTTCAGGCTATCGCTCCCGGCGCCGAAGCGGACTACTTCACACTTTTTGAGTTTTCCGCAAAATACGATCCGGTGCCGTCGATGCTGACGCAAAATCACGTAAGAGTTATTAAAGGATTTATGGGGCAAACGACAGGTTTTAAACGCGATAAAGTCAAGAAGTCTGTGGTGATTATGGGTGAAGTGGAAGGCGGAGAACAGATCAAATACATCCACGGTAATTTTGGGAATGGAACGTTTACCTTTTTAGGCGGGCATGATCCCGAAGATTATCGGCATTTTGTAGGCGATCCGCCGACGAAACTTGAATTGCATAAGAATTCGCCGGGTTATCGCTTGATCTTGAACAATGTTCTGTTTCCATCGGCGCGGAAAAAGGAACGAAAAACTTAAGTTATACTGTTTCAATGATTTATATCTATTAAAAATTTTATGGAAATTTAATTAAGATTATTACGATAAAATGTTGTAAATTTCCAAAAGTGAAGTAAAAAAGAAACAATCATTAACATTTGGGGAGGGTCGTGAAATGAAAAAGTTTTTGATGGTTTTAGTTGTGTTGGGCTTGCTTGTTTTTGGAGTAGATTGCCAGAAAAAGGCTAAAGAAGCAAAGGTAGAAACAAAAGTTGAGGAACAAGTTCCAGCTGAGACGTTGGAGACACAGGAAGCCGCTCCAGCTGAGACGACAGAAGTACAGGAAACAGCTCCAGCTGATACGGTTCCGGCTCAGCCATAAGGTATTGGGAGAATTACGGTATAAAATATCTGGCTTATTTGCTCTTTTGAAAACTGTAGGAGAGGATGGAGCGCCATATTTATGGGGCTCCATTGTTTTAAATAATTAAGTATTACGAATTTTTTTCAGAGGAAAAATGGAAGAAATATCTGTAAAAACCAGTTCGCGAATAGAGATGCTTGACATAACATCGCAGATAAGAAGCGCCATTAGTAAAAGTGATCTACAAGAAGGTGTTTGTACGGTCTATTGTCCTCATACGACTGCGGCAATTACGATTAATGAAAATGCCGATCCTGATGTTACTGCCGATATCATGCAGAAATTGAGTAAAATGATACCGCTACATGAAAATTATCGCCATATGGAAGGTAATTCAGACGCTCATATTAAATCGTCACTTATTGGCAATAGTGTTCAGATCATCGTAAGTGGGGGACAACTGAAACTGGGGACCTGGCAGGGAATCTATTTCTGTGAATTTGACGGACCACGCACAAGACATGTCTGGGTGTCAATAAAATAAGGACAGGAATTTAATCAAAAACCTGTCCTTTAGAAATCTGCCTGGAATACCGGCTACTTCTTATTCAAATGTTCCAGAACGCCGGCTCCGATTGACAATAACACAAGAGTTTGGGCGAAACCGTTCCATCCCGCTGCAGTAATAATTACCGCATGACCAATGAGCTGGGTGATAATGCCTAACACTAAAGCAAAAGCTCCTGCTAAAAGCATAAGAAGACTAAAATTTTTCATAATCCCTCCTAAGTTTAAAGTTATTTAATTCATATTTGCATTTTAATAGATATATAACTAATTGTCAATGGAAAATATTGATCACATTATCTTAATGCTTTTAATTTCCAGACATTTGTCGATGTTCGGATCATATCCAGGATGCGGTCAACTGCTAGCTACACATGTTTCATGTTAATTCCGTGGGCTGAAAAACTTTTTGACATTATTTATCTAAATACTTATCATATCCGGCACAGCAAGTAAAGGCAGGCTGAAGTCTGTTCAGGCTATTTATCTCATATTAACAGGTGAATTATTTACAGAAATATGCCGAAATGGTTCATCAAGGGTGAAAAATGATATATCAAGCGTCCGAAATGGCTCATTAACATTATAAAATGAGGAGAATAAAATAAAAGCGTCGGTAGTTGATCTTAACAATGAATCTGTCACTTTATAACATTTTTAAATAAATCTATTGCACTATTTATCGATTAAGTTTACATTGAAAAGTGTAAACATTGATTGAGGAGTAAAATATGATAGCAACGGCAAAAGATTTAAGATTTCACTCCAAAGAACTTTTGTAAACGGAATGCCACTTTGTACGGCGAATAATAAACATTATAAAATAATAAGTCAATTGGATATTAATAAATTCAGTCCGGAATAAATGTTAATAAGTTACAAGTAAATGAGCAGATCTTTTGCTATCTTTAATTCATGAAACTGAACAGAATCATTACCGGGAAATACTCTTCAAGTGAATCCATAATAGAAAAGCCGGCGCAAATTTCAGCAAGTGAATCAATCTCTTTTGTTTGGGATTTAACCAAAGAAGTATTTTCATTAACGAAGAAATACGATGTTGAATCAAGACTACAAAGAAATGTTATCAACATTATTAGAAGAAAAAGTTAATTTTCTTATTGTTGGTGCATATGCCATGGCGGCACACGGATATCCTCGAGCAACAGGAGATATCGACATTTTTATTCAGCCGAATGAAACTAATGCCGAAAAAGTCTATAATGCATTGATCAAATTTGGAGCGCCATTAAAGAACGTTTCCACTGAAGATTTTTCAACCCCAGGCATGATTTTTCAAATCGGAGTTACACCAAGAAGAATTGTCATAATCAACTCAATAGACGGCGTGTCATTTGAAGATGCTTACTCAGACAGAATAATCGTTGAAATCGAATCCCTTCCCGTTCCCGTTATCTCCAAAGAGAATATCATCAAAAATAAAGAGGCGACAGGCAGACCAAGAGATAAGCTTGACGCCGACAACCTGAAGAATTCCTGACAATTGCTTCCAAACGACGGCTGGGAACCGCGCCTAAAGCAGACGTTATTCCTAAAGAATGTCTAATCGAAAATCTTATAAACCGGATATGCGAGAAACAATAAAAACTACTTTGACATATAACATGGTTTTAAATTTTGTATCTATTAAAAATATTATAGGAAAGCGTATGAACAAATCTATCAAATATTTCGCCCTGATTTTTCTGTTTTTAGTCGGCGTCGGCAATTTTACGTCGGCTGCACCCAACCGCACCACCGCCGCCCACGATCCATTCCCGACTCCAATTCCGGATCACATTATTCTGACCTGGAGTGATGATCCGGCAAGCACCCAATCAGTAACATGGCGGACCGATACAAGTATTGTGGAATCCTATGGAGAAATCGCCCGTGCTGACGCTTCGCCAAATTTTATATTTTACACTGAAAAGAAAAAAGCGCAAACCGAACCACTTCTGACAAAAGAATACGGCGCTCATTATCATTCGGTTATTTTTTCAGACTTGCAGCCCAATATGCTGTATATTTACCGCGTCGGATCTGAAGATAACTGGAGCGAATGGTTTCAGTTCCGCACCGCCTGCGAAAAACCTGAGCCGTTTTCGTTTATCTATTTAGGCGATGGACAAAATGCCCTGCTTTCTCTCTGGTCCCGCGCTATCCGTGGAGCATACAGCGCCGCGCCGGACGCCCGCTTCATTATTCATGCCGGGGACCTGGTCGCCAATGCGGATTCTTATCTTCAGTGGAGTAAATGGTTCGAAGCCGCTGGCTGGATAAATGGCATAATCCCCTCTATTCCGATCGCCGGGAATCACGAATATTACCACGGTTCCGGGAAAAAACGCTATTTGACTGACTACTGGCGACCGCAATTTACACTTCCGGAAAACGGTATTAATTCACTTCCTGAAAGTAATTATTACATCGATTATCAGGGCTTACGGATACTGGCATTGAATTCAAATGAGCAGATTGAAGAACAGGCAAAATGGATGGAAACTGTCCTGAAAGACAATCCGAATCGCTGGACAATTGCTACATTTCATCATACGATTTACGCCGCCACTGTTAATCGGGATCATAAAAAGCTCCGTGAAACCTGGAAACCGCTATTCGATAAATACCATGTCGATCTCGTCCTTGCCGGTCATGATCACGCCTACTCACGGGGACATAATATCGATCCAAACATCGGAATTTCCGACCCGCAAACAGGAACGGTTTACGTTGTGTCGGTTAGCGGACCAAAACTGTATGATCTCACAGAAAACCGCTGGATGGATCGAGCCGCGGAAAATACGCAGCTGTACCAGGTGATCTCAGTTGATCAGAAGACACTCAGTTATCGTTCATATACTGTAACCGGTGAATTATACGATGCTTTTCAGATTGTGAAAAAAAGAAAGTGGCCTAACAAATTTATTGATAAACAGTCTAAAGATTTCCCGGAACGCCGCTTTGATAATACGTTATCAATTCCGAAATAGAACAAAAATTTGTATAATTGGCAGATGAAAAATATTTTACGCCATATTTATCTCGTTTCTTGCGTCTTGTACCTTGTGTCTTTGACCTCCTGTCCGGAAAAATCCACAGGCCCGGACGGAGTAGCGGTTCCGACCAATATCACCATTGAATTAGTTTCCGGAAATACAATCCGACTCACCTGGAATTGTGACTCAGACGATATATCGGCTTTTCATATTGAACGTCGCGTTGGCGAAAATCCCTGGCAATTCAATTATGCTGCCGTTGATCCTGATAGCTACTCATTTTCCGAACCATTCAATCCGAATTCCGACACATTAATAGCCTACCGCGTGCGCACTATTATAGATAGCGATTCGTCGCTTGAATCCGCCGCCTGTGTCTTGTTTTCCTCAAAGACCACCCCCAACAATCTTAGTATCAAACAAATCGATCTGCAAAACTTCCGACTGCATTGGCAGGACAACAGTATCGGCGAAGATTACTTTGCGATTGATAAGAAAACCGGTTCCGGCGACTGGCGATTCAATTATATTTTACTTAGTGGGAATTCTACCGAATATATCGACAAAGCCGGTTCAAGTTCGGATACCGTATATTATCGTTTATCGGCTATCGCAGGAATCAGCCAGTCCGAAACCAGCTCGGAGGTCAGCCAAAAATTGTCCGTACTTTCTCTTGAGAATCTTTATTTCGGTACAGACAATTCTCTTGAAGTGATGACCTGGAATCTCCAGAATTTTCCACGCAATAATGATATCACCATCTCCAGTGTCGCCCGGGCTATCCGGGCACTGGATATTGACATTATCGCATTGCAGGAGATAGAGGGCACGACCGGATTTTACTCATTAGTCGATTCTCTTGATCATTATCAGGGAATTCGGGCTACTTCAGCCTATTCGGGCATTAATCTTGCTTTTTTATACAATACAAACTCGATTACAATCGATTCAGGCTATGAAATCCTTGAAAATGAACGGCGCGCTCTGCCGCGTTCACCGCTTGTTCTGAAAGGCGCCTGGTATGGAATACCTTTTATTGTCATCAATAATCATTACAAATGCTGTGGTGACGGTGTAATTGAGCACGGCAATGCCGGTGACGAAGAATACCGCCGTTTCCGTGCCAGCGAGTTGCTGGAAAATTACATCCAATCTCACTTTGACGATCAAAATGTCATCGTAGTCGGCGATTTTAATGATGAGATTATCGATCATCAAAACAATAATGTTTTCCAACCCTTTATCAATCAACCCGATGCATATCTGTTTACCGATATGGATATCGCAACCGGCAGCAGCACCCTGTGGTCCTATCCCACCTGGCCCAGTCATATCGATCATATTTTGATCAGCAATGAACTTTTTGACGAATTTAATGATACTGGCAGTGATATTCAGACGATCGTTATCGATAATTATTTGTCCGGCGGTTGGAACGAGTATGCTGTAAAGATTTCCGATCACCGTCCGGTTGCGTTAAAGATATATTTTTCGGAATAATAACAATTTATCACTATTGTCCGGTTATTAGTTAAATAAATTCAATTGATTACAAGAATGGCTGTGCTGGATTTTGTATTCACTATTTGTAACTATTTGTAAAATAGCTTCTTTCTCAAACACGCTCACGCTAATAATCTGTAAAAAAGCGTAGAGGGTGATGCCCAAATTGAGACGCTTTTTAACGATTGCAATCAAAACATAAATACAGATAGCGATCCAAATTTGAGTCTTTACTGTGTTTTCAGAGTTACCATAAAAAGATTTAATTCTGAGGTGTTGTTTAATCCATTTGAAAAACAACTCTATTTGCCATCGGCATTTGTAAAGATGAGTAATTGTAAATGCAGGAAGCGTTAAGTTATCTAGTATTCTGGAGCATTCAGACCAGTAAGTACGATTGTTTGATCACATTTTAGACCTGTTGATTTATCGACTGGATGTGAATACAGTCTTCGGAATTTCAGATTTAAAACTAGATCCTACACCGGCGGCAATTCATATAAGTGTTGATGAGGTTAGTTATCGTAAATACTATCGGTACTTAACAAACGTGATTGATACAGATAAAAGGTTAGTAATATGAAATAATAAAGGTAGAAAAAAAGAAGTATTGGATAGGTATTATGAATCAATAGAGGCTTTATTCTCCAATATGTGTTAACAGACAGCTGGTTTTTTACAAAAGAGTTCATCCGGAAGATTCGATCTTTCTGAAGTGGAAGCATTGATTTTTTAGGACAAATGAGATTAGATAACCTGCCCGAAGGTCAGGCGGGGAGAAAATATTTGTATCATGGGTTTGAGTATACGGGAAAAGAGCTGAGACATCATTTGAAAGGAAGAATGAAACGCTCAAAGGTGCACAAGGCATATTATATCGAAGCGGTCGTCTTCTATGCTGGAGTTGGGGAGATTAAACTGTTCTTCAGCCGCTTTTCCAAAAGAAGTAAATGGCATTTATTAGTAACGACTGATTTGATATTGAACTATAATAAAGCATTGAAACTTTATAATAATCGTTGGACGATAGAGGTGATGTTCAAAGAATTAAAACAATATTTGAACTTCGGAAAGTGCCAATCCAACGATTTTGACGCCCAGATAGCCGATACGACCATCAGTTTAATTACATACACCATTTTAAGCTTGCATAAACAAGTAGTCGAATACATACCCTTGGGACAGGTGTTCGGAAAATGGAAAGATCAACTGTTGGAATCTACATTGGCTGAACGCCTATGGCGATTTTTTGTGGGATTAATTCTCTCTTTTATACAAATCTTTGAATTGGATATGGGAATTGTTAAGTTCTCCTGAATAAATTCAGGTGTTATTCCAATATCTTGATAATATAGTAGTTGAGACACCATCCCGAGAAGTCGGGATTATGGTGATAAAATAATTCTTTGCGTGAAATAACCACTTCAGTGGTTTATACTTTGTGGATGATCTCTAATTAATATATAAAATACTTTCATCTTTTCCTTAAATATTTAGTGTAAAATTTGTAGTTTTACCTGCTTTTAAAAATATAATTTGTGATTAAAGAGGCTGTTGAATTATGAAACATAAATTAAAAAATATTGTATTTGAGTACATGGGACTTGCCGTAGGATCGGTTATTATGTCTCTGGGGCTTGTACTGTTTTTAATCCCCGGGAAAATCGCGCCGGGAGGTGTCAGCGGGATCGGAATTGTTTTACATTATCTTTTCAATCTGCCTGTTGGTATGGTGATGCTTATTTTTAATATTCCGCTGTTTATCTTCGGTATCAAGGTACTGGGCACGCAATTTGGGCCGCGTACACTATTTTCATTTATTGCGGTTTCTGTTACGACCGATATTTTTGATAGAGTCCTTCATCTTGGCGCAGCTACGGATAATCTGCTGCTGACTTCCATATTTGGCGGGATTTTGCTGGGAATCGGTCTCGGTATTGTTTTTCGGTTTAAAGGAACGACCGGCGGTTCGGATATTCTCGGGCAAATTATTCATAAATACAGTAATGTTTCGATTGGCACAGGAATTCTAATCGTCGATTTTTTTGTGATTAGTTTTGCCGGGCTTGCCTTTCATGACGTTAACCTGGCATTGTATGGATTTATCAGTCTCTATTTTTCCAGTAAAGTGCTCGATCTTATACTGGACGGCATCGATTATGCGCGTTCCTTTTACATCGTCAGCGAAAAACGGGATGACATTATCGCTGCTATTACAAAGGATATGGGCAGGGGTGGCACTGAGATCAGCGGAAAGGGCTTTTATACCCGCAAAGAACGGAATATATTATATACGGTCGTTGCAAGGAAGGAAGTGGCTACGCTGCGCCAATTAATCCAGAAGATTGATCCGGACGCCTTTGTAATTATTGCCAATGTTCATGAGGTTATTGGTGAAGGTTTTCGTCCCCGGGTGTGATATAAGCCATGACAAAATTCTGTCTGTTTACGTAGTTGATTCCTTACAAGTAGGTCTAGCGATTATGGAGTATTAATGGAAGCAAGAGTCGTCGTCAAAGTCAGTGAATTGAAAACCTTTGTCATTGATGTTTTAGTCAATACGGGATTGCCTCGTGAGGATGCTGAAATTACCGCCGATGTGTTGATTTCGGCAGACCGTCGAAATATTGAATCGCACGGCGTTGCCCGTCTCAAACGTTATGTCGATGGAATTAAATCGGGAATTATTATTCCTGACGCCCGAATGAGCATTATTAAGGAGACGCCGGTGTCATTGGTTATCAACGGCAATGGCGGAATGGGACAACCGATTGCTTACAATACGATGAAAATGTGCATTGAAAAAGCGAAAAAAGGGTTTATTTGTTTCGCGTCGGTGCGGAATTCCAATCATTACGGCATTGCTGGTTACTATACGATGATGGCGTTGAAAGAAAAAATGATCGGGCTGTCTTTGACAAATTCAGCGCCATTGGTAGTGCCAACATTAGGGAAGGACGCGACAATCGGGACAAACCCTATCTCCATCGGTTTTCCGACAAAAAATGAGAAGCCCTTTCTTCTCGATATGGCGACAGCTACAGTGCCGCGAGGCAAATTGGAAGTCTATTCCCGAAGAGGTCAATCAATTCCGGATTCGTGGGTATGCGATGAATTCGGTAATCCGTCAACCGATGCGGGGCAGGTGCTGGAAAACGTAGCCAGGCGGAAAGGCGGCGGACTATTACCACTGGGTGGTGGTCTTGAGTTGACCGGCGGTCACAAAGGCTACGGGCTTAGCGTGGTTGTCGATATTTTATCAGGGATATTATCTTCCGGAGCCGTGGGATTGGATGTATATGGGAAGCAAGGTGCCCCGGCGGAGGTGTGTCATTTTCTCGGAGCAATTAATCCGGAAGCCTTTATGGGCCTGGAAGAGATTCAGGGAAACATGGATTCATATATTCAGATGTTGAAGAACACTGAAAAAGCTGCCGGGCAGAATCGGATATATGTTGCCGGGGAGAAGGAATACGAAGCGGAAGAAAAAAACAAAGTCACTGTCACTCTGCAGGATAAGGTCTTTAACACTCTGAATGACATTGGAAAAGAATTTGGTATGAAAATTAATAAATCCGAATAAAATAAAACGTATCTGTAAAGAATAATAAATCAGAGGTGCCAATTGAATACTAATTACAATAATTCAGAAATTGATAATCTTGCTGCGAATACTATTCGGTTTCTCGCAGCCGATGCTGTTGAAAAAGCTAATTCAGGTCATCCGGGGTTGCCTATGGGGATGGCTGACTGTGCGTTTGTACTCTGGAGCCGGTTTTTACGGTTCAATCCGAAAGATCCGGAATGGGCTGGTCGGGATCGGTTTATCCTGTCGCCCGGGCATGGTTCAACATTGCTCTATGCCATGCTGCATTTAAGCGGATACGATGTTTCCCTCGATGATCTTAAAAACTTCCGTCAATGGGGTTCAAAAACTCCCGGTCATCCGGAATATGGATGCATTCCGGGTGTTGAAATGACAACCGGACCGTTAGGGCAAGGTTTTGCCACCGGCGTGGGAATGGCGATCGCCGCGAAGATGACAGCTGCCCGGCTAAACAGAGAAACGTCACTATTTGGAGCGCACCGGATTTTTGGAATCGTTAGTGACGGCGATCTGATGGAAGGGGTGTCTTCCGAAACTGCCTCGCTGGCAGGTCACCTGAAATTGGGTAATATTGTCTATATTTATGATGATAACAGAATATCCATAGAAGGCAGTACCGACCTGACTTTTTCAGAGTCCGTGGCTGAACGATTTAAAGCCTATGGTTGGCAGGTTATCCAAATTGATGGACACAATCATCGGGAGATTGCAGATGCCTTAGAGAAAGGAATTTCAAATACAGATAGACCGACATTGATCAAGGCGCGAACCCATATTGGATTCGGTGCGCCAAACAAACAGGGTACAGCCGGTGTGCATGGCGCTCCCTTAGGAGAAGATGAGCTCAAGGCTGCAAAGGAAAATCTGGGATGGCCTTCCGATAGATCATTCTATATTCCCCAAGAGGTGGCGGAGCTGTTTGCCCGACGCATCATTGACTTGAAAGGTGGATATGATGAATGGATGCGACTGTTTGAGCAATGGCAGAAGTCGTATCCCGATTTAAAAAAACAAACGGAGGCACAGTGGATAGAAAGACAGATTAATCGGCTTGAAGAAGATTTGATTAAAAATTTCTCACCCGACTCGGCTGCGACGCGGAAATTATCAGGTGATGTAATGCAGAAAATAGCCGATTATTTGTCGGGCTTCTGTGGCGGTTCAGCGGATCTTGCGCCGTCAACCAATACCTACCTGAAGGCGTATGATTCAATCCAGGCTGATAAATTTTCTGGACGAAATCTGCATTTCGGAATCCGGGAACACGGTATGGGCGCAATCCTGAACGGAATGGCATTGTACGGCGGATTGATTCCCTTTGGCGCTACCTTTTTACAGTTTGCCGATTATATGCGACCGGCTATTCGGCTGGCTGCAATGATGAAACTGCCGGTCATATATATTTTCACCCATGATAGTATCTTCCTCGGAGAAGATGGACCGACCCATCAACCTGTTGAACACATTGCATCTCTTCGAACTATTCCAAACCTGACCGTGATTCGCCCTGCCGACGGCATTGAAGTTGCCATGGGATGGATCAATGCTTTGAGAAATCACCATGGACCGACTGCGTTGATTCTGACCCGCCAGGGTGTGCCGAAGATAGATCGATTAGCATCATTCACTCCGGATAAAGTACACAAAGGAGCCTATATACTGTCTGAAAGCAGCGATAAATATCCCGAGCTTGTTTTGATTGCTAGCGGTTCCGAGCTTCACCTTGCTGCGAATGCCGGCAAAAAATTATCCGATGAAGGGTACGGAATTAGAGTGTTATCGGTGCCGTCTGTCGAGATTTTTATGCAGCAGTCAGCAGAGTATCGGAATTCAATACTGCCACAAAAAAACGCCAAAGTGGTTGTTATTGAAGCTGCTGGTTTAATGGGGTGGGGAGATATAATCAGGAATCCGCTGTTGAAAATTGGGATTGAAGAATTTGGAAAGTCGGCGCCTAATAATATTTTGGCGGAGAAATACGGCTTTACCGTTGAGCATATTATTGTAAAGATCAAAAGTTGGCTCGATAAGTTGGATTCGTAGCAAACTGAGCTACAAAAAAAGATCGGGTCTATTTCAAATTGTACTGATGAGTATTTATTATGCGAAGGCACCCAATATTTTAGAAAAGTTTCAGGCAATAGTTCTCAATAGATCCCAAAAAGATCAAAAAAAAACCTTCGCTTATTGCAAGCGAAGGTTTTTTATCATTTCTTATATTAAGGAAGGAGGAAAATATTCTTACTTAGGTCCAAACCTGTGTATACGTTTGGCAGCTTTAGCGCGACGCATTCGTCTTTCAGCGCTTGGCTTTATGTAATAAGAATTCTTTTTAAAATCTTTCAAAATACCGGCTTTTTCAAACTTTTTCTTAAATCGTCGGAGTGCTTTTTCGAGATGTTCATTATCGTGGACGACTATTTGTACCATAGAGCTGTTTCACCTCCCTTCGCTCACTGTCCCAGATAGGATCGTAATTTTTTACTTCGTGATTTATGACTAAGGCGGCGAATCGCATTTTCCTTGATCTGACGGATTCGTTCGCGAGTCAGGTTAAATTCTTCACCAATTTCATTTAGCGTTAGCGCGTATTCCCGGTCAATTCCAAAATACATTTTGATGACGTCTCGTTCGCGCGGTTTAAGCGTATCCAGAGCGTCGCGTACCTCTTGACGAAGTGAATCTAGCATCAGGGAACTATCCGGTGTGGGTTGGGCGTCATCTTGAATTACATCGATGAGAGAATTTTTCTCACCATCACGAAAAGGTGCATTCAAAGATTGATGCTTTCTGGAAATACGGATTGCATCAGAAACTTCACCGGTCTTCAGATCAAGACCACGGGCAATTTCAGCCTGACTGGGTGTTCGTTCGTATTGCTGTTCAAGAGTTTCAGCTTCTTTAGTGATCTTTGTAATTGTACCTACCCGATTAAGCGGCAGCCGAACGATACGGGAATGTTCTGCCAGGGCTTGAAGAATTGACTGGCGAATCCACCAGACGGCGTATGAAATAAATTTGAACCCCCTGGTCTCATCAAAGCGTTTTGCGGCTTTTATCAGACCAAGATTTCCTTCGTTTATTAAATCAGTTAAGGGTAACCCCTGTCCCTGATAATCTTTGGCGACGCTTACGACGAAGCGTAAATTGGCTTCGGTAAGTTTTGTCAACGCCATCATGTCGCCTGCCCTGAGTCTTTGCGCAAGTTCAATCTCTTTGTCCGGGGAAAGTGGTTCAAACTTGCCAATTTCTTCCAGATACTTGCTTAGAGCGCGATTTGAATCAGATGATGATTTTTTTGTTTTAGTGGCCATACACAACTCCTGCCCCAATCAATCGGTTAAAAAAATCCTGATAATATACATTGGATTATTAACATAGTCAATGTGTTTGGTGATTTTGCATGAGTAGAGATCAATAGTTTAGAATAGCTGTTTTAGTCTCAAAGTTAATATTTTGCTGTTTTGCAAAGAAAATGATCATTGTTAAATCTATTCACAAATCACAAAAGATGCCGGATACTGGCTGCTGGGTGCTGGATATTCTTCCTGAATTAACTTTTCATCGAGGGGGGAAATACGTTCTGTCTTGACAATGTGCTCTAAACTTATTACACTCACCGGATTTTTTTAGTAAATTTGTAGCAGAGAATCATGATCCAATTAGATAAAATCGGTATTCAATTCGGTGAAAAGGTACTTTTTGAAGATGTTTCCATTACCTTAGCAACTGGCAACCGATATGGTGTAGTCGGAGCGAATGGCAGCGGCAAAACGACATTTCTTAAATTATTATCCGGAGAACTTTTGCCTACAGCCGGCGAGATACGCAAACCTTCGGCATTGAAAATCGGTGTTTTAAAACAAAACCAGTACGAATATGAAAACAATTCTATTCTTGATGTCGTCTTGATGGGTAAACCCCAATTGTGGTCGCTGCTTCAGGAAAAACATAAACTCGATCAAAAATCACATCTAACGATGGAAGAGGGACAACACCTGGCGGAATTAGAACATAAATTTGGTGAATTAAACGGATATAATGTCGAGGGCAGAGCGGCGATTATTTTGAATGGCTTAGGTATTCGTCAGGAGCAGATCCGGAATCCTATGTCCACTCTGTCCGGCGGATATAAGTTGAGAGTGTTATTGGGACAATGTTTATTTGGCGAACCGGATATCTTAATCCTCGATGAGCCGAATAATCACCTTGATCTCTATTCGATTGCCTGGCTGGCAGAATACTTGAAAGAATTTAAAGGTATTGTCGTTGTCGTATCCCATGACCAATATTTTTTAAATCAAATTTCGACCCATATTCTCGATATTGATTATGAAACAATAAAACTCTACAAAGGCGATTGTAACCGGTTTTTGACCGATAAACAGCTGGAATCGGCCCGGAAAAAGGTCGAAATCGAGCGGCTTGAAAAAAAACAACAAGAGTTGCAGGCTTTTTATGAACGTTTCCGGGCGAAAGCAACGAAAGCCCGACAGGCGGTCAGCCGTAAGAAACAGATTGACAGGATGGACGAAATTGTTATAATAAGGTCGTCACGGAAAATACCGAAATTTCAGTTTGTTCAGCAAAGAACATCAGGTCAGCAGGTCCTGGAAATTAAAGGAATATCAAAAAGCTTTGGTGAACTTGGGGTGTTGAAAAATATTAGTTTTAATGTTGAACGGGGCGACCGGGTGGCTGTCATTGGTCCTAATGGCGTCGGAAAATCAACTTTAATCAAGATTCTCGCCGGTTTGCTTCCTGCAGATGAAGGATATTTGAATTGGGGCTATGAGTGTCACGTAGGCTATTTTGCCCAGAATCACAAGGACCTGATTCCCGCAGGCACGACCGTTTATGACTGGTTATATTCTTTTACACCCAATGAAAAGGTGACAACTATCCGGTCAATACTTGGACAGGTTTTGTTCAGTGGCGACGATAGTTTAAAAAATACAGATATCCTGAGCGGCGGTGAAGGGGCCCGACTGATTCTTGCCCGGTTAATGATTGAGCAACATAACATTTTACTGCTCGATGAGCCGACAAATCACCTCGATCTCGAAGCCATTGAAGCCCTTGAAAAGGGGCTTAAACAATTTCCCGGCACTGTCATTTTTGTTAGTCATAACCGTCATTTTGTAAATAATATTGCAACGGCAATACTCGAATTGACTTTTGATGGATTTACCTTTTATCCCGGGAATTATGTTGATTACCTTGCCCGTGAACAGCAGGATTATTTAAACCGGGACATTCAAGTCAGAGTAAAACAATCACAGACGGGTAAGCGATCCAATGCCGGAAATAATCAAAAACAATTAATTAGTGAAAGACGGAATATATTCAGGGAATTATCCCGTCTGCAAAAGAAAATTGACCGGAGTGAGTTGTCAATTTCTGAAATAGAAAATAAAATTAAAGATATTGAAAATAAATTTTCCGATCCGGCAATTTTTAATGAAGTCCGGCAAAAGGAATTCCAGGAATTATACCGGGAACAACAGAAGCTCCGGAATACACTTCAGCAAGGCTATGAATTATGGGAAAATGACCATTATCGGCTGGAGGAGTTGCAGCAAAGGATCCGGGAAATCGACCAGCCGGGCAGATAATTGGTATCCGACAGGTTGAATATCGTATAAACTGCTGAAACTAAGTTGATTTTATGGGCGAACACTGATTATATTGCGCCTTAGAAGATTTGGATATCGACATCGGAAAGCAAACCGATCAGAACTATCGTTTGAAAAAGCCGGTTTTTATATGATAAAAAAATCATGTTACGATCACCTGAGATGATGCGTCGATTTATTCTTGGTAGTGTGTTAGCGCTTGCCGTGAGCGTCGTAGTTCAGGCAGGACAGCTGCAAACCGGCTTTTTTAAGAATATAGATGCAGGCGCAATGGGTGGCTTGTCGATGAGCCGGATGTGGGGTCTGGAAGCGAAAGATAAACTTTGGAAACCGGGCGGTTGGCTGGGCGCTTATATACTGTTTCCGGTTGCGGATAACCTGTATTTGCGCCCGGAAGTGAACTTCACGATGCGGGGCTATCGTTATAGTTATACCAATGAATCCGATCTCCACAATGATAGAAGCAACGCCAGTCTTGATCTCAATTACCTGGATTTTCCGCTGTTGCTGCAATTTGCGGTTCCAATCGATGAGAAGCTGACTCCGGAAATATTTCTGGGACCCGTCGTGAGTCGGAATATTTCGGCGGTCGCCCGGACTAAAGTCGGCGAAACCCTAACGAGTAATGAAGCCGATAATATCCGGAAAATCGATCTCGGCATTGTTGCCGGAGTAAGAATACCTTACCGTGGACGATTCTACATCAACCTGCGGGGCGGTTTCGGGATATTGTCAGTCATCGATGTGGAACACCCGCCGGAAAAGCGTAATCTATGGCTGATTGCGGGTGGTGAATATTGCTTTTAGCTACACTGCATAGATGCTTATCAGTGTTGTGTTTCAGTCGTTGTGGCACTGTGAGGTTCACAGGGAATTGACGGAGCGCACAGGGATAATTACAGCATCGCGTGAAATATTTCCGGCTTTAATGAATAATAATTGCCTTTAATATTCCGGTTCACTATTTTTGTCATAGTACCCGGACAGGGTGAAAAAATGAGGAATATTACCGGACTTATTGTTACCTACTTTTTCTGATACAAAACAGTAAACATATTAAATATTTGCTGACCGTAAAATCATTTTTGCTGAAGGAGAAGAGTTTATGTGTGGAATTTTTGCATATGCCGGCAAGGATAATTGTGCGCAAATCATTATTGACGGCTTGCGCTCGTTGGAGTACCGGGGCTATGATTCCTGGGGAATCGCACTTAAATCGGAGGATTCAATTACTCTCCGGAAAAATGTGGGTAAAGTATCTGAGATAGGTGAATTGGAGTCTGTTGAGGCTTCCATGGGAATAGGACATACTCGTTGGGCGACCCATGGCAACGTGACAATTGAAAATTCTCATCCTCATTACGATTCGGAAAAACGGGTCTATGTTGTTCATAACGGCATTATTGAAAATGTCGAAGAACTCACCGAATATGTGCAAGGCGATGTGTTTTATTCACAGACCGACACGGAAATTATTCCCAAACTGATTGCCCGGTTTTTACAGGAAGTCGCTTTTCCCGACGCTGTGAAAAAGGTAGTGCGACTGTTAAAAGGAAATTTTGCCTTTGTTGCCATTGCGGCGGACAGCGATTATTTGATCGCCGCCAGGAATGGCAGCCCGATTGTAGCCGCCCGACAAGCCGGACAATTCTACATATCGTCGGATCTTCAATCGCTGACGCACTATTCAAAGAAAGCCTATTTCATTAATGATGGTGAATTGCTGATATATAATCATCGAACCGATGTAATCGATTTTTATGATTTTTATAATGAGCGATATATTTCGAAAGATCTCCAGGAATTTGATCTTGGCGCTACGGATTGTGAGATTGGATCATATAAACATTTCATGCTGAAAGAAATATTTGAACAACCGGAAAAACTAAAAGCGACTTTAGACGCCAATATTGAAAGGGGGGCTATCCGTTTCGGAAATGTTATCGATTTTTCACAATTTCAGGAAATTCAGCGCATTGTCATTATTGCGTGCGGTACGTCCTGGCATGCTGGATTGGTGGCGGAGTATTGGCTGGAGTCTTTGGTTAGAATTCCGGTGGAGGTGGAATATGCTTCTGAATTCCGCTACCGGAATCCGGTTATCGACCGCAACACATTGGTGATTGCCATTAGCCAGAGTGGCGAGACTGCCGATACAATCGCCGGAATTAAGGAGGCTAAAAACGACGGCGCAATGGTTTTTTCAATCTGTAATGTACCCGGCAGTACAATTGTGCGCATTAGCGACAGCGTAATCTTTACTCAGGCGGGTCCTGAAATAGGCGTGGCTTCCACAAAAGCCTTCACAACACAGCTGGAAGTACTTTTTTTATTAGCATTGTCAATCGCATATCAACGGCAGCAACTTGATAAAATTGAAATAAAACGATACCTGAAACGTCTTGCGGAGATTCCAGAAAAAATGAGAAGAGTGCTTGCTAATAAAGAACAGATTATCTCGATTATGCAGGCTCATTATACCGTATCAAATGCCCTTTTCCTAGGGCGGGGCGTCAATTATCCCATTGCTTTGGAAGGCGCTTTAAAATTAAAGGAAATCAGTTATATTCATGCCGAAGGATATCCGGCGGCGGAGATGAAACATGGACCGATTGCGCTGATCGACCGGAATATGCCGACCGTGTTTATCTGTATTAAAGACCATTCCTATGACAAGGTGCTTTCCAATATTCAGGAAGTAAAAGCCCGTGACGGCATTGTTATTGCCGTCGCCACCGAAGATGATCAAAGGATCGGGAAATTGGCGGACCACGTTGTTTTTATTCCTGAAACAATTAATGAATTAAGCCCTTTTTTAACGGTCGTACCCTTGCAACTGTTAGCCTATCATATCGCCGATAGACGGGGCTGTGATATTGATAAACCAAGAAACCTGGCAAAGTCCGTAACTGTGGAGTAATTATGATTATTGTATTGTTTGAAGATGAGTTTGTAAAGGATCTGTACCCAATTACACTGACTCGACCGGCTTTTGAAATTCCGGTAGGTGGTCTTACGCTTATCCAGCTGCTAAAGAGAAAATTTCCGGAGGCGCAACTTTGTTTTAAAGTCAGACCCGAGATAGAGCGGTTTTATGATTATGAAAAGTATAATCTTGATTTAGCGCAGGGGGACGTCGTTTATTTAAATGCCAGAGCCGTTCCTTCGTTGAAAAATATGGAAAACCTAAGGGTGCGGAATGAAAATCTTGATTTATTAACCTATCCCCATGAAACGATCATCTGGCATAAGCGCGTCTGTAAAGAAAATATCAATTTTCTGGCGGAGGATTCCCGTTGGACAGAGATAAAAAAGGGGCTGTTTGTCGGAAAAGATGTGCATATCGCTCCTGATGTCAAATTTAATACCGAACCCGGGAAAATTCTGATTAACGATCACACAAGTATCGGCGCCTTCAGTCTCATTGAAGGCCCGGTGCTCATCGGGATGAATTGCCGTATCCGTGAACATTCTGATATCAAAGACCGGGTGACCATTGGAGATGTGTGCAAGATCAGGGGCGAGGTCACCGAAACAGTTTTTATGAATTACTCGAATAAACAGCACTATGGTTTTATCGGCAATGCCTTTGTCGGCGAATGGGTGAACCTTGGCGCCGGAACTTGTAATTCCGATTTAAAAAATACCTACGGCGAGATTCGTGTTCGGAAGGGGAAGGACAAGATCAACACAGGCGAGCAATTTTTGGGATGCGTCATCGGTGATTTTTCAAAGTTGGCGATTAATACGAGTATTTTTACCGGTAAAACAATTGGCGTCAGCAGCTATTTATACGGATTTATTGATGAGGATGTGCCTTCTTTTGTTAATTTTATGAAATATTTTGAATGCGGTTGCAGCACATTTTTTATTGAAAAAGCAATTGAAACCCAGGCGCGGATGTTTAAACGGCGGAATATTCAGCAGACTCAGGAAAACATTGATTCTTTACGTTGGATATACGCAGAAACAAAAGAGGAACGGGAAGAGTTTTTGAGTAGTAAAAAATCCATATAAATAAATCCTGTTTATAGTTTCGTCAGGCCCTCAGATCAGACGAAATGCTCAGGATTTGTGATAAAAACGTCCGGAGTGAGCTCCTGACGTAACAGTTCTCGAAGTTTTACACATTCTCAATAATAACGTTTAATTGTTGGTAATACTGGAGTAAGTCTAAAATATAATGTATTTTCTCCGACCTTAAGAAATCTCCGGCTGAAGAAATCCCTCAGTGGAGCGGGTGAATGAAATTTTCAGCGCCACCGGATAATTTTTATGAATACATTGAGATAATTGGATTTTCACTGGATCATTTGTTTGTAGGAGATAATAGCGCCTTAAATTTCATCCGTGGAACGGAGGGATTTCCCGGGGATTTCTTTCAGTCGGTGTCTTTTTTGTTAACTTTTTTCGACAAGGAAAAAAGTAATGGAAATGGCAACTGAATTTGTCTAAAATTAATATTTAATGGAATCGTAAAAAGTGATTATATGTATCACCTGATGACAGTTTTTTATTATTTCGTCAGGTCCTCAGATCAGACGAAATGCTTAGGAGTTGTGATAAAAACGTCCGGAGTGAGCTCCTGACGTAACAGAAAATAAATCAATCCTGTTTAGCGCTGCTTTCATAAATCAACAATACCGAATCCATCACGGCAGACAAATGCGCAGCATTGTGAAATCCGATGACGTGTTTGATTTTTTCATTGCGGGGGTTCAAAAAGAGTAAATTCGGAATCCCGACTCCGCCATACTTGCGCGCATTGCCCCCATATTGAATCGCGATATCGCGTTGTTTATCGACATCGATCCGAACAGTAATAAAATCCGCGGATTTTTCAATGATCTTTTGATTATTGAACGTGGAATCTTCCATAGCCCGACAGGGCGGACACCACTCCGCCATAAAATCAATCATAATTGGTTTTTGGGTTTGTTCGGACAACACGAGAGCGGAATCGACAGAATAAATCCACTGAATTTTGGCGGAATCCGGCGGCGGTTGATTCTTTTTGCAATTTACAATAAGTACCAAGAAAAGGATCGTTGAGATTGTTAATAAACATTTCTTTTCATTTTTCATGATGCAAAACCTTTTCTGATAGTTTCATAAGCCGTCTTTTAAATCTATTGAAGATAAACCGACGCATTATATTATCAAAGGGATTTGGCAGGCCCAAGTTTTTCTACTGTACATTTTTTATGTTATTGATTAAATTAAAAGTTTACTTTAGATATTTGAGATTAAGTCGGTTGTTGATGTTTAAGGAAGTACAGTGTTTCTTCTTAACATCGAATCACGGCAGATACCGAAAATATCCGTAATATTTTGGGCAAAACCAATTTTAGAAGGAACATAAAATGAAAGCGGCTTTATTCTTTATCACCGGCAATGACAATCCCAACGGATTGGACAAACTACGCCAGGTTATTGTTAAAACAGTGGAAAATACCGATGACGATACTCATATTATCATCGGATCTGAAGGAAATACCGATTTAATATCGGATTTTCCCGATGCTTTTATGAGCCGAATTCATAAATCTCACGGCGATTATAAAAATTTATCCGACGCAATTTTGAGAGCGGATGAAGAGCTTCAGCTGAACTACGATCTGTTGTTCTTACATACTCCCGGAGATGATATTGATATCAATCGCGATTGTATTGATACTTTTGTCAGGTATCATGAATTGACGAAAGCCGGCTTTATAATTAGCGATCACTGGGAATATATTGACGATGAACCCGCCGCCAAACCGGTTTTACAAAAATTGAAACCTGGTTATGATCCGTCAAATATCATTATTCCCGGCAGAATGAATAATCCGGCTCTTTTCTGCCACGGTTCCTTAATTGCCGTCGGGAAAGAGTATCTTAATTCCCGTGTTTTTGACAGGGAAGTTAATTACGGAACGGACTATGCTATTCGGATGGGTGTTCTTGCTCAGAATGGTACAATCTTTACTATTCCGCAACCGCTTTATACATTTCGTCGGGGCGTGCCCTATTATCCGGGAGTAGGGCTGCAGAAGCAGTTTGAAGCCGCCAGCCATATTAAAACCAGCGGGCACTTTTCTTATACGCAAGATTTGGCTCGTTTTGAGTGGGGTCCGATAAGTTTCCAAAAATATTTAAAGGATATCGGCGCATTCTTGCCGGACTCCTATTTTACCCGCAAGGTTCCGGTTGACCCGACCCTGGGGAACGGAATCTCATTTGTGCTACCCTCGTATAATCGCGCCGGTTTGATTCATTATGCGATTGAATCGATAATCGAAATCCGGAAAAAGGTCGATACGTTTATCCCAATTGAATTAATTATCGTCGATAACGGCAACGATAACACACCCAATATTGTGGCGCCCTACGTCCAGCAGTATCCGGACTTGGTGAAATTTTATAAAGTGTTCGGAATGACCCTGGGCGGAGCCCGCAATTTTGGCGTGCATCGCGCCCGGAACCGAATTATCGGTCAATTAGACTCAGATGATGTACTGATTGGCGACCCGGTTACCAATATTCTCAGGCAATTTGATCGCAGTGGTGCGGCTGTGATTATCGGTATTTATCAGACAGCAGCCCGAAATTCCGATACCGGCGAACTTACGCTTGATAACCAGATTATTACGCATGACGAATATTTATGTAATCAAAAGAATCCTTTACTGCAAATGTGCATTCCCGGGCCAGGTGCTCCGAGATATTATCGTAAAGAAGCCATATTGGCGTCCGGCGGTTTTCCTGATCTTTTATACGGTGAAGATGCGGCGCTTTCGGACCAGATGTTGAAACAGGGCTTCATCATTGAACGCAACCTTGAGGAAGCAAATTATATCGCTGTCCGGCACAGCGCTAACACGGATAGTGAAGAACTGGGTTCCGATATTCTCTTACGGAAAAATTTCTCGAAATATTCCTTTAAGATATCAATTATCGAGGAATTAAAGCATTTGGTTTTGAGCAATACATACTATCACAAATACAATAACCGGGTTGGATTTTAATTAGCAACCATCAACCGGATTTGATTTTACAATGGCGTTAACCGATTACCAATTAGAAGATTCCGATCTGTTACCTTTTATTGATCATTCCCTCAGGGATATTCCTGACGATAATATACGCGCCGGAGCGTTACTAAAGCATCAGCTGGATCCGGACATCGGTTGGCCGCGGTTGATTGATAATATGAGGGCATTTTCTCAGATCGAGAATACGATCGTAAATGTTGCCGGAATTCCAATTAATATTAGTCTGAATATTACCCGTACACCCAGCCTGACCGCCAATACTTTTGAAAAGAGTAAAGATCGACCTTTTGCGCCAAACTGTTTTTTATGTAATCTGGATAAAAAGCAGAGGGGAGTGCTTACCCTTGACGATAGATATTTGATCCTGGCCAATCCGGGCGTTACAATACCCGGAGACCTCACGATTGCCTCGGTCAGTCATGAAAAACAGCTGATAGCCGGTCATTTTAGTGATATGATTAAATTGGCGGAGAAATTATACGGTTATTCTATCTTTTTCAATGGCGCCCTGGCGGGGGCATCCAGTCCGCATTTTCACTTTCAAGCCGGTGTAAAAGACAGCTTGATTGGTGAAGGGCAACTCGATTCGATATTAAGAGGGAACATGCCCGGCGATGTACAATTGATAAAATTGACAGATAGAGATGATCCGGCTGTTTTCCTGATTGAAAATTTTCTCAGACCGTGTTTCATTTGCGATGCAAAAAAAGCGGAATCATTAGGACATTTTTTTGACTTTTTTCAGGATATTCTGCTCCAATCCAATAAAAAGATAGCCGGAATACCAAATGTCCCGGATTTCGGACAGCATATTGATTCGTTGGATATGATCGAATCGGAACCGAGGATGAATATCTTATTAAAATATTACCCTGAATCAGGATTATATCGGGCCGCATTATTTCCAAAAGTGTATAATCGCCCGTCTTTTTACTTTAATGCCGGTGCTAATCAAATTATCCTTGGAATGGCGATCAAAGAAGCCTTGGGACACCTCATCACCTGTCGTAAGGGCGATTATGATAAACTGACCCAACGCCCCGAATTGGTCAAGCGAGCCTACGCCGATACTTCTCTGCGGTACGATGAGATACTTTTTATAAGTAATTTAATAAAACGGTTTTAACACATTTTTTTTAGCTCCTGTAAAATGAGTAGATTACATTCTCATTACTCCCGTACTATTCATTTTTCACTTTTAACTCTTTTCCTCTTTGGTTCCGGTTTATTCAGGTTAGAGAGTTACATGTAACGGTTATTTTTGATAATGTTTTTGTGATTATTTGTCTCCGCCTACCTAAATATCTGACGAGCTGTAAAAATTGCCAAAACAACAGCATGAGAATATTTCTTGCATTTTAACGCTTAAAAGAGATAAACTTAAAGGCTATTTTGAGCCCTTGTAGTTCAAGCGGATAGAACAAAGGATTCCTAATCCTTAGATCTGGGTTCGAGTCCCGGCGAGGGTACCAGGATGAAAAGAAAAGGAGATGAGATACATGTTAAAGCCGAAAAAGAAGATCAGTCGCAAAGAGATTAAAAAAGATCCGGTATTGGAAAAAATATCACAGATTGAGCATCTTGTTCGTGAAAAAAGCAAAGTAATTCTATATGTTGTTGTTGCTGTTGTTATTCTTTTGGTATTGAGTTTTGCTATGATTCGTTCAAAGCAGAATGCCAACAGGCAAGCGTCCGGTGAATTGGGGATGGCGGAATTAGCGCTGGCATCCGGCGATATCGATAATGCTATTGTTCAATTTGAAGCCATTGTTGAAAAAAATCCC
Organism: Fidelibacterota bacterium; assembly: GCA_021161185.1. GTDB lineage: Bacteria > Fidelibacterota > UBA2242 > UBA2242 > UBA2242 > DPVY01. The sequence goes on from JAGHBC010000073.1 coordinate 31,700, forward strand.
AATACTGAGACAGCCGGTATGGCAACCATAATCCTTGGGCAGGCCTATATCTTGAAAGATGATTACGAAAAAGCAGAGACCTATTTCTGGTCATATATTAAGGATTACAAAGATGATAATTTGTTGACTGCCGCCGCTTACAACGGTCTGGGAGCCTGTAATGAAAGGGCTGAGGATTTTAAACAGGCTGCCGTAAATTTTGAAAAGGGCGGAAATATATCTTCCTATAAATTTTTGAAAAATGAATGCTACATTAATGCCATTCGCGCCAATATAAAAATACGAAATGTTGAAAACGCCGATCGGTTACTGAAGTTGATTTCCGCCGAAGACCTTGATTATCGGCTGAAAACCCAGTTCGACATCTTAAAGGCGTCCCTTGAGGTTTTAAAGGGCTAATAATTATTTGGGTTGCATTAATTGTTTTATTATCGTATATTTTATCCATTAAAAGTGGGTTGACAAACCCACTTTTTTCATTTGGAGAATTAAGATGGAAAACGTGAAAAAGGACTTAGAAAAGATTATCGAGGGAATCGTAGCTGAAGCCGGTTGCTATACTGTGGGATTTAACGTCAATTTGCAGGGTAGCCGGACCTTTGTGCGGCTTATTGTGGAATCGATCAGTGGCATTACATTGGATGAAATTACGGATATTACCCGTAAGATAAACGAAAACGCCGAGATTGACCAGATAATGGCGGATGGCTACCAGCTGGAAGTTACTTCTCCCGGCGCTGAGCATCCCTTAAAAGAGTATCGTGATTTTCCGCGGAATCTTGGTCGGAAAATAAAAGTATTTCATACGAGTAAGGCAATGAAATCTCCGCTAAAGGGGGATTTGATAGATGTACAAGAAGATAAAATTGTAATAAGCATTAATGGAGTTGCGCAGGAGATTTTCTTCACTGAACTTGATTATGCGAAAGTTGTGTTAAAATGGTAATCAAAAGATAGAGGAGTTATCAATTGATAAACCGTGAAATTATTGAAGCATTTTCCCAGATTGCCAGAGAGAAAAATGTCGACCGGAGCGAGTTGGGTGAAATTATTGAAAAAGTATTTCTTACGCTTATTGAGAAAAAGTATGAGAGTACTGATAATTTTGATGTCATTGTAAACATGGACAAGGGCGAGATTGAAATCTACCAACATAAAGTGATTGTTAAAGAGGTAGCCGATCCGCTGCATGAAATAGGTCTCGAAGAGGCTCGGATTATGGATCCTGATCTGGCAATCGGCGATCCCTATGTTGAAATCATCGATCCGACCAGTTTTGGCAGACGCTTAATTTCCCATGCCAAACAGATTTTAAACCAGCAAATTATGCGGGTTGAAAAGAATGTTATTTACGATGAATATTCCAAAAAGATCGGTCAGATCATTATTGGAGATGTCCATCAGATTCGCCGGGACGCTATTTTTATTAATATCGGAAAAGCCGAATTGAAAATGCCGCGGGAAGAACAGATCCCCGGTGAACGTTACCGGAGGGGCGAGAGTCTCAAATCGATTCTTAAGGAAGCGATTCTGGGAGCAACAGGTCCCGAAATCATTGTTTCCCGGGCAGATCCCAGCTTTCTTATTAAGTTATTCGAAAATGAAGTTCCGGAAATCTATGACAAAACTATAGAGATAAAAAAAGTTGCCCGCCACGCCGGAGACCGGAGTAAAGTGATTGTCGAATCAAATGATAGGCGGATTGATGCTGTCGGCGCCTGTGTGGGTATAAAAGGGAGCCGAATTCAGGCAATTGTCCGGGAACTGAATAATGAAAAAATTGATATTATAAATAACAGTAGTGAACCGGAAATTTTAATCACGCGCGCATTGTCTCCGGCAAAACCCTATATGCTGGAAATTGATGAAGAAAAGAAAACGGCTCTGGCAATTTTTGATGATAGTGAAATTTCCGTGGCTATCGGTAAAATGGGTCAGAATATCCGCCTGGCTTCCGAAGTGACCGGATATACAATTGATGCGATCAAGAAGTCTGACTATGAGGTGTCGGAAACGGAAACCTTCTATCTTGAAGATATTGAGGGATTGACAGAACACAATTGGAAATTGCTCTACTCGGTTGGAATCGAAACAGCCGACGAATTGCTCAATGCTCCTCAGGAAGATCTGGTTAGTATAAAAGGCCTAGGTGAAAAAACGGTTGAGAAGATTATTGCCGTTGTTGAAGAAGCCGTTGAAAAAAGAAGAGCTGAATTGGAAGCTGCCCGGGAAGCCGCTCAGGCCGAAGCAGCGAGTTCGGATGATTTTGACGAAGACGAAGACCTGGAAACTGGTGAGGATGTTGAATTCTCCGGTGATGATACCACTGCTGATATTGTCCAGGAGTAATTAGTTTAATTGGCTGAAGAATTGAGAGAGATCTATGCCTGGTGAAGTGAAAATAAGACAAAAACGGATTTTCGAAATTGCCAAGGAATTAAACATTTCGCATATCGAAATTATGGAATTTCTGGAAAAGGAAAATATCCCATGTAGAAGCATTATGACACCTGTTGATGAATCGATCTATCTGAAAATCCTCGAGGAGTTTGCTCGTGAAAAAGATGTGGTGGAGCGATTTAGAAAAGAAAGAGCCCGCCGGGAGGCTGAAGCCAAACGAAAAGCAGAGGAAGTAGCCCGTAAAAGCGCTGAAATTGAACGGAAGAAAATTGAAGACGAGGTTTATCATCACGCTCTTCCGCTTATCGATTTTGCCATAAAGTTAAGTTATGATTTTAGTTCCAGGATTCTCAACCTTTTAATTAAAAATGTCAAAGAAGCTGCAAAAGTCACTGATGTAACCCCCGAAGTTGTTCGGAAAAAAAGCGCGCCGAAAACTCTTGGGAAAAAACCGGTTTTAGAAGACGACAAAACAACGCCAAAGAAGAAAAAAGATAAGCGTAAACTGCGCCGGGTCGCAATATCCGAAATTGAATCGAGACTCGATCAAAAAAGTGGTAAACGTCAGCCCGCAAAGGAAGAAGGTAAAAGACGTGGAAAACGAGGCAAACGACATGCTGAAATAGATGCTAAAAAAGTTGATGAATCCATTCGCCGGACAATGGCTAAAATGGATGAGAAATCTACCAAGAAAAAATATAAAAAGCAGGATTCCACACTGCCGGAAGAATTAGAAGAAACCAAAAAGATTAAGATTAGCGAATTTGCTACGGTGGAAACGCTGGCAAATATGTTGGATGTCGATCCCGCCGATGTTATTCAGAAATGTATTCAATTGGGTATGTTTGTCACCATTAACCAGAGGCTGGATTTTGATGCGATAGCTCTCATCGCCGATGAATTTGAGTTTGAGGTTGAACCGGTTGAACAGTATGGCGAAGAAATCCTAAAGATTGAGGATACTGAGGAAGATCTATTAAACGCAACCAGCCGACCTCCGATAGTTGCAATTATGGGACACGTCGATCACGGGAAAACATCGCTATTGGATTATATTCGCCAGACCAATGTTGTCGCAGGTGAATCCGGCGGCATTACCCAACATATCGGTGCATACAAAGTCCTTTTAAAAAACCAAAAACAGATCACCTTTTTAGATACACCCGGTCATGAAGCATTTACTGCAATGCGGGCTCGTGGTGCTCAGGTAACGGACATCGTTGTGTTGATTGTGGCAGCCGATGACGGTGTGATGCCACGAACTATTGAAGCAATTAATCATGCCAAAGCGGCGGATGTACCTATTGTTGTTGCTATAAATAAAATTGATAAACCGGAAGCAGATATAGAAAAGGTCAAAAGAGGACTATCGGAGCACGGTATTCTTGTTGAGGATTGGGGCGGCTCCATACAGGTAGCGGAAATATCAGCCAAGACCGGAGTCGGAATTGATCATCTGCTTGACTTAATTTTACTTGAGGCTGAAATGTTGGAATTAAAAGCCAACGCCAATACCGGGGCAAAAGGTACGGTAATCGAAGCAAAACTCGACAAACAACACGGCCCCACGGCGACAGTTCTGATTCAAAAAGGTAAAGCCACCATCGGCAAGCCCTTTGTTTGCGGCGTCTCTTCCGGTCGAATCCGGGCTCTCTATGATGAACGTGGACACCGTTTAAAGGAAGTCGGCCCGTCTGATCCGGTTATGGTCGTAGGTTTTGATGTATTGCCCAATTTAGCGGATATTTTTGCAATTGTTGAAGATGAGAAAGAAGCAAAAAAAATTGCCGCGGAACGGCAAATAATCCAGAGGGAGCAGAAATTTCACCACGCCAAAGAGTGGACTTTGGATACAATATCTCAACAGATTGCCGAAGGGATGGTTAAACAATTGAACGTTGTTCTCAAGTGTGATGTTGATGGCTCAGTAGAAGCTGTCAGTGAAACAATTAAAAATCTTGGTAATAAAGAGGTTGCCGTTAGTGTTAAACATAAAGCCGCCGGTAATATTACGGAAACGGATATAATGTTAGCGAAAGCATCAGAAGCGATAATTGTTGGATTCAATGTTTCTGCCAATCCGAAAGTCAGGGATGTGGCGAAGAAAGAGAACGTTGAAATTCGGCATTATAGTGTAATTTACGAGTTGGTAGATGATATTAAAGCCGCTCTCGAAGGGTTGCTCAGCCCGGAAAAAATTGAAGAGCTTTTAGGTTTGGTTGAAGTGCGTGAAGTTTTTAAAATTCCAAAAATCGGTCTTATCGCCGGCGCCTATGTCAAGGAAGGCAAAGTGACCCGAAATGCCAAGGCGCGAATTAAGCGGGGCGATGAAATCATCCATGAGGCGGCAATTGGTTCTTTAAGGCGTTTTAAGGATGATGTTCGCGAGGTTCAGGAAGGCTATGAATGTGGTATTGTAGTCGATGGCTTTACTCAATACGAAACAGGTGACCTGATTGAAGTATTTGAAGTGAAATCCGTAAAACGGAAACTGGAATAAAATAGCGGTTTTTAATGACAATTGGATTACTGCAAGTGGAAATGCTATTATTGGAAACACGCTCTTTAAAAGATAAACGGTCTGTGCTAAGTCGTATAAAAAACCTGATCCGTAAGAAATTTAATGTCGCTGTGGCTGAATTGAAATATGGTGACCAATGGGGCCGGACTTTGCTGGGTTTTATTACAATCAATAGTGACAGCAAAATTGTCCATCAGACTTTAGGTAGAGCCGAAGAACTTTTAGAGGGACAAATTGGAATCCAAATTATTAATAGGAAGGTTGAACTTTTTTAATGGTTGATTTTCGGAAGCAACGGGTTTCTGATGAAATCAAACGAATCATCGGGGAAATATTTATAAAAGATTTGCCCAGCTATAAAACCGGTCTGATTACCGTGACCAATGTTCAATGCACCAATGATTTACGAATTGCAAAAATATATATAAGTATCTATAATGAAAATGCGGAGCAGCGTCAGAAAACTTTTAAAAATATCATCAAACAGGCTTCCTACATCAGAGGATTATTGGGAAATAGGATTTCCCTGAGATATGTTCCCAAACTGGTTTTTTATGAAGATGATACTATGCAATATGCAGATACTATCGAGCGCTTGATTCAGACAATTCATAAACCTGAGGAAGATGACGATTCAGAAGCCAAATGAATATATCCTAAATGTCTATAAGCCGGTGAATAAAAGCTCCTATGATATAGTTAGAATTGTCAAAAGGATGCTGCCGGACATGAAGATCGGACATGGCGGCACCCTGGATCCCTTTGCGGAAGGTGTGCTTTTAATTCTAATTGGAAAAGCCACAAAGCGAATGAATGAGTTGTTGAAACTACGGAAAAGTTATGAAGCAATTTTACGGCTTGGAAAAGCAACCGCTTCCGGAGACAATACGACCGAAACTACGGAGATTATGGGAATTCCGGCAATAAATGACGCTATGTTGCAGAATGTTGCTATGCGATTCACGGGAGAAATTGAGCAGACGCCGCCGGCTTATTCCGCCAAAAAAATAAATGGGAAACCGGCTTACAAATATGCTCGTAAAGGGTTAAGTGTTGATTTAAATCCGGTTAAGATTACAATAGATAATTTAAAATTACAGATTATCGACGGAGAGACGATTAGAATGAGCGTTACCTGCTCGAGTGGAACCTATATACGGGTATTGGGAGAGGAAATTGCCCGGGCGCTGGGAACGTGCGGTCATTTAATCTCATTAAAGAGGACCCGAATTGGAGACTATGACTATACGAATGCGGTCGCTCTTAATCAGATTAAGGATGCATTAAGCGGCGTTTTGGAAACAGGAGAGCGATCTTTATAGATTATGCAAGTATTTTATGGACTTGAGGCATTACCGGAAAATTTCAAGAGTGCTGTTGTGACATTGGGTGTCTTTGATGGTCTTCATCGTGCTCATATGGCGATAATTCAAAAGGTTATCGACAGCGCGAAAGCGGCTCATAGTTATTCAATGCTGGTTACTTTTGATCCTCATCCGCGAAAATATTTAAACAGTTCGATAGGCGATACGGTACTGTTATTAACACCCCCGGAAGAAAAAGTACATCTTTTGGAAGGCACCGCACTCGATGCAGTCCTTTTTCTGAAAACCGATAAAACCCTGATGGACATGGGCAGTGAAGAATTTGTCGGGAAAATATTGGTTAATCAAATTGGTGTTAAAAAAATTATTGTCGGTTATGATTATCACTTTGGTAAACAGAGGGAGGGGCGCGCCGAACATCTGGTTGATCTGGGCCGACGCTATGGTTTTTCAGTAGAGATAATTGCGCCCATCCAATTTGAGAACGAGGCGGTCCGCTCGTCGGTAATACGTTCGCTGTTAAGTGAAGGAAAAGTAAAAAAAGCGGCGAACCTGATTGGCAGAAATTACAGCGTATCCGGGGCTGTTGCGCATGGTGCCGGCAGAGGTATGGTGCTTGATTTTCCCACTGCTAATATTGAAATTAATAATCGCGACAAGATGCTACCCAAGGATGGGGTTTATTTAACTAAAGTAAAGGTAAATGGAAAACGCTATTTTGGGATTTGTAATATTGGAGTTCGGAAGACTTTTGACGAGCATGATAGAATTGTTGAGGTGCATATATTGAATGTGCCGGATATTGATTTATATGGCGCTGTAGTTGAAATTGATTTTCTGGAACGTCTGAGAGATGAGCTAAAGTTTGAGACCGTTGAATCATTAAAACATCAAATGATCAACGATGAAAAAGTATGTTTAGAAAAGATTAAAGAATACAATCTATTAAAAGGAGGATTGACGTAATGTCATTGACAAAAGAAATTAAACAGGAATTGATTGAAAAATATGGTAAAGATGCTAACGATACAGGCTCGGTAGAATCTCAAATTGCCTTGCTTACCGTCCGAATTAAACAATTAAATGCGCATTTTTTAGAGCACAAGAAGGATCATAATTCCCGTCGGGGGCTGTTGAAACTTGTCAGCCGC
>JAGHBC010000086.1 GCA_021161185.1 Fidelibacterota bacterium
AACGGTTCTCATTTTCTTCCTATTCGTAGTTCAATATGTATGGGTAAAAGAAAGCCAAATAAAAAAAGTAAGTCAAGTAAGTATAAAAAAGTACCTAAATCGGAAAGGATTTCAGTAGACAGTCAAGAATACCTTATTACCGGCAATGTTATTCACTATCCTCAGAAAATCTGTAAAAATATTCATATAGTAACACCTGCAGAATTTATCAAGGCATACACTCAAATATAAACCATCTAACGAACCATTTTGCCTCAACGGAGGTCTCTGGTGAGACACCTGAATGCACAGCGTCAGGGTGTGCCAGGCATCTATTCGAGGCAAGCAGGGACTTTATATATTACTCCATTAATATTTTCAGCAGCTCTTCCGCCGCCGCTTTCGGTCCCTCTGCCTCAAAACCACTAACACCCAGCCGGGTTCTTAATTGCCCGGTAAATATTCCCTTTTCAAAAAATTTCTCAAAAAATCTTCCGGCGATTTCATCGTGTTGCTTTTTGCGTTGAACCGGCCCGAATATATTGGCAAAATAGTTGTGAACAAGCCCTGTTGTGGTAGTTGTACCTTTGCTCATCACCGTCCCTTCCCGAAATACTCTGTAAGCATCTACGGGAGATTCAAACCGTTCGATGATCGGATGTTCTGAGTCAACATTCTCATAATTATTGGCATAAAAGGCATAATCCACCGGTACGCCCTTGACAATGTTTTCATGGGTTGTGACCGGCAGAACGATCCTGGCGTTGGTTTGTCCGGCGCTCATGATAATCGCGCGGTCAAGCTGTCCAAAGGCATAGCCGGGGGGTAGATCATCGAGACGCAGAAAGGCGCCGATTTCAGTTCCGTAGGCAACGATATTATCCTGATCGTTGATATTTATAGAACCCATATCATCGGCGATAACAGTTAGTTCCTTAATCTGCTCGTCGCCCAATTTTCGTAATGCTTCCAAGGTTTCCGATTTTCCGGCGCCGGAATCGCCAACCAACAAGACATTCGCCCGATGATTATTCTTCAGTAAAATCTGCACCAACGCGCCATGAAATGGTAAATTGCCTTTCTTCATAACCTGGAGATTGTGAAGCGTCAGGATCATTTTTTTCGTATAACCGAAGTATCCGAATTCATCACCCCTTGGAACGGCGCCGACAAACATGTCGTTTTCCTTATCTTCGTAAAAAATGGTCGGAAAATCCCCAAATCGCCGAAGTTGAGCGCCGTCGACACCATAGAGAAAAACACCGTCGGGCGGATTATTCAGATCATCATCGCAGGCAAGATCAAAAAGGTTGCTCAGCGCTAACCCCAATTCATAAAAAGATTCGTGAAAATAGACAAAAATAATCAACGAACCGACTTTTGCCGGGAAGCAAAGCCACTCCCGCTGATCTATTTTCACATAAGACATAGGATTTTGATCGACTTCAGCAAACGCGCCTTTGCGTTTGTTCATCGGCGGTTTCAGGATCAGCGGCGGATAGAGAAGCACCTGCCGTATGACCGATATTTCGTTCAGGAACTTATATTCTTTTGGGAAAATGGGTTTTTCCGGCGGCACGGCAATTGTCGCTACTTCTGCTCCGGCATGGACCTGGCGATATATCCGGGGATGCTTAGACGTGATATTTTCCTGAATGTCACGGTAAGCCTGCAGAACCAGGTGCATCAGACGCTCGACGGTTGCATTAAAAGTCCGGTAGGGACGTTTATCCAGGCTGTCACCGGCGGAATCACAGATAATGAAACGATCAAAACTGCGCCAGTAATTGTACAACTGCTCAACAAATTCGTTTAACAAAGCCCGATTCCTGAAAAACTGCTCCGAGCCCTTGACAACGTCTGGAACCAGCGCTGACTCCAGTTTTGCGAGGTAATATAGCGTCTGATACAGTAGATCTCTGTCTGCTGCGGTGATATCTTCCTTGCCGAAAATGTCAAGCAGTGGAGACTGCTTTTCAATCAGCCGGTCTAAAAATCGTTTCAGCAGATTTTTGAAGAGATTGCTCTCAAAAAGCTCCTCTATACTTTCCACCACCCGGCCCTTTACGCCGATTATTATTTTGTTTTCAATTATTTTAGAAGGGAATTTACTCATAATAACACTCCATTTATTTCAAATTAATTACGATGTAATTTAGAATCGAAAAGTTGTATTTCAATCTTTTTTTGTAAAATCTGCTGCGCTTTTTTTATAAGTGGAGTCTATATGATGATTTTGATGAATTTAGGCAATAGCGAGTATTCACAGGGCGGATAGCCGATGATCTCACCATCGGTTTCAATGACGACATTGCCTTTTTTAAGGTTCATGATCACATTATTTGCCTGGTGATATTCCGACCGTTTTTTCTTCAGGACGGTCCCCGAATATAATGACGGTATATACGAGAGTGTCCGTAATCGGCCCATTTTACTGATCAGGGCAACATGCAGTTTGCCATCGTCAAATCTCGATTCTACACCGTAATTCATGCCCCCACCAAAATAGGAGCATTTAAATATTGTGATGTTTTTCAACTCCCGATTGATATGTTCCGTATCATCAATTGCGATCTCCCCGTCGAAATTCTTAAAATGGAAAATATTTTTAAATCCGGCATAGAGAGCGGCGATATCGATATTCAGTCTTTTAAGAAATGATATAAATCGTCTTTTTTGATTGAAATAGTCAATCGACTGACTGAGCACACCGATACTGGAATTTACCAGAAAATAGCGCATAATGGGATTTTCCTGATTATAGCGACAGGTAACTTTACAAACATCAATCAAATATGATCGCTCTGATTTGATCCGGTCAATCAGCTCCGATTTTACCGGAAACATTTTTTCCACATCGCAGCTACTACCGGCACTCAGAAATACAAGTTCAATATCGGGATCAAGGAGAATATCATTTTCAATTACTCCATTTAATACTTCATTCAGAGTTCCGTCACCGCCGAAGACATAAATCCTTTTATTGCCTTCCTCAACAGCCTGCCGCGCCAATTCGACGGCGTGCCCCTGATATTCGGTAATCCGGCAATTGACACGGTAATTTTTACCGGTCAGCTGTTCCGAAAATGTATTCCAGCGTTTGCGGGCTTTCCCGCCGCCTGCCAGTAAATTGGTGATAAAAAATAACTCAGGTGTCGTTTGGTTTAGTGTAATGACAAATCCTCCCAAATAAGTGATTGCTGTAAATGATTCACCATCAGCTCGCGGTCAGGGTCATTGGGTCTGAACGCGCAATACAGATTGACCGGAATTGATATGCCACAAAATTTAGAGGTTATCTGTTCGTGAAAGGTATCCGTTAAAAATCCGAATCGTACAAACCGGTATTCTCTTGTCTGATGCTTTAGTATCCATTGTATTAAATATCTTGCCGCATCAGGATATTTTTCATCGAAAACCAGGTGGCGGATGCAGATTTCCGATAATGACCGACCTGCCGGCGGCAGCAGTCCGAATGGTCTCAGGACATTATACAAGAGTGAATACTTGCCGGCATAGCGGTTTACAATAGTATTTTTTAATCCCGACTGGTTCCACAGGGCGACTACGGCATAAATCTTTTTACCGTCAGTGACTAACCATGTATTTTCCAGCTTATAGTCCGGCTCGTTGTAAAGCGAAAGTAAATATTCGTCATTCCACCGCGGCGCTAACTCATAATTATCATAAAACCGCCGGAATAGTTCACTCAATTGGGGAATATCGGACAGGACCGCCCGACGGTAAGTATAATCGCGAGAAGACCGCTGAAACCGGAAAGGGAACAGATATTTAACCCTATACCCGGCGATCCGGTCAAAAGGTGGAATGCCGGCGCGTCCCGACAGCAGCGCACTCATCACCTTATTTTCTCCCATGACCAGAATAACGCCAAATTTTACCGGAGTATCGGACAAATACTCAGCAACGTGTTTCATCAGACGAAACGCTACAAATGAATTACCACAGGTATGATCGATTTTAATGCCGCCGATATAGCCGATCCGGATCTTTTCACCTTTAAAATAAACATCCCGGAAAGATATACCGACAACCCCGATTAACTTCCCGTCTTTTTCAGCAACGAATATCGCCGGGTCATTTCCCTGTAAGCCAGCTAAACGAAAATAATCCGGCGAACGATCAATATTGACCACCAGTTTCGCATCCATCGGCGCCTGCCGCGCTAATTCAAGAAGCATAGCATTATCTGTCCATGTCGCTTTACGGATGTTCACTATTAATTGTCGGCAGGTTCTTGCTTTTTTTCTTCTATTGAAACCATCGCGATTTTATACTGAATATAGACGATCAGCAGATATGCAAAAATACGCATTATAATTAAAAATCCGCTTAGCGATTGGTGTAAACCTAACAGATTGGCAAAATGCGAAAGCCCGAAAAGTCCAAAAGCGATCCCCAATAAAAGCGGCATTTTCCCTTTAGCGCACTTAAAAGCCCGGATACCCAGGACAAGAATGAGAACACACAGCAACAGATTCATCGCATAGATTGGATCCCATGTCAGTGACATAATTTAACCCTCCTTAAAAATAATCGTTCCATATTAACTTAATTTTAGAGTAGAGAACAATAAAATGCAAGTAAGATGGTCTCGTAAAAAGGCCCGAAGCTGTCATTCTGAGGCAGCCCCGACTCGTCGGGGAAGAATCTCGTCGATAATTGGCTGAGATTCTTCATTCGTACCTCATTCAGAATGACATGATTTTTACTTTTTACGAGACCATCAAAGAGCAGATTTGGAGAATTTATGAATATGTTAGTAAGTTTTTATCCAATTCCGGTAAAATCTACGAAGATGAGTGTAGCTTTTGAAATCAACAAATCTTGCCTTTTTACGAAACCATCAATTTTATCTTTGTCAAATTCAATCTAAACCGAAACACAACAAACCTGCTATTTGCGCTATTATTTAGCCATATAGATTATTGGCTGTATGTAAAATATTTTAGGTCCATTTTTCCGGTTGTCCGTTTTCATTGATTCGAGTCAGATTAACCACAGCACTACCAAAGTAGTCTTTTGTATCGGGATGGCAGGTGAAAATTAAAATCTGTCGGTCTTTCCCAAATTCCCGAAGTATTTCCGCTGTTTGTCTGGCACGATACGGGTCGAAGTTTACTAAGACCTCATCCACAATTATCGGCAATGGCTCAGCCTGCTTTTCATATTCTTCAATGAACCCCAGTCGCAGACTGATCAATAGTTGTTCTTTTGTTCCTCGGCTAAGTTGCTCAATCTTTTTTGAGGCTTCACTTGAATCAAAAACAACTACAGCTTTTTCGTCCAATGAAACGCTTATTCTTTTATATCTGTCCCTTGTGATTTTGCCGAAATAGGCACTCGAATTTTTAATCACTTCGGGCTGTTGCTCTTTTTCATATTTTGTCTTAACATCGCCCAAAATCTTTAAAGCAATTTTGCCGGAGAGCCAATCCCTATAAGCATTGTTTAATTTCTGTTTTTCTGTTTCAAGCTCCGTCATTACCTGGGCAAGCTCGGATTCGCCCTCGATTCGCTTAAATTCATTTTTCTTTTCTCCCAATGTCGAGTTTTTAGCTTTAAGCTCTGCGTTCAATGTGTGAATTTGGCTTGTTAAATCAGATCTGTTTTTCTCTACTTCCTGCTTTTCATTCGTTTTAAAAAATTCAATTACTTCAGCAGCATTATTAAGTCCGACAATTTTCTCAATTGTTTGAATCTCCCGGTTTTTCTTATCAATTAATTCATTTACCCTGCCGTTTATTTTATATTTTTTTCTGAAATCTTGTCGGTCTGCGGCATTAACGGATTCTAATAGTTCCGCAATTTGCTCCCGATTTTCAGCAAGCATTAAAGTTGCTGTTTCTAATTCCTTTTGCTTGCGATTAAAATTCTCCAGCAGCTTTTCCTTCTCCTGTAATTGGCGTTGAGAGGCATCAAATTCAGCGATGATCTGATTCACTAAAACTTCGACGTTTTCATTTGGCTTGTGGTTTTGGATAATTTCTTTGAGCGAATTTGCTTCCCTCACAAATTTCTGAATAAACGGGGTTCTTTGGGTCTTTTGCTTTTTATTAAGACCTTCTCTTTCACTAATCTCTTTTTGAATCTGTTCGATTGTTCGAAATATTTCCAGAATATCGTTTGTCGATAAGTGTATTGGAAGATTTAAATTCTGCCCCAGGTATTCTTTATATTCATTATTAAGAATTTCATAGTTACTATTCAGTTTTTCGAGTTGTTTTTGAGCTTCGCTTTGAGAATCTTCCACTTTTAAGAAAAACCTCTTTCCGGCAAACAATAACAGGGCAATTAATAATAAAGCCGCACCCAAAACGGGCAGAGCATAATAGAATGCCGGTATTGAGCCAATGAGTAAAATTAATGAAACTATGTCCGCTAATTTTTTCATATTCACGGCGCTTTCTTTGGCCCGTAATGCTTTTAATTCGGCTTCAATCGTCCTCTTTTCACTGTCGGCTTCTTCAAATTGCTCTTTGAATCCTTCGATTCTGCTTTTATGTGAAATCAGATTAGTGAACCCGGCTATATTATGTTCAGTCCACCCGGCGCTGATTTTATTTATCCCCTGGTTTATTGACTGATTGATTTTCTCTACTTTCCCATCGTCATCGTTCTTGTCGTTTAATGTTTGCTTATATAGTGCAAGGTTTTCCCTGAGGTATTCAATCTTATCTTCATGCTTCAACAATTCTGAATTAAATGAAATCGCCTTGATTGCACCATCTAATTCCTCAATGCCCTTTTCAGCCCGGTTTCCGGTTCGTAATTCCCGAATCCTGTCGCTGAGCTCCTGCTCTTTATCTTCAAGTTTGTCAAGCTGTTCTGTTCCTTTTTCAGGATAATCCCGGAGCTCCGGCAGCTTTTGCAACTCCTCTGACACGCTTATAACCGAAATGAAACTATCATAGCATTTCAGATAATTATCCAACTTACTCCTAGCCGCCCCTGATTTCTCCAGTTTTCTTTCAATGCCGCTAATTTCATCTTCAATTTTTTTTATGTCCCGGGTTAGTTCCTGATAATAAGGTAAATTGTCCTGGATTTTCTGAATTTGCAGTTTTTTGGATTGAATTTCTTTTAGAATAGCAGGTATCTGCTGCTTACTGCCTCTTAGTGTGTAAATCTGGTCAACCCGGCTTTGAATACTACTTTCTACTTTTCCAATTGAAGTATCGCCCAGACCTAATCCCACACTGAATATTTTATCTTCTACACCGGATGAAGAAAGAGAATCGAGGTTAACCAGTTCGTCCAACGAGAAAGCATAGACATTGTTGTAAAGTTCAGCAGTTGCATTTCCAAGCAATTGAGACCATCGACTTTGATTTTGAGACGGATTTCTGTCATATATAAGATTGATGTCGCCACCTTTACTCCCGGCAAATCTTTCAAAGGTTACCTCTTTACCTGAGGCGAGCAGAGCTTTTATTCTTCCGCCATGTTTGCCGCCGTTTAAAGGAGACATTCTTTGGTCGGTTCGCGAGGGATAGCCAAAAAGAGTGAATCTTAAAAACTTCAGCAGAGTGGATTTTCCGACCTCGTTATTCCCTAAAATTATATTGACGCCTTTCTTAAGATTCGGCAGGGAAAAGCCGTTGAATATTCCAAAACCGTCAATATGGATTTCTTTAAATATCATGTTTCAGCTTTTATGAGTTGGTCAAGCAACAGCCACTTTGCTTTTTCAAGCGCCTCTTTTTGTTCAGATTCCGAGAGTACATTAAGCTCTCGTTTGACTTGCGGACTGGTTAGCTCCATATCGATATCTTCAATCATTTTTTGGAGTTTTACGGAATCGCCTTCGTTTTCATTAATGGCTTTCAATATTTCCGCGGTAAAATCCGTTCCCCGGGCGACTTTTTCAATGTCAATATCCGGCTGGGTTTTCAAATCGAACCGGTCAATCCAGGTAAAATTTGCCTGACTCAATTGCCCATCATTGAAATGTTCCAGCAGTTGTTCAATTTCGCCTTTTTTGTTTAGTTGAGCATGCAGAGCGGTTCGCCCTTTCAGGGTAATTCTTAAAATGTAGCTTGTGCTTTCATCATAATCGTCAATAGCGCTTTTAGCTTCTTCAATTATGTTCGGCAACCGGTCAATTTTATCTTCGTCCGTCAGGTCGATTTCCACTTCCTCAAATCTGATAACCTGGGTGGGAATAAATTCACATTGCGGGGTGTTGCCCTCTTTAATTTCAACGAGGTAACATCCTTTTGCGCCGGTTTCACCGAAATCCCGACCTTGTGGATTTCCGGGATAAACTATTGCCGGATTGGATTCGTGAATGATCTGTCTTTTATGGATATGCCCTAAAGCCCAATAATCGTACTGTCGGTCCATCACATCGGCGACCTTGAATGGAGCATAATTCTCATGCGGTCCGGCTGCGCCTACCGTGCCATGGAGAACGGCGATGGAAACAGGAGCCGCTTTTCCTGTCAGTTTATATTTAACCGCCAGATTCTCTTTGACGGATTTATTCTGGAAACTAATGCCATAGACGTCTGCTGTCGGAATATTGCCCTTACTATAGGTGTATTTCTCCACTTTAGCGGAACCAAAACGAAATACGTTCTCCGGCAGTTGTAGCGTAGCGAGCCATGAGCTTAAGGGATCGTGATTTCCGCAAATGAAATAGACCGGTATTGCGTTATCGGATAATCTCTTCAGTTCTTCAACAAATTTAATTTGCGCCGCTAAACTTCTATTCTGATCGTCAAAAACGTCGCCTGAAATTAGTAAGAAGTCAACATTTTCTTTCAGACACAGATCAACAGTATTCCGGAAACTTTTAAAAGTTGCATCTTTCAACTTTGACGCTAAATCGCCATTCCAGTTGCTCAGCCCTTTAAACGGGGTGTCGAGGTGAAGATCTGCAGTATGGATGAATTTAACTTTTGTCATTATCCCTGAAAATTTTTAGTACAATTACCAGGCGTTTTTTATTACATATAAGTCAAATTGGACGGGCAATAATAATCCCTTTAAGTCTATCGTGACGGTTATATCTATTATTATAAAGATTGTAATAGGAAGATGATGACAATTTCCATTTGTACTTATATGGTCGTTTGGACAAATGTGTGCTTACTCCATATCTCATCCATCCCACACCAATTCCGGAACCATCAATACTTGGCGAGTGGGGTTCGTTCCTGGTATCCCGGTAATGACCGCTATGGGAAGAATCAAGAATTTTGATATCAAAATCATTTTCTGCCGCATTATTGCCGGTTGACCGGTAAGCCATACTCCATGCAATCATAACATGACCGGTGCTGGGAGATTCTTTTTCTTCCTTTTTGTATTTTGCGCGCCAGTCATCGTGATATCTTGCAACAATTATATCTCCCTTTTTTAACGAATCTATTGATGTAAATACTTTCCAGCTATTGATTTTGATTTACATGGGTATTTAAACTATCGGCATCACAATCTGACCCCAGTATACTCCTAAAATAATCGTAAAAAGTCCATGCACGCGGACGAGAATCATAGGAATGAAAATTATTAATTTGAGAAACTAAATCGTCATAATGGTTCTTTAGGCACTCTTTTAAAATAAATTCACACACAAAGCCGGAGCAATCATATTTATAGATGCCTCGCTCCTCGTCGATTTTCATGTCAGATGAATGAACATACTTAGTCTCATTAAGGTTATCTAATATGGATTGCGCGCGGGCAATGAATTTACCCGATGGAGTAGTGTCTGGTTCTTGTTCTTCAGTAAGTATTGGGGAAATAAACCCAATGTCAATATCATCCTCACCAGATATTTCCTCATAATCAGAATCATAATCTTCTACAACAATTGGAGCACTGGGAGATTCTTTTTCACAACCCCAAAGTATCAGGAGACCAATTATCAATACCAATAATGATTTGATTTTTTTCATAAATTTGCTTTTCTACATGTTTTTAAAAGTTATTTTCCATTTCTTAGTCGGCTATCATGCGTCACAACCCGGGTGTAAATAGTTATCATGAAAAGACTTTAAATATTTTATGGGTTATAATCAAGTGTTTTGTGGGATTGGAGAATCTTTATTTCACCAGATTTCATCTGATGCTATTTACATTCAATCCGGGATTAATCGGATACCAATTCTTTCAGTTCCGTCGGGCCCTCAGACTTGACGGAACAGTGAGAAGATAGATGGAACTCAGATTTATCGGCAATGGTTTTGATACGATTAGTTGCGATAAAAGCGTCAGGAGTAACCTCCTGGCGCAACCAAAACATTCCGGAAGCTTATAAAAGTTGTATCTTTATTCTAGTTGCTAAATCCTTTAAACGGAGTGTCGAGGTGAAGATCTGCTATATGGATGAATTTAACTTTTACCATTTTTTCTGAAAATTTTTAGTACAGCGAATGGTCTATACGTTTGCGAAGTTGATGTTTTGATGTCATTTATTCCAAATATCCTCATAGTATTTCTGGATTAATGAATAAATCTATCCATGGCAACTTGTAAGTAAATAGAATAAAGAGATAGTCCGAGATTACTATGAGTATGAGAAGAATAATCCTGGTGCCAATTTTAAATTGAGTTTTTTCTGTTTCTAACAGTTGTGTATATAAATCCACAAGTTTTGGTATAATTTCTATTACATCACCTAAAATTTCAAGAGGCTTAAAAGAATGACTTATGGCTATAATGATATTTACTATTTTAGGTTAAAAATACATCAACATTGTGGACTCTTAAATCCTAGACTTGCAACATGATTACGAAAGAACCAAAGTGTGTACGATGTTATGAAACTTGCCATTTATGTTCTATTTTGGCCCCCTCAATTTTCTACTTTCCAATTTCCCCAAGGGGGTGCCTTCGGCACAAGTTTCAAGCCGTGAACAGCTACAATTTTATCAATATAATCTGGGTTATGTAAACGCTCCAGATAATTGAATATCTGAGATTGCAGTTAAGCGACGATTGGGTAACGTAAGATGGCGGCAATATCTCCATAACTTTTCATTGGATGAATAACATACTCAATTTTAACACCTTGTTTGAGAGCTTGATGGAGTATATGTTCGATAATATCATTAGTTCTTTCGAGAGGTCCGCCGTGATCAGGACACTCCGCGGAAGGAGACAGATCGAGATAGCCGCACTTTCGACAAAATACACCTTTCTGTTTGTAATCTTCATGTAGGATCAGAGTATCGACCCAATTGGCGCGAATTTTTGGCAGAACCGCTTCTAAGCCCTCGACGGCTTGCATTTTTTGTTTTTGATTATGATAAGTTTGCAGCAATATTTTTTCAAATTCTGCTCGACCTATTTTATCTATCTGTTTCGCTTTTTCAAATACTTCCCTTAAAGGTGCGCTGGGTTCTATTTCCAAAGTACCCGCAATCTTCATATCAACATAGGCATGTAAATATTTGCGTAGCTCGGCGGTGGCTTCTTTCCGTCCACAGATGACGATCCAGCTAAAATCGCGGGCTTTATTTAGATCAAAGGTTTTTTGTGCAACCCCTTTATAATGTTTCGCGACACCCCTTCGAATATTGCGTTCAACTTTACGTTCCTGACGTCCTTTAAATCCACCCACCTTAACTGTTTCGGGTGAATTGTCATCCACACTATACAGCTCGGTAAAATCACCAAGAGATTGCTCAAAAATTCGAGCCTTTGATTTATCCACTAATACCACACCAAAGCGCCGGTGAGAACTAAACAATTGGGATAGCTGGTGGATAGATGGTTTGGGCTGAATAACCAATTCATTTTTAAGGAGTATTTTTAGATTAATAGTTTTCCAAAAACCGCCTTTACTGGAGCTGAAGCAGATAGAACTGTTATATGGCGGTGAATCCAATCCATGATGAAACCATTCAACTATTTTTTCAAAGTCGGCGATTACCGATTCCTGTTCAGCAACAGACAATTGCTTAAAATATGTTGTGTTTTTTTTATATCGAATCATCTTCTTGAGTTCTACCAGATGGGCCTTGCGATTGCCGCTTTGACTACTAACCGAAAAATAAGCACTGGTTATTGGAAACTCATTTGGGGACAACTGAATCAATTCTTTCACAACTTTGTCTTTAATCATGGTTACTCCTCACCTTTAAATAAAATTGTTCGCCATCTTTTAGGTTTTTTTTAAATAATCCGCCTCCTATTTTTTTAATTAATTAGAGTACTCACTAAAAAAATGAGTCCAAAAATCCGCAAAGTTCTTGCCTGATGTTGAAAATGGATAGCATTAGCAGTAAAATATTTGGGATACCACATTTGTAAATAAGAAATATTTTTGTAATTATCAATATATTTTTGCTAAAATATTTGCCACACCCCGAAAAACGAGTGTAGTGCGATTATTTCAAATTTCTAATTTCAAATTCCAATGCAGTCCTAATGTAACGATTACATTGCGTTCATTGTTCCGTGTGTGAGCGACATTGTGAATATCTTGCAGATTAATTTTCAAAATAACATACCGATTATACGAGGACAGCCAGCGTATTTCCAGACCCAAATCGGCGGTTTTTTCAACGATGCCCGTCGGGAAAGGCTCGTTGTAGCCCTCCTCAAGCGTACAATTCATCCAGGGCATATCCCACGGCACATTCATTTCACCGGAGCCACGCCGTAAGTAATCGAGTCGAATAATAGCCTGCCAGTTACGCAGATATTTTTTTACTGTCAGGTTCCAACGATCCAAATCGCTTCCCAGAGGATAGCCGATCGAAACATTGCGGTGCAGATAAAATTCATAGGGGCAGCCGGTTTTGTAAGTACGATTGGTTAAAGCCGTATATTCCACACATACATACAGCCCTTCCACACTAAAAGGATCAGCCAGATCAAACCCGGCAACAACACCGATTTCGTTGGGCTCCAGATCACTGGGAACCGCTTTATCGATCTGGACATCATCAATAAGAATTTCCGTATAGGCTGACCAACGATTACCGATATATGTTAATTCAAGAGAACCGAGAGTATTCCCACCTAACCCGGGACCATTCAACTGTTCGCCATGATAAAACAAAAACGGATTCAGATAGACCCATTCAATTCCCTGACCGCTCCGTCCATAAAGTATGGTTTCGGTGAGCGATATTTGCCATCTCTTTAGAAAAAATGTCAACCTGTGACTGGCAAGATAGCGGTTAGCGTCAGCCATAGTATCCAGCTGCGCCATCAACGTCTGAAAACTGAAGCGTTTGTTGAAATATTCTAGCCGAATTTGATCCAGCGGGCGGGCGGCGCCGGAGAACATCAGGTGACCGTTACGCCCCGGACCTGTAATCGCATAACTGCGTCCCAGTGTAAGACGGCTGTATTTTGTCTGCCACAGAAAATACCCTTGCTCCGTATAGCCCGAAAACCCCCGCCATTTATGTCCGATATAATCGGGTTTACCCAGCCGACTTTCAGACGGGTCGGCAACATAGGGGTCGATCGCCATTACATTAACGACACTGATCCCATAGGGTAATACGACAGCGCCAAAAGTCTTTAATTCAGGATATAATCTGCCCGGATCGCTAACGGCAGTCAGATCGGTTCGCATACCAAAAGAGAATTGCGGCTCTTTGACGCGATTAACCAAAATCCATTCTAACAGCCGATTCAACAAGCCGACGGATTGGACGGTATCGCCAATGGCATAGGAGATTCGTATTCGATTCATTAAACCGCGCTGAGTAGAGGAATATGCCCCCAATTTTAAATCCGCACCGATTGCTTCGACCAACTCTCCCTGTATAATCGGTATCTGGTTCAGGTCTATCCGTGGTAACAAGCCGCCAGTTTGAAGATAACGTAAATCTTCATAGACCGGTTCGTAGGGTGACAAATATATCTGGGCTTTGAGACACAAGACACAAGATGCCAGGCATAAGATAATTTTTATTCGCTTCATAGCGATAGTAATTTAGAAAATCATTTATTTAGTAGATAGTAAAAAGTGATCTGAAACGCGGAACAGGGTAAAGGGGAGAATTGGAGCAGCGGAGTATTGGGGTAAACGGGACGATATGGCACAAAGCGAAGATAAAATTTAAACAACCTAAATCAAATAGGTCGGACAAATGAACACTGCGGGTTTTATTTCGGCCTGCCCCTATAGTTTATATTGTATATTTTTATTTGCCTTTGTACGGTCGTTTAGTGGGTATCTGAAGATCCTCAAGGGTTCCCAGTGGGAAAAGATCTGAACAATAGATGAAGCCTGTTGAACTGAGTTATTTAAAAGCATTTAAAATGTCAATTAAAAATGTCGAAAACTTTGTTCTTTTATGTTTCTATTGTAACAGTCTCTTTATAAATTATTTTCGGTAAATATGTTATGATATTTGAATTATATTTTTTATCAAGTTTCGTTAATTTCACAGAATTTTAGTTTTCACCCGAGGTGGCAATGAACTTACAGATTATTATACTACTGGCGCCCCCAATCCTTTTGGCGCTGACCTTCCATGAATTCATGCATGGCTGGGTGGCTTATCAATTGGGCGATCCAACGGCAAAACAAGCCGGACGGTTAACCATGAACCCTCTTGCTCATTTGGATCCTTTGGGCACGATTATGATCTTTCTGGTGCGCTTTGGTTGGGCAAAACCAGTTCCGGTAAATCCGAATTACTTCCGTAAGCCCAAAAGGGATATGCTTCTAGTGTCTGTCGCGGGCCCTGCGGCGAATATGCTATTGGCATTTCTTAGTGGGTTGTTGTTGAGGTCGTTTCATGCCGGGAACTTTAATTTCATGCCGGTAAATATTTTACAGCCGGTTTATATAATGACAAAATTAAGCCTGCAGATCAATCTGGCGCTGGCAATTTTTAATCTTTTACCGGTACCGCCTCTCGATGGATCAAAGATTCTATATGGCTTATTGCCTTATCGATATGAATATATTTATGAATATCTCGAACGATATGGTCCGTTTATTTTGATGGGGGTGATTATGTTTGGAATGATTACCCGGATTTCTATCCTTGGTGCTTTTATATATCCCTTTGTAAATTTCTTTGGAAAATTATTTGGAGGTGTCTGATGGTTCATTATCAAAAGAGAGGGTTTTCGATCAGGGATAAACGTGATGAACGAAAGGTGAAGCGTATTCACTTTAACCGCTTACACAAAGATCCCAAAAAAATGACAAAACCGCTCTGGTGGTTGATATTTATCTTAATATTTGTTATTGCTATTTTAATGTATCTGAACAACGTCAGATAGAATTATCTAGAACAATTTTTCAATAGTCATAAGGAGATTTTATGCCTGAAATTATTGAATGCATACCGAATTTTAGCGAAGGTCGTGACCTGAATGTCATCAAGGCAATTACCGATGCGATTGAATCGGCAGATGAGGTGAAACTTCTCGATGTCGATCCGGGAGCCGATACAAATCGCACTGTCGTTACATTTATTGGAACCAGAAAAGGTGTTCTGGCGGGAGCATTTGCGGGGATAGCCAAAGCCGCCGAAGTAATCGATATGCGGAAGCATAGCGGCGCTCACGCCCGGCTTGGCGCTACCGACGTTTGTCCACTCGTCCCGATTTCAGGAATTAGTGCAGAAGAATGTGTGCAGATCTCCCATGAATTGGCCCAAAAGGTCGCCGAAGAGTTGCATATTCCCATATATCTCTATGAGAAATCGGCTCAATTGCCGGAGCGGGAAAATCTTGCCAATATTCGTTCCGGCGAATATGAAGGTCTCCGGGAAAAACTGAAAGATCCCAGCTGGCAGCCTGATTATGGTAAAGCCGAGTTCAATGCCAAATCCGGCGCAACCGTCGTAGGCGTCAGAGAATTTCTAATTGCCTACAATGTCAATTTGAATACAAGCGACCGTAAATTAGCCGGCGATATTGCTCTCACGATTCGTGAGAAAGGACGCCTGAAACGGGATAAAAAGGGTGATATTGTTCGTGATGAGAATGGTGAGGCATTGCGTGTTCCCGGATTGCTGCCCTATACAAAAGCTGTGGGCTGGTATATTGACGAATACAAAATGGCTCAGGTTTCGATTAATCTGACCAATTATAAAGTGACGCCGCCGCATGTTGTCTTCGAGGAAATCCGGCGCCTTGCCAATAAAAAAGGCTTACGGGTAACCGGCTCCGAAGTCGTCGGATTGATTCCGAAAGAAGCCATGATCATGGCGGGCAGATATTTTCTCAACGCTCAGGGGCGTTCCGAAGGCGTTCCGGAAGAAGTGTTGATTCGCACCGCGATCCAGTCGCTCGGTTTAAATGACGTATCTCCTTTTGAACCCGCCAAAAAGATTATTGAGTATCAGTTTAAAGAATTTAAAGATTCATTGGTGGAGATGACTGTCCGCGGGTTTGCCGATGAATTGTCCACAGATTCTCCGGCGCCGGGGGGAGGCAGTGTGGCGGCTCTTTCGGGAGCAATGGCAGCGAGTTTGACCGCCATGATGGCGAACCTGACCCACGGCAAGAAAGGCTATGAGCGCTATTTTAACAGGATGAATGTTGTTGCGGTAAGATCTCAGGAATTAAAGGATGAACTGCTGCGACTTGTCGATCTGGATACGGCGGCGTTTAATGAAGTAATGGCATGCTTCCGGTTGCCGAAAAAAACCGCTGAGGACAAAGCTAAACGGCGGGCTGCGATACAGGAGGCTACCAAGAATGCGGCGAGTGTTCCATTGCAGGTGATGGAAACCAGTTTGAAAGTCTTGGAACTGACGGAAACAGTATCAAAATATGGCAATATCAACTCCATCAGCGATGCCGGGGTAGCGGCATTATCGGCGGATGCGGCTATCAAGGGCGCCGGGCTGAATGTTCTCATTAACCTGTCCGGTATCGACAATCAGGAATTTATCGATGGCATGAGAAAAAAAGTGGCTGAGTTAAAACAAACCGGTCGGCGAATGGTCGGGCGGGTCATGAACGGGGTAGATAAAAAAATCGCTGCAATGAATCAGCCGTAGTCGAAATATCATTTATGTCAAAAATAAAAATTCTCTCTGATTTACTAACCAATAAAATCGCCGCCGGGGAGGTTGTCCAGCGTCCGGCTTCAATTATTAAAGAACTGGTTGAGAACAGCCTCGACGCCGGCGCCACGGAAATTGCGATAGTCATTAAAAATGGCGGTAAAACCTTCTGCCAAGTGATCGATAACGGCGAAGGCATGGGTAAAGATGACCTCCTGCTGGCATTTGAGCGCTATGCGACCAGCAAGATCGCTACTGCTGATGATCTTCTGTCTATCCGGACATTAGGATTCAGGGGCGAAGCTCTGGCGAGTGTCGCAGCGGTTGCTGTCGTTGAAGCAGCTTCAACCGCAAGAGGCGCCGATGTCGGTCATGTGCTTCGAATCGAGGGCGGCAGATTCCGGGATATTAAGCCCCAGGCGCCTCAAGGCGGAACCGCCATATCCGTCCGGAACCTGTTTTTTAATGTTCCCGCCAGACGGAAGTTTCTGAAAAGCGCCGAAGCAGAATTCAGGCATATTGTGGCTGTCCTCCGTAAATTTGCGATGATTCACCCGGAAATACAGTTTATATTTATCCACAATGATCGCGAAGTTTTTCGCCTGCGTTCGGAAAAGTTAAAAGAGCGCATCTGTAATCTCTATACCGATGAATATGGAGAAAATCTGATCCGGATTGAAAAAACCAGTCAGGCAATGAAAGTAGCGGGTTATATCGGTAATTTAAACCTGGTCAGGGCGCGACGAGGCGATCAGTATTTTTTTGTCAACAACCGCTTCGTCACCGACCGGCTGATGAATCATGCCATTATCTCGGCATATTCAAATTTATTATCAAGAAATGAGTACCCTTTTTATTGTCTGGATCTGCAGTTGGATCCGATGGCGGTCGACGTTAATGTACATCCGACGAAAATGGAAGTAAGGTTTCGTGAGCAGAACGACGTTTACCGCTTTTTGGAAAGCGCTATCAAAGAGGGATTAACAGAAATTACCGATGTTATTCCGAATTTGGGCCGTTTTTCGCCAGAGCATTATTATGCGCCACCACAATTACCAAAGCAATTCCGGACTGAACAAAAAAATGATGAAAAACAGATGACTGATACTAAAGAGCCGGAAATTCCGGCAACAGAAAACGCCCGAATGGAACAGACCGCACAAACCGAAATGTCGCTTCATTATACTCATCGAAGCCCCGATGGACAATGGACCCAGCGAGCCAGGCGCTTTGTCGAGCAAGGCATACCGGAACCGAAGTATGATTTTCGTCCCGATGTACCCATGTATCAGGTCCATAATAAATACATCGTTACTCAAATTAAATCGGGTTTGATCATTATCGATCAGCATGTCGCCCACGAGCGGATTTTGTATGACAATGCCATTAAAGCAATGTCGGAGCAATCCTGGAAAGCCCAACAGTTGCTCTTTCCGCAAATCGTTGAGCTGTCTGTAACGGATTTTTCATTATTGCTAGAAATACTGCCCTTCCTGGAGAAAATCGGCTTTAGCATCAAAGAGTTTGGAAAATATACGATTGCTATTGAAGCCGTTCCCGCGGGTATGCCATGGGGCAATGAACCGACAATTATCAAGGAAATCATTGATCATTACTATGAGTTCGGTACAAAAGATACCAGTATCCAATCCAAAGTCGCCGCGTCCTATTCATGCAAAGCGGCAATCAAATCCGGCGATAAACTTACCGAAGAAGAAATGAGAAACCTTGTAGATAAGCTCTTTGCGACTCAAAACCCTTATTATTGTCCTCACGGACGCCCGATTATTGTGAATTTAACGCTAAAAGAGCTGGATAAACGCTTCGAAAGGGTGTAATAATCGAACCCGTAAGCAGCGCAAAAATATCAAAATCCTACCCTGTTATCCCTTTCATCGTCGGCCCTACCGCCGTTGGTAAAACCGCAACGGCGCTTGAACTGGCCCGGCGGCTGAACGGTGAAATTGTTTCCATCGATTCCCGGCAGGTCTACCGGGGAATGGATGTGGGCACTGCCAAACCTACTCTACGGCAGCAGCAGGAAATCCGGCATCACCTGATTGATATTCTGGAGCCAAACGAACAGATCAGCGCCGGTCAATACCGGGAGAGGGCTCTACAGGTTGTCAATGATATCTGTGCCAGGGGCAAATTGCCGGTTTTTGTAGGTGGCAGCGGCATGTATGTCAAAACCATGGTGCAGGGGATTTTTCGGGAAAGTGTCACTGATAAATCGGTCAGAGAAAAAATCAAGTCGGAATTAAATGAAAAAGGATCTGTTGCCCTTTATAACCGTCTGATGGATATAGATCCGACTTCGGCAATCAAAATACATATTAACGACGTCAAGCGCATTACCCGGGCGCTGGAAATCTACGAGGTAACCGGTAAACCGCCCAGCGAGCATTATAAAACACAGGGAACCGATCCACCGTTTCCGTACCGGGTATTTGTACTGACAATAAAGCGCGAAAAACTATATGAAAGGATTAATAAGCGTGTGGATCAAATGATCGCCGATGGTCTTGTCGATGAGGTGAAGAACCTTCTTCAGTCGGGATTGCGCCGGAGTCTTGATGCGCTTTTAACCCTTGGTTACCGGGAGGTAATCCTATACCTCGATGAGAAATGCAGTTTTGACGAGATGGTGGAAAATATCAAGCGCAACACTCGACGTTATGCCAAGCGCCAGCTGACCTGGTTCCGGAATCAGTTGGAGGCGACCTGGATATCTGTTTCGGAAGAACAATCAATTCCGGATGTCACTGAGATAATCATCAATAATCTGAGCGGCGAAGACTGATCGTCTTGAATTCAGGGGGAACAACTTGGGATAAGACCGATATTTCATCAGAAGGATGAGCATATAGAATCCCACATCTGGGTCGGAATAATAGGATACCGGATAGTAAACATCATCAGACAGAGATTAAAAGCCGGGGGTCTAAATCATAGTTGGAAAACAATAGTAAAAAAATGAACACACAGAAAAGATCAATTATTGAAATGGACCGAAAAGATGCTAAACGTATTTATATGAAATTATGTTCAACTAACTTGCTAAACCTGTCTTTACACCCTTCCGTTGCCGGAAACGCATTTGGTTTCGCATTGTCTTCCTATCCGATTAGGCGACAGGATATTTGTTCAGTTTTCAATGAACTCTATCCATGTATATTTAGTACAGGATCGAAAACGTCAGCATATTGATCTGATTTAAGACACCATAATCAACATAGGCATAGTCCAGTTTAATTTTGAAATTGGGACTGAACGCATGCTTGATACCGGCGCCCATGGACATTCCGCCTTCTCGGTCAACTGCAAATAGTGTCCGCCAACCGGCCCGCAGAAAAAGCCGTTCCATAACTGATAATTCTGCGCCAACATTAATGTACTCGGAATTATCGCTGGGATGGAGCGCATCCACAGCCCAGGTAAGCTTCATGGTTTTCAGACTGCCCACATCTCCTGATAAGCCTACCCGGAAAGTCTGTGGAATAGCCCAGCTACTGAGCTCATAATTTGCCGGAATCTGGTCGTTGTTACCATACAAAATGGGATCGGGATCCGCATAAAATCGAACATCGCGCCCCCTGGGCTGCATTTTACCGCCGAAGTTTGTAATCGACATACCAAGGCGAATATCTTTTAGTGGAGTGATAAATAAAGCCCCCAAATCAAGCGCCATAGTCTGAGCGGTCATGTGCCAAATCTGCTGACTGACAAATTTAACTGTTCCGCCAATTGAGAACCGATCCGTCAGATTGGATGCATAGGAAAGACCCATATCAAGATCCCGGGCGGAAAACCGCTCCCCGGTTCCGAGAGGTTTCTCTTCCGTTCGCACGAGCATGTCGTCACCATAGTCCAGAGTCGTCATGTATGCGCCCACGGTGCCATATCTGCCAAAGTTCATCGATGCAGCCATATACAAAATATCTGTATCGGCAATCCATTTACTTTGGGTGAATACAACTTCCTGTGTGTTAAAACGAGATAAACCGGCGGGATTCCAATGTAAAGCCGAAAGGCTGCTTGGAAATGCAACGGCGCTTTCACCCATGCCCATGCCGCCGGCGTGAACACCGATTTTAAGGAACTGCGCCGCCGTGGTACCGGTTTTCGTTGTCCGGCGTTCCTGGGCTACAAGTAATCCCGCAAATAATAAAATAATGACTGTAGTAAATATTCCTTTTCTCATTTGATCACCGCAAATTTACCAATTTTTTCACCTAACCCGGATGCGGTTGCATCCACATGCCAGACATAAACGCCAAAAGCAATTTCCATGGTTTCTTTATTCAGGAGATTCCAGCTCTCACTACCATCCCAAAACGCTTTTTCGTGCACGATTGTATCAACTAATTCACCGGCAATAGTGAATATCTTGATTTGGCATTGCGGGGGGAGATTGATAAACTGAATCCGTCTTTCGCCCCGCCCGCTGGCATATCCGCTTTTAGGCTCCCAGATGGCTTGCGCACAATAAGGATTGGGAACAACGGCAATTCTGTCTAACGGATTTTCCAAAGCAGAATGGTCATATTTCGCTGCTTTAGTGGTAAATATAAATTCATCATCCTGCGTAAAAGGACGTGTAATCCGTATCTTAAAAACATCTCCTGTCTTCGGTTGAACCGGATCAACTCCGGAAGGCGGTGCGGTAAATTTTACCTCCCAGGTTTTATTAGCTGAATTCAAAACCGGCTCTGAGAGAATACCGATCTTGTGGGTCGGTTTGTTGATGTCATATTGTTTACCGCCCGGCAGATAGAAAGCCGCTTCAAAAATACTGTCCATATAGGCATAGGTAACATCGTAAATCCGAAACGGCGCATATTGCTTAAAAACCGTCGGTGAATCAATCAAAGCCTCATCCCAGCGGATTTCATAGGTATGGGGATATTTGAAACCAGGCGCTGAACCACCTTCATCCCAGACGCGCACGGTATGTGAGTAATTTGTTTCTCCGAAAAGCCAACCGGTTTCAGATTTATTGATACCGACAGTATCATCTTGAATAAAAAGGCGCAGACCGTCAAAAACCGTACAGCCGTCTTCACCGTTAAAATAGCGGTTTTGCCACACCGGTTGATACTTAAAGGAGACCTGAATAGTATGACCAACCAAAGAAGCATCGAACTTTATTTTAGACAAAAGCAGGTTAATCATATACAACGAAGTGTCAACGTCATTACCGTTTTCCGTTACGATATGCTCTACGGTATGCTGACGAGATAGTTGATACCACTGCCCGCTTTCTACGGTAATATCATTGGTAATTTCAGTCATATCCGTTACAAATAATACGGTGTCCCGGGCGCCGGTGATCGCGTCACCGAAGTAAACCCGATAGGATACGTTGTCCCGGATGACACGTTGATCCATATATTTTATCCAAAATTTACCGGAACCGGGGCCGATATGCGTAATCCCATCAACGATACCGCCCTCAAGCGTTCCGGGGGAATAAGCATTCGGTGTCACCGAAACGGTATTAAGGTCTGTCTCCAAAATACCGGTAAAGGCATCGACATTTATAATTTTAGTGCATTCACTCGGTGGAATTTCAACCGTACCGGTTGTATCTCCAATGTCATAAGAACAGACGGCATAATAGTAAGTTACCCCGTTGATTGCGGTATTATCCACAAATTCGTGCTTTAACCCGGAATTAGTTCCCAGATTAAAGTGCACACCGTTAATGCCGACATAGGATTCTCCGCTGATATGGTCTTTTTTATCAAACCTCGCTAGTGGTTCCCATAGGGTTGCAATACCCATATTATCGGTGATCGTATATATCTCATTGAAGCCCGCATCCGTGGCGCGGTAAACACTGTAACCCTGAAAATCATAGCCATAGACCGGATCCCAGGATTTTTCCGCAAAATCGTCCCAGAACAGAGAAACCTGACCGTCACCGGGAACGGCAGTGAGTTCGGGTTTTTCCGGCGCCTTGGCAAATTGGTAGCCGCTATTATAGATTTTCTGGACTACTTCGGAGGTTTTAAACAGATCATATTCATTTTCACCCATGAGCAGGGCAATCGAGAAACGCTGGGTATCGCCGGCTTTCAACGGGAAATATCCGGAGCCATACAGGAAAATGTTATCGGCGTTCTGCTGAATGTCCGTAAAAGCATTCTCTTCACCAACGAGTGTATAAGGACGGAGACGGCGCCAGATATTTTCATCGTTTTTTATTGCTTCGGAACCATACTGATAAGCGTTAAAGCTGGTTAATCCGATCATATCAGCTTCATCGAGGTCGTTTGTCTCAAAATTTGGTTCACCCGGTTTGAGGGGATTATACGCGTCCCCGGCAGTTGGAACGCCGTCTGCTTCGCCTTCATCGGGACCGGGATAGTCGGGATGGTCCGGACCAATACCATCAACGCCGACATCGTCGGTCTCCGGATTCCAGTCGCCGTCATCGTCAAGACCGTTGAACATGGATTCATCTATCATGCCGTCGCCGTCATTGTCGATTCCATCGTATGGGTTCCCCGGGCTTTCGAGAAACATATAACCTAACCAGCCGGTTACACCACCCCATTCACCCTTGTTATCACCATCATATCCATAGACCATATTGATATCTTTATTAAAATAGGCGTAGTCGTCGGTAACATCGTTACTACCGCCAATGTGAGGATCACCGAACATACCGAAGACAACTTTTTCATAATCATTCGGACTTTCGTTTCTAATTTCATATACGATGAAAATTGCATCGTTAGCGAGAGGATTTGACCATTGATACAAACGCACTTCCACGCGCAGTCCCATACCGCCTTTTACCGAGTCTTCCGGGAAAGGAAAAAATGGAAATTCCCGGTTAAAGCGGTCATCCATAACATAATAAGCTGCCTGATCAGCGGTTGCTGCTCCCACCTGATAAGTGCCGGGCCAACCGGTCCATTCGAGCGGCCATGTATCGGGTTTATGTGACAATGCAATACTTTCCGATTGATCGTTTGCATATCCCGGTAAAGGTTCCCAGCCCCATGGTTCTCCCTCGGGAGATGTCTCCTCTGAGGCGCCCGGCGCGCCACCGTCCAACAAACCGTCGGAAATTATATGCAATGTTTTATCATAAATCGCATTCCCTGTATCGGGAACCATTACGCCGTTTTGTTCAACATAGGGCAGGAAATTCCCGCTTGTATCAAGCGGCACTTCCACACCAACTAAAGGACCGAATTCATATCCGTACCCGTGATCGGAATAAATAGGCCATTCCAGTGAAGGTTCGCGACCCGGAGCACCAATGGATCCGAAGTCGAAAATCAAGGTCCGAATCTGATTGCCGGAAAGAGTCGCCACCCGGCGTGTCGGACGCTCACCCGATCTACGATTTATTGCCATCTGTCGGTAATAACTGTCTATTTGGGACTGACTCCAAGTCTTGGGCGACCCTTCCTGAGTCTTATTCAGTCCTGCCGCAGTTACGGCAAAACTCAGTATAGTTAAAAATATAATTGTTTTTTTCATAATTATTTACCCTGAAAATGCCAGCTTAAACCAATTAATATCTGTCTTGGATTTGAATAGTTCGTCGGTGAATAGAGACGCTCTTCCAAAGAATGAATGCCCGGTGTGTCCGCATGCATTGTAATCGATTGACCCGCGTATGTGGGAACCAACGAATAGCCCGATCGACCGGTATCGGTATTCACATAAACCTCATTCAAACGGTCAAAAAGATTGTATACTTTCACCGACAGGCTCAGTCTCTGATTACCGAGATAAAAGTATTTATACGCCTGCAAATCGGTAGTGAACTGAAAAAGTCTCCGGTCGGAATTCTCTTCCGCATTGCGCTGTCCCTGAATCGTCGGCGTATAAGGCTTTCCCGTCGAAAATCGATTTATAACGCTGGCGCCATAATTACCCTTGGAACTATATGATAGCGTCACATTCAATGTATGACGCTGATCCCAATCCAAAGGCACAAGCTTTTTCTCACTTTCCACCGGTGGAATTTTAAGATTATCATAATAGGCGGCATCCGGACTGGAAGCATTCCCGCCTGCTAACTGGAACGTATAATCCATGTTTACAGCAAAACCGGAAAAGCTGCGTTGTGTCAACGAAAAAGTAATGCCCCGAACATTACCATAATCCTGGGTTATATAACGGGTATAGCGAAACGTATTGTCGATAAAATTGTATTCCGAGGATAGCCAGTTCAAAATATTGCGGTAAAAGATGGTGACATCCATAGCCATCATAGACGTTAGTTGCTGCTGTAATCCAAACTCATACATTACCGTTTTCTGGGCGTCAAGGTCGGGATTACCAAACCGGGTAACACCGGAAGATTTCTTTTTACCCGGGTTCCGGTACAGGTAAGAGAATGGCGGCATCTGAAAAAAATGCCCGTATGAGAAGTGAATATAGCCCTGATCGGTAATCGGAAAACTTACCCCCAGCCGCGGGCTGATCTGGCTTTTCGGTTTGACTGCAAGAGTGTCGGAACCGGCGGGGTCGGTTTTATTGGTAAAAGTATTGTCTCTGGCGTCAAAATAATCATAGCGCAAACCGGCTTGCACAATAATATCCTTGAATTCAATTTTATCCTGAATATAAGCCGCAAAATCGAGCGGACGACGCGTATATTCATCGTGTCCGGAGGTAGCAATACTCTGGATAAAGGGTTGCCAATTGGTCCGATTACTCATCTCAATATAGATATCATTGGAATGCAGCATATAGGAATTAAATTCGATTCCGGAGCGAATCTGGTTATACTTATTCATCTGGCTGGTAAAATCGGCCTTTAGTGTATAGGTTTCGTTGTCGCTCAGAAAATAGCCGGTCTGCTGGCTGCCGTAAATGAAATGATAGGATGGCACATCCGACCGGCTATCTGTAGGAATGTATAGAGGCACCTGAAAAAAGGTGGAGTCATCGTACTTTAATTCATGCATCGGGTTTGGAATAAATGCTCCATGGTCTCGCAGCAAGTCCCAATCCACGGAAATGTTGCTCAATTCCCCGTCACCGTTCAGGTCTTCCGTAAATGGTGTGCCGTCAACATCATACCAGAGCACATCGATTGCACCGTTGCCGTTGATATCTTCATTCCATTTATAAGGCACTTTTAGTTTATGCACATAATCTTCGGCTTCCGATCGCTTGTAAGACGCCTTGACTGTGTAATAAGACTTTTCCGACAATGAGTGGGTAAAATGCAGGGAGTGCATCTGATTGTTTGAAGTATAGGTATATCTTCCATCGGGATTATATTTCCAGGCGTGGTCATACTTCTGAGATTCGCCGGCATAGCCGTTGAAATGGTATGATATTTTTATTGGCGCCCACGGCTTTGTCGTGATTTTCGCCATTACATTACCATTTGCATAGTTGTTCATACCGACTCTCTCGCCGTCACCTGTGGCGCTGATAAACCAGTCGTCTCCTTGAAAATTGTAAAAATCAAAAGGCGTATGTTCACGGTACCCATACAACCAGCCGTCGGATTCTTTCAAAGTTCCGGCGATAATGAATGAACTCCGGGGTAAAAATATAAAGGGGCCGCTAAGACTCAAATCAAGTCGTTTAAAATTCAGCGGATCATATTGATTTACATCATCAAAAATATTGGTGCGTGAAGAAAGCATATCCCCAAATTGAAAACTCACATCTCCTTCAAAACGATTACTTCCGTCACGGGTGACGATATTTACGATGCCGCTCATAGCCTTGCCGTATTCGGCATTGAATGTACCGGATACCATGGTGAGTTCTTTAATCATATTTGTGGAGACATTCATACCTAAACTGCTGTTGAATGGGTTGGATACCGCAATACCGTCGAGCATATATAATACCTCACTGGAACGACCACCGCGAATATGGATAGCGCCGCCGGTGCCCTCGGTGACGCCGGCTTTAGTGGTCAGCAATCCCTGAAAGGATTCAGTTGGCATAGATTTCAGATCATCTTCCGTAATAATTGATTTGGATGAGGTGAGGTCGGCCTGAACTAGGGGCTTCCTGGCAACAACGACCACTTCTTCCCCCTGCAAGATCGAGCTTTCCAGCTCGAAATCAAGATCAGTTGTCTGATCCGTCGCTACAGATACATTCCGAACAGTTAGTTTTTTATAGCCAATCATGGAGGCTACAACCTCTTGGCTCCCCGGCGGAACATTCAGAATCACAAAATAACCGTCGCTGTCAGTGACAGAACCGATCTGCTCCGATGGAATATAAATATTCACGCCTGCAAGAGGAAGACCGGTGCTTTTATCAATTACGTTCCCTGCTATTTTGCCCCGTGTTCCCGCCAGACAAACAGATATCATTCCAATCAACAGAATTATTGTATAGACCGGTGTTAGAACCTTGTTTTTCATATATATACCTTGTTCACATTAATCTTAAAAGTGGAGAGGTCGTATAGACCTCTCCACTTATTTTTTAACCAATTGTCAGATAGCTATTTTAGTAAAGTTACAGTTTTGGTTTTTCTGAAATTGCCAAATTCGAGACTGTAAATATAGGCACCGGATGGAACCATATGCCCGTTGGTATCTTTACCGTTCCAAATCACGGTATAGCTGCCGGCTTGGTAAACTTCATTGTTAACCAGCCTTCTGACTTCTTGACCCAGGGTGTTATAAATCACCAGAGAAATCTTTTTCTGAAGAGGAAGTTTGAATTCGATATTAGTGGTAGGGTTAAAGGGATTCGGATAAGCCTGACTCAATTCATAGTTCCCCGGTGTGATTATATTCATTTCACGAACGCCGCTAGCGGAATAGTATTCCATAACTCGGATGGACCAGTGGTGCGGGTTGAATACATTCTGTCCGTCAATAACCACTGTGTCTTCGACGCCCTGGTGAGCGGTAATCAGTTCCTGAAAACCATCTTTGTCTAAGTCGGCTACGGCGCAGGCAATCGAGAACCCCTCTCCGGAATTTGCCAAGGAATCAGTAAGCAATGTATAGACATCCCAGACACCATTATTGTATTCCAGATTCAGCACATCATAAATAGGAGTATTTGTAGAAATATAGAGATCCGGCAAGCCGTCTTGATCAATATCACCGGACGCCATACCGAAAAAGGCACGATACATGATATCGCTTAAGATTGTCTCATATTCTGTTGAATCAAAGTTTGTTGCTTCTCCATTTTTATCTGCAATCATGTAAACTTCACCAGATACATAGTTACTCATAAACACTTCATCTTTACCATCTTCATCAATATCCAATACGGCAAAATTTTTGAGACAGGTATGGTCTCCGGCAGTCATTTGCTGATAAGTGGTGTCCCCAAATTCATAAGTATCGGCGCCGGTTATCTCAACAAATGTAGTATT
This sequence comes from Fidelibacterota bacterium, assembly GCA_021161185.1. Lineage (GTDB taxonomy): Bacteria > Fidelibacterota > UBA2242 > UBA2242 > UBA2242 > DPVY01. The sequence continues at coordinate 28,291 of JAGHBC010000086.1, forward strand.
GAAATTGTTCCAAGAGTGTAAAACCAGTTCCTTGAGCCCGTCTCCATCGGTATCGGCAACACCCACGCAGATCGCACTGCCGCCGCCAAGCCGGTTGTCGCGACCAAACATTGGATCATCGGGACCGACGGTGCCCATATCGATGTCACGCGCCGACGTCGCAAATTCCGGCGCAATCGTGCCAAAACCGCTTTGCAGATCACCGGAGACGCTCAATACTCCGAAAAAGTCTTCAGAATGACCATAGGTGTTGACAGTTGTGTCTACACCAACAATGGTTGTATCAATATAATCGGTAACAAAGGAAGCGCCGTTTGTGGCAAAAACAAGTTCTTCAATGCCATCACCGTCAACATCTTCAACAATAAAATGTTCAACACGTAACTCATTAAGATTTTGCATGCCATTGAAGGTAAAGCCGAGACTATTAATAGGGAAAAAAACCGGTTCGGCAAAAGCATTATCACCCGTGCATTCAACAATGTACAAACCGGCTTTTGGATCGGATGCATATCGACCGGCAAAATAGACTGCCTCTTTGGCTCCGTCTCCGTCCAAATCACAAATTTCTACCCATCGTGTGCCGGAATAGTACTCACTGCCACTGGTATCGGCATAAATGAGTTCCAGGGTGCTGTCGTTGACCATTTCAAAACCGGCTATGCCGCCGCCGCCATCGTAATTCGTGGACCAGATTTCCAAAATACCGTCACCATCAATATCTTTACCCGCCACCAAACCGCGCACGCTGTTGATTGCAATCGGATCTTCCGGGTTCCACGCCCATTTTGAGACTAATTTTAAATTGGTGTTATCACCCTGAGCGAAAACAATAGTTGCACACACAGCAACCGGCAAAAGTAATCGTAACAATTTCATAGGGATTCTCCTTCTTTTGGGTTAAAAACAATTATTTCATTGAGCTCTGCATATATTCTTGTTGAAAATGAGATGGTAAAACCGTAACGGCTTTAATGATCACTACCTCGTAGACGTGCACAATTTGTGTTCAACCTGCCCTCAAAATCTTTTTTTTAAGATTTTTATAAACATTTAGAAATCTCAATCAGAATCGGTCAAAGTATTCGCACTGCCCCAATGATAATTTAACGTCTGTATTTTACTCATTAACCATATATTTAATTTATCTAAATTGATTTTGAAGTCAACAAGTTTTTTAAATAAAATGTAAAGATTACTAACTAACTTCTATTTAGCGGCGGAAGCCCAAACACTGTCAACAGTAATTCCATGACTCTCCGCCCACATCAAATCTAACCATAAAATTTTTAAATCATCAGAACTCCTGACTTATCGCAGATTATTCTGTCTCTAATTTTTGCA
>JAGHBC010000001.1 GCA_021161185.1 Fidelibacterota bacterium
AGTCTGGGGAGTGTCATTCTGAGTGATAACGAAGAATCTCTAATGCCTTTACGAACAATGTTATGGAGATTCTTCACTTCGTTCAAGAATGACATATTTTCCCCTTTTTACGAAACCATCAAAATTATAGAATTAACAAAGATAATGAGAGTATCTGATAGATTAGTCGATGAACCGGTTTGTTCACAGCACAATCCCGGATATTACAGTGTCATTTGGGGCGGAAAGAACAGAAAAGGACAGACATTATCCAGCGGCATGTATTTCTATCAATTTCGCGCAAGATCTGAGAATAAATCCTATCTAAAAACAAAGAAAATGCTGATTTTGAAATAAGGCAAAATCAAATAGAATAACATGTGACAGGACCTACATGAAATTATGATCATAAATTTTTCCAATTTCTTTATGATTACCTCTGATAAAAAAATAAGTAGTCGTTCACAGCTTGAAACTTGAAATTGGAAAGTAGAAATTTGGGAGACCTGTCTGCATGCCTGCCTTTGGCACAATCCGGCAGAAGCATTATCAGATATAGTCCGGCACGACTTTACAATAGTTGAAAAACCCGGCTCAAAATTGAATGCGTTCATCAACAGTATAAAAGCATGAAGACCAAATTTCCAATTTCCAATTCCTAATTTTATTTTCAACGTTCCGTGAACACTTACAAAAATAATTACGCCAATCCACATTTTTCACCCTGCTTTAATAAATAAAGAAAAGGTATGGCGATTCAAGAATAAATAATTAAATTCTCTGCGTATTGACAGGACAGGTCTGGAACATTAAATGATGAGGTAAGAAATGGCAACAACACAAGAATGTATTGCTCTTGAAAATCAGTTCGGCGCCCATAATTATAAACCCTTAGATGTCGTGCTGACAAAAGGTGCGGGTATCTGGGTCGAAGATGTTGAAGGTAAAAAATATATGGATTTCCTGGCGGCTTATTCGGCGGTTAATCAGGGACATTGTCATCCCCGCCTGGTCAAAGTCATGCAGGAGCAGGCGGCTCGATTGGCGTTGACATCCCGCGCTTTCCGCAATGATCAGTTACCGTTTCTGGCTAAAGAGCTCTGTGAATTGACCGGTTATGAAACGATGCTGCCCATGAATTCCGGCGCCGAAGCCGTGGAAACCGCCATTAAGGCTGTTCGAAAGTGGGGCTATACCGTAAAAGGCGTTGAAGCCGATAATGCCGAGATCATCGTCTGTGACGGTAATTTCCACGGTCGCACAACGACAATAATTTCCTTTTCCAGTGAAGATCAATATAAAGAGGGTTTCGGTCCGCTGACACCCGGCTTTAGGATAATTCCCTGTGGCAATATCGACGCGCTAAAAAAAGCGATCAATAAAAATACGGTCGGTTTTCTGGTCGAACCCATTCAGGGCGAAAGCGGTGTAGTTATTCCACCTGAAGGATTTCTTAAAGAAGCCGCCGAAATATGCAAATTGAATAATGTCCTTTTAGTCGCCGATGAGATCCAGAGCGGGCTCGGAAGAACGGGCACCTTATTCGCCTTCGAGCATGAAAATATACGTCCGGACATGGTCATTATCGGAAAAGCCCTGTCGGGCGGGATGTATCCGGTCTCGGCGGTGATATCGTCGAAAGAGGTCCTGGGCGTATTCAATCCCGGCGATCACGGCTCAACTTACGGCGGTAATCCCATCGCCTGTGCCGTCGCCCGGGAAGCACTGAAGGTCATCATAGATGAAAAATTAATTGAAAGGTCAGCGGAATTAGGTAAATACCTGCTAAACAAATTAAGAAATATCGACAGTCCTCATGTCGATTTTTACCGCGGCAAGGGATTGTGGATCGGAATTGTGTTAAAAAAAGAGTCCGGCGGCGCCAGACGATTCTGCGAAGCCCTGCAGGAAAAAGGCATCCTCGCCAAGGAAACCCATGAAAATGTTATCCGGATCGCACCACCGCTCGTTATCACCAAAGCTGAAATTGATACTGCTCTTGAAAAAATCGAGGCTGTGTTAACTCAATAAAATACTTGCTTTCACCGATTAAATGCTTAAAATGTCTGCATAAAAAAGGAGGATTAAATGAAATATGTATTTGAAGGATTAAAACCGGAAACCCTGTGGCGCTACTTTTATGAGCTAAACCAGATTCCACGGGAATCCCGGCATGAAGCTGATGCGGCTAAATATATAATCCGTGTCGCCACGGAATTAGGGCTGCCCTGTAAACAGGATGAAGCCGGCAACGTACTCGTAACAAAGCCGGCGAGCCCTGGCTGTGAAAACAAACCGACAGTCTGTATCCAGGGGCATCTCGATATGGTCTGCGAAAAAAACAGCGGTACCGAACACGATTTCCGCAAAGATCCCATCAAAATGAAGATTGATGGTGATTTTGTTCGCGCCGAAGGAACAACCTTGGGCGCCGATAACGGGATTGGCGTCGCCACGGCATTGAGCGTTATGGCTGCCAAAGACATGGTTCACCCACCCATGGAGTTTCTCTTTACGATTGATGAAGAAACCGGTCTAACCGGTGCCAATGCACTGAAGCCCGGTTTTGTCACCGCTTCTATTTTAATAAATGCCGATTCCGAAGAAGACGGTGCGCTGTATATCGGCTGTGCCGGAGGCAAGGACACTAAAATTACCTTAGCAATTGAATGGCAAGATACACCCGCCGACTATATACCTTTATCGATAAAATTAACCGGATTAAAAGGCGGTCATTCCGGTCTGGACATAGCACTCGGACGGGGCAATGCCAACAAGCTGCTCAACAGAATATTGTGGAATGCCAATGAAAAATTCAATTTCCGCCTGAGTGCTGTTTCCGGCGGCAGCAAACACAACGCAATTCCCCGTGAAGCCGAGGCGACCGTATCGGTCGATCCGAAAGATGCAGCCGGATTTAAAGCGCTTATAGCAAAATATGAATCGATATTTATCAATGAATATAAAGATATTGAGCCCGAACTTAAAATTGTTGTTGAAAACTCCGTAAAACCGGAGAAGGTTTTTACAAAAGAATTCCAATCCAGGTTATTCAATATGATTTACACAATACCTCACGGTGTTGTCGCCATGAGTCATACCATTCCAGATCTCGTAGAAACCTCTACCAGCCTCGCCATTGTCAGTACCGAAGGCGATAATATTAGCGTCCTGACCAGCCAGAGAAGCTCCGTGGAAAGCGCCAAAAATGATATTGCCGACAAGGTCAAAGCTTCCGGTCTGCTCGCCGGCGGAGAGGTGCATCAAGGCGGCGGCTACCCCGGCTGGAATCCGAACATGAATTCGGCAATTTTAAAATTCATGAAAAATACTTATAAAGATCTCTACGGAACTGAGCCGGCAGTCAAAGCCATCCATGCCGGACTTGAATGTGGAATCATTGGTGAGACCGTTCCCGGTATGGATATGATCTCCTTTGGGCCGACGATCATGCACCCCCACTCCCCTGACGAAGTCTTAGAAATTAAAACAGTGGAAAAATTCTGGAACCTGCTGAAAGAAACTCTGGCGCGAATTGCCAAAAGTTAAATAACGTGAGTTCGACGCAAGCAAACGGTTTATCGAAACGGTTTGCCTCAGGCAGCGAAGATTTTCTTTTCACCCGGATAAATACCGGCGTTAATTCAACGCCGGTATTTCGGTATTTAAGACAACACCCGAATTTATCCGGGTGTATCCGCACCGCTATATCCAAACCAACAACCGCTTTAGCAGTTTATACTAAAAATTAAGCTTTTACCTTTGCGTTCTCTGCGTCTTTGCGTTAAAATTCTGACTTTTTACAAGATCATCAAGTTTGATATTAATCGGCAGCCGGGAATTCCGTTATATCAGGTCAGGATAGCGGTTGCTATAGAAAAATAGATCAGAATTCCAGTAATATCAAGGGTTATGGAAACCATCGGACCCGTAGCCACTGCCGGATCGATATTGAGCCGTTGTAACATTATTGGCACCAGCGCGCCAAGCGAAGCAGCAATGAATAATTCACAGCATAAGGCAATGCCAATAGCGGCGCCGATATTCATAATATTCGCAGAAGAATGATAGAGGATATTGGAGAAAAGCATCAAAAGCACTCCGTATAAAACTCCGAGAATCAAACCGATTTTCATCTGATCGAGCAGCACATGAAATATTTGCTGGATATTCACGCGTCCCGTTGCCAGTCCGCGTACTACAATAGTAGAAGACTGTGACCCCACATTGCCACCCATACCGGCGACAATCGGCATGAATGCTGCAAGAATGACGAATTTATCGAGAATATGTTGAAATCTTACAACTATGGCTGATATAATTATCCCCCCAATGAATGTTGCAAACAGCCAGGGAAATCGCATTCTAACAGCCTGAATAGGCGTTTTTAACAGAATTTCCCGGTCTTTGCCGACACCCGCCATCTGCAGGAAATCTTCCGTGGCCTCCTCGCGAATTACATCAATAATATCGTCAACCGTAACAATACCCAACAATTTGTTTTCCCGGTCAACGACGGGCAGCGCCAGAAAGTTATAACGACTGATGATTCGGGCAACCTCTTCCTGGTCGGTTTCCGGCTGTACGGTGACCAGTTTGCTTATCATAATATTTTGTAAAACAGTCTTAGGTGAAACCATTAGTAACTGACGCAATGAGATAACACCAGTCAGCCGCTCATTGTCATCCACGACATAGATATAGAATACCATTTCTACATCTTTTTGTTCGCGAATTGCATTAATGGCATCCTGAACAGTATTCCGTTCGTTCATTTTAAATGGAAGAGGTACCATAATACCACCGGCGGTATCCGGTTTATACATCATTAATTCTTCCAGATCCTCAGAATCGGAATTGCTCATTAACCCAAGCACCTCTTTACCCAAATCTTCGGGTATTTGGGCCAGCAAATCCGCCTGATCGTCCGGCGCCATCTCATTCAATATCTCGACGATTGCCTTTGGAGGCATTCCTTCAACCAAATCTACCAAAATGGAGCCATCCAGTTCTGTCAAAAATTCAGCATTATAGGTTGGATCGGAAATAAGATTAAAAACGGTTTCACGCTCAGTGTCCGTAAACGACCGGAAAAGCGCTGCCAATTCAGCAGGATGTGTGTTTTCAATCAGTTTTAAAATATTTGTTCTGGCGTTACGGCGAACCATTCTCCGAAAAGCATCCAGTAACACAATAAAATCTTGATCTATCATATTATGTCCTTTGGAAATTTAATAGTTGAGTTTTCTAAAAAAAGCATCAGAAGTTGAATCCATCTGATGATTATAGAAACTGTTGAAATAGTTCTATGCCTACATAACTTACTATTAACCCCCAGGTGGTTGATAAAACACAGCCCAAACGATCTAACCGTTTCAACGGTTTCTTTCTGTAGAATTACACCTTTTTTTAGTGGGTTCATAATTTTTCTAAGCATAATTATTATAGTGTAAGATAAGTTCTAAAATACCAGTATGTTACATAAAATTATGCCGAATAAGAATAATTGCACTGACGATCGATAAAAAAATTGAAATTCCAATTGTTATTAAAAAAGCGTGTGGTGAATTTTGAAAAGGCAGAGATACGTTCATACCATAAAAGCTTGCTACAAGAGTCGGTAACATTAAAAGAATGGTAATTGAGGTTAAAATTTTCATAACGACATTTAAATTATTAGAAATAATTGATGCAAATGCATCCATCATACCACTGAGGATATTGCTGTATACATTTGCCATCTCGATGGCTTGACGGTATTCAATAAGAATATCTTCAAAATCTATTGTAAAATCTATTGTATTGATGTAAGGACCAATGCTTTTAAAATTTTGTAATCGATTAAGCATAATTTCGTTTGATCTAAGAGATGTTGTAAAGTAAACTAAACTTTTCTCGGCAGCCAGGAGACTAATTAATTCTTGATTTTTCAAGGAGGCTTGCAACTCTCTTTCGATGATCATGGTCTGCGAGTTAATGTCTTTCAAATACTGTAAATAGTAAAGGGCAGTAACGCGCAGGATATAAAAAAATGTGTTAATGCAACTTAAATCTTTTGCATAAATATCCTTATGCAACTGTTTGGTTAATATGGTTGGTATTGCACAAACAGTAATCAGAACATTTTTCATGATAATTATGCCAAGAGGTACTGTAATAAAAGGTGACGTTCCTGTCGTTCCCCGGGTTGGAATGCGCAAAATACAAAGTGTTACCTCTTTCTCTACATCAATCCGGGCTCTTTCATCGATATCGAGGGGATCTGTAAAGAATTCATAGGGTATGTTATATTTATTTGCGAATTCTAAAAACTCTGATTTCTTTGGACGAATTAGGTTAATCCAAATAAACTCATTTTGTTCATCATTTTTAGAATGAAAGGTTTTAATTTCAACCATGTGATAACCCTCCTTGTAAATATATTAATAATCACTTGCCAAGAGAAGTGCTCTGAATATCTTTCTATAATCTATTTCAAATCACTCGCGGCTGCTACTGCCGAGACTGACTGGGCGGAACACTGAAAAGATCTTCAATCAACACCGCATTTTCATTTTTTTGAACAACGGGAGTAACATTAATAAACCAACGGATTCCGGCAATCAGTAAAAATATTCCGATCATTAGCATAAATGGCGCAACGTGTCCCCGCCACTCATACCAATAAAGGGCTTCTTCGGGCTGCTGGGAAAACCAAACGGAGATTCCGTTATTTACAGCATGAATAATAAATGAAATCCAGATTGAATTGGTACGCCAGGCGACATAGCCCATAAAGATGCCGATGATATATATCTGAACAATCCACCAGGGATTGAAATGAATAACGGCGAAAGCAAGCGCCGATAAAAGCACGGCTTTTGTAATATCTTTATATCGATATTCAAGGATACGCTGAAAGAATCCGCGGAAAATCAATTCTTCGATAAACGGAGCCACCAGAATAACGACTCCGATAATAAAGACAGCCGATAAAGGATCGCTTATTGTCATCATATCCTTAATTTTTGAAAACTCGTACGGAACCGGTAAAATCATCTGTGCTATTCGATCCATCTCATCGGTTAAAATCGTGAGTCCGAGAGCCAGCGGAAGCGCCGCAAACAGAGACGACCGCGAAACAGGATTTAGCCGGAAGAATTGCTTAAGATCGGTACGGGAGCGACGGCCCCAGATAATAATTGGTATCGGCAGAAAGAGTTCGCCAATCAGCAGTCCAATCTGGGCAACAGTCATTTCGTCAAATTTGGTAAAAGATATTAAAATAAATACTGTCGCGATTGAAGCCAACAATAAGCCCATCATCATAAGGAAAATGGCAGTTTTTATCTGGGGAATTATATCAAGCATTGAATGTATAGTTATGAGTTACAAAAAGGCGGGTAAATTTAGAAACACGGGCACCTAAAGTCAAGGTGCTCAGCCTGAAAAAGGTCCCTGTTTTTGCCAGAAAGCAACTCATTTTTTGATCGTGCCTGATAAACGCTCAAATGCCTGTTTAATCAATATTATAAATGTACGAAGAAATAAGGCGTTTCTTCGCCGGCGACAAGTTCCTGCCGGGCAGATCTTGTGGTGTCCGTTTCTATCAAAAAGGTTAATGATAACAGAATTGTAAGAAATTGCCCCATGTTTACACCTTTCCTGAATGGATAAGTTGATAAAGTAAGATACCCACAGATACGGAAAGATTTAATGACTCGCCCGAGCCATACCGTGGTACGCCGAGCGTTCTCGCCGCGCTTGTTAAAATATGTCGGGGAAGTCCGTGCGATTCGCTTCCCATTACAAGAACCCATGGGACGGTCGGGGGCGATTGGAGAGACGTTCCCAACATATCGGTAGCGAAGACCATTACATTATTCTGCTTTGCAGAAGAACAGAGCTCCTCAAAAGAGACATTCTGGAAGCCGGACAGAAAGAACATGGATCCCATGGAGCTGCGGACTGCTTTTGGACTGTAGATATCAACACTGTTTGGTGATAATATAATGTTTTTGACGCTAAACCAGCGGGCGGTTCTCATTATGGCACCCAGGTTGCCGGGATCGTTAATTTCCCAAAGGTAGATCCCCGGAAAAGATAATCTGTTACCTGCTAAAACAGGCTGATCAATGACGCCTATTGCAATAATCCCTTCCGGTGTGGATAGTGTACTTATTTGTTGTATGTCCCGGATGGTAACAAAGTGAATTTTACCTTTGAGTAGGTCTAATAATTGGCGCTCTTTTTCGTTTAATTTTTCATATAAGTCGGGAACAATATAAACACTCTCAATGGGAAAACTCGCCAGAACCGCTTCTGTGACCGGTTTTAATCCTTCAATTAAAAAACGCCCGGATTGATAACGGTATTTTTTCTGGTGTAATGAACGCAGGAATTGTCGCTGCGATTTTGACAGCTTTTCCGCCTGATTTTCTGTAGGTTTATTTAATACTTTTGGATTTCCGTTGCTCATATATTTCGGTGTCATTTTAAATTTGCATATAAGTTATTGACAGCATCCCAATGAAGCAAGCACGTACTTTTCCGGAAATTATCACTTTAATCGGTTTGCGATTTAAAGCCTTCTTTTTGGTTTTTCTATTAGGAACCGATTATCTGTTTTTCTTGCGACGGAAACATGAACGAAAATATATCCGAGAACGGATTGTCTTAACCCATGATGGAAAAAATTATCCGGCAATTTTGTTTAGTTGTAACCGGCGCCAGGTTCGTCCAGTTTTCATTATTATAGCGGGCATTAAAACATTTAACAATAAAGTACGACTCATCCAACGGTTAGCCAAAAGCCTGACGTATATCGGTTACTATGTTTTGATATACGAAGATCCCGACCTGCGGAATTCGACTTTTCCCGCAAAAACTCTTTCTAACATTAAAGGTTTCATCAAAGCGGTATCTCAATCTGAATTTATCGACAAGACCCGCGTCGTTCTGTTGGGGAATGATTTTGGAGCCCGTTTTGTGCTATCGGCAAGCGGCGCCGGCGTCTTGTTTTGTGTTGTTTTTTTAATGCTTTCAAAAATGTTTTTGGTCGGGAAATGACTGCCAAAGAACAGATTGTGACTAAAAATATTTTAAAAAATCAAACAACCGAGGCTCTGCACAAAATCAGCAACAACAGGGATAGTGATTATGGTCAGAGTACCCGGTTATTTGAGAATCTCACAAGTTTAAGAGGCATATATGCACCTTAAAATTTTTTTGGTTTGGACAGTTTTATATCTATGCTAAAAAATCCCGCCCGTTGGTTTAGCGAGGCGGTGGCGCTGTCGCCAGTTCGCTACAGGATTCTGACCCTGGTCTATACGCAGAAAAATCTACCCTCAGAACTCCTGACCTGATATTGAAAAAACAGTGATTTATTTCAATGAATTCGTAAAATAAAATGTCATAATCTGTGATAAACCGGGAGTTCTGATTTCAAATTTCAAATATCCCTGGTACATTCGTTCCTCATTACAGGGCAGGCAAAGTGCAAATTGCAAAATAAGGATGTATGCTGTGAATTCTGAAGGATTATCTGATAGATTTTTAGATTATGCTGCATCGATTATTATTGCAAAAATTAGAGACAGAATAATCTGCGATAAGTCAGGAGTTCTGA
>JAGHBC010000020.1 GCA_021161185.1 Fidelibacterota bacterium
ATACATCAATATAAAGTATATTTAAAGTAAATAATAGCAATTTATTGGCGTTTTTATTTAATCTTAATCTTGGCTTTTCATTACCGTTTATTTTTCTCAAATTATAGTTTGAAATTAGGAGTTAATTTGAATATGATATGCCTTCATAATGCAACAGTTTATACAGGGATAACGGTGCTGCCAAAAAGCACTGTAATCATAAATGATGGAAAAATCGAAGATGTAATCACCAATGAGCGTTTTAAAAAACGGAAATTACCCGCTGACGCTGTGATACATTATCTAAACGGCGCAAATATTTCCGCCGGTTTTATAGATACCCATATTCACGGCTTACACGGCTATGACACTTCCGATGGCACCGAAGAATCTATTCTGGAAATGTCCCGGGCTTTGGTGGAATATGGAGTAACCGGCTTCTGCCCTACTATTTATCCGCAACCTGATGAGAATTTCCTGCAATCGATCAAATCTGTGACCGGCGCAATTGGCAAGGAGCCTGGTGCCAAAATACTGGGAATGCATCTCGAAGGTCCGTTTGTTTCACCGGAGAAATCCGGGGTTCTGAAAAAAAAATATATGAAGCCCGTTGATATTCATTTAATGCAACAGTATCTCGAGGCTGCCCAGGGACACATTGCTATAATGACAGTGGCTCCCGAATTAAAAAACATGCATGAGCTGGCAATATTAGCCGGAAAACACGGCATAGTGGTATCTGCCGGTCACTCTAATGCAACTTACGAAAATATGCTGGAAGGTATGCAGTCCGGAATTTTACATTCGACCCATTTTTTCAATGCCATGAGACGTTTACATCACCGCGATCCGGGTGTTGTCGGCTCCATTATGATTCATCCCGATGTCTCATGTGAAGTGATCGCTGACGGATATCATGTTCACAAAGCCATAGTAGACCTACTCTTACGTGTCAAACCGATTCATAAAATTGTTCTTGTAACAGACTCACTCAGACCAACTGGTCTTAAGTCTGGCACTTTAATCGCCAACAATGAGGAAGTTATTTGTGAAGGCGGGTTGTTCAAACGTAAATCTGACGGAACAATAGCCGGTTCAGCTTTAACTATGATTAAAGGTGTTAAAAATCTTTTTGATATGGGAATTCCGCTGAAAGATGCATTAAGGATAGCCAGCTCAAATCCTGCTACAGTTATCAGTCGTCAGGTTGAAACCGGATCGCTAATCCCCGGTAAAGACGCTGATGTTGTCGTGTTTGATAATGACTTTAATGTATTGATGACCTTTGTAAAAGGTGAAATAAAGAAGTTTTCTGTTTAAGCAGTCACGCTTATGCTGCCCCCCCCCCTGTAGTTTGAACCAAAACCGAAAGCTAATAAAGATCTCAATTCGCTCATCCTACGTCAAATCCTTCAAGTATTCAATAAGCTCTTTACTAATTTTACTGATAACTTCAGTTTCTTTTTGTAAATCTATTACAAATGAATTCGATTCATATGATTTACGGACTGCTTCGAAATCAGCATCAACAGCTTCATTATTTCCATCAATTCCATAGCCTATCCGGCTTGTTTGGTCAAATTCCTTTGAGGCATCTTTTAAAATCATATTATTGAATTTAATGGTACTTGTTTCCCAATCTTTGACCAATTGAATCAGCTTATCAGCGGTGAGTTCTTCCAGTTTTATTTCCATACGGTTTTCAATTAAACGGCAGCACCATTGCCAATTGCGCTCCTCATAAAGATCGTAATAAAATTTTAAATGTTTAGTGAGTTCATCAACTGTTTGAATTTCATTATTCCCAATTTGATCGATTAATCTTTTTAAATCATTTTCAGAGATTAACATTCCGGATAAATCTATCCATTTGTCAATTGACTTGATATCACTGGGAAATAGTTTTTCTTGCAAGTCAATAAGCGACTTGAGATTATTCTTAGCACCGTTTAGACGTTTGACTAATTCATTCCCAATATAAATGCAAATAGCCATATCATAATATTTAGAGCAGGTTTTCAACATTAATCGTTTAATTCTGATTCCTTTATGCTGAACATATTCCTGTTTTTTAGGTGTTTTTTCCACCAAAGACTTTAGCAAATTATATCCATCCAGTATTTTACCAACGGTGTAGGGATTAAACAGATCAAAATGAATAAGATCGTATTTGACCTGATCCTTCCGGCGATCTCTCGACGGCCATTTACCGGTATCACGCCGTGTGCCAACGGTAAAAAGATTCATTGCCGGGGTCAGATGGCTCTTTCCTTCTTCTTCAGTGATATATGAAAAAGGAAATTCCGAAGTGTCAAAGTTCGAATAATGCTTCCCGGTAACAACGGAATATACTCCGATTCGGGACGGCCAAAGCATATACGAAAAGGAACCCGTTTTAGACCCGCGCTCAAGAATTCCCTGGTGCAGCGGGCCCAGTTTATACATATGATTGCTTTGATTACTGCCGCTGCCGGCATTGAAAAATGAAAACATACCCGCAATTAGTAACGTGGATTTATGATGTGTAACCGTATATGGTCCGGCAAAAATGCTACAGGCTTCACCGTGAAATCCTTCAGAATTAGCAAAAAACGCGGAGTTTTCCGCGGAATACTGTTTTCCTATTTTAACGCCTTGTCCAATAAAACAGCGGTCGATCAATGCCGAACCGTCCACTTTTGATCCGGATTGTATAATAAACTCTTTTGCGATAACCCCATCACCAATGTGTACCGGCGCTGCGGCTGTGCTGGCGAGCGTACCTTCTTCAAGACGTACAGCGTTTTGCACAAAGGCGCTTTTGCCCAAAAACACATTTTTAATATAGCCTGTATTGAGTATTTTCGACCCTTTGCCTATAGATCCCCGCGTCGCCTTTTTCGTATTAACATAAGCCTCAATTATCCGAGTCAATTGCTTAATCAGTTTTTGATCGTGACGAAAGATGACTAGCATGTAAGCGATTTGAGCGGATAATAAATCAAATATAGGCAATGATCTTCCCCCGCCTTCATTTAGAACATCAATTTCAATCCCATTCCCAAAACATGTCGTACCTTCGGTTACAACTGTCGCACAATTTTCGATAACGACCCTCTCTTCAAGATTATATCGGACCAAATTGGCTACATTGTTGATATAGCAATTATCTCCAATCTCACAATCTTGCAGATAGCTGTTATAAATACCGCTGTGTTTTTCTAAACCGTCCGGGAAAGTAATTTTATCTGTAAATTTACCTAAAAGTACATTTCCGGCAAAAGTGACATTACGAATATTTTCGGGATTAAAACCGTCTTTTACGGATATAGTTTCCCAATTGTCGGCAAAACATTCATGTTTCTTGAGGATTTCTATTTCTTTGACATTTAACTTTCTCAGACTCATTGTCCTTCACCTTTATTGAAGTTCGGGTAGTTTGCTTAATGCAAGATGTTCAATATCTTTGAAATATTTGACGGTTCCGACTTTCATTTCCATTGTCGCTTCGCCGTCACAACAGATAATACCATGTTCATGTAGTTGCAGCATTGAAACGGTCCACATGTGATTGACGCCTTCTTCCACAACCTTCTGAAGCGCCCGGGCTTTTTTATACCCATTTATTATGACAAGCACCTGTTTGGAATCCATAACGGTTGCAACACCTACAGTCAGAGCCGTTTTGGGAACTTTATTTACATCATTGTCGAAGAATCGTGAATTAGCCAGAATTGTATCATAGGTAAGGGTTTTTATGCGCGTTTTGGATGAGAGTGATGAACCCGGTTCATTAAAAGCAATGTGACCGTCAGGTCCGATTCCGCCGAGAAATAAATCGATACCACCAATTTTTTTGATCTTCTCTTCATATTCATAACATTCCTTCTCCAGATCATCGGCGTTTCCATCGAGAATATTTACATTTTCTTTTGGAATATCTATATGGCTGAAGAGATTGTGCCACATAAAATAATGGTAACTCTCAGGATGATTTTCGGGAAGTCCGACATATTCGTCCATATTAAAGGTAATAACATTTTTAAACGATACTTTCCCTTCCCGATTCAATTTGACCAACTCTTTATATGTCCCGATTGGTGACGACCCGGTCGGCAGCCCCAATACATAAGGTTTAGCCGGCGTTGGGTTGGCTTTATTGATTTGTCCGGCGATATAGTATGCAACCCACTTGCTTAATCGCTCATAATCTTCATGGATTAATATCCTCATAATAATTCCTTTCTTGCTTAAGATTTATTTAATGTAACCATAATTTTCGCGTCAGCAATAAAACATCCGTTTCCTTCTTCAAGAACAATCATCGGATTAATATCAAGCTCCTTGATTTGGGGATGATCAACAGCCAGCTGTGACAGCCTTTGAATCGAATCAACAATAGCGGGAATATCACGGATCGCACTTCCACGAGCACCTTTGAGTAGTGCAGATGATTTTATTTCATTAATCATCGATTCGGCGGTTTTTTTATCAATAGGAGCAACCCGAAAGCTGACATCTTTGAATATTTCCACAAAAATACCGCCGAGACCAAACATAACAACGGTATTAAAGGAAGAATCACGCTTAACACCTAAAATTACTTCAACACCTTCCGGAATCATTCTTCTGACAAGTACGCCTTTAATTTTGGCATCAGGCCGGAGTTTCTTTACATTGCCAATGATGGAGTTATACGCCTTTTCCGCTTCATTGGTATCTTTGATGTTAATTACAACGCCACCCATGTCATATTTGTGGACAATCTCATCAGATAATACTTTCATTACCACTGGAAATCCTGCTTTGCCGGCAAGCTCTACGGCTTGCTCTGCATCATTCGCGACATAGCTGTCAAGAACCGGTAACCCATAGGCAGCCAGAACCTTCTGAGCCGTCTCTTCAGTTAAATAGTCACTATTCTTATGAACGGCATTATTGAGGATAGCACTGGTAATTTCAGGATGAATATCGGCATATTTTGCCGGTTTAACATGATTATAATGATTTAGAGAAAAATTGTAAACAGCTGCAAAAGCTTTACTCATATATTCCGGTTGAGAATAGTGGGGTATTTTATTTCTTTGTAATACTTCAATACCCTCTTGTACATCTGCTTCGCCCATGAAAGAGGTATAGACCGGCTTATCATAATGACTGGAAACCTTCGCAACTTCACGGGCAATTAAATCGATATCCGTCATCGATTGAGGTGTTAAAATAACAAAAACACCGGCAACACCGGGATCATCAAAAGCAGCTGAAAGCGCTATGTTATAACGATCTATGCGAGCATCACCAATCACATCAACCGGATTTTTAATATTAGCTGTCTTGGGCAGGTTTTTTTTCAAAATAGAGGTTGTATCTTCCGAAAAACTGGCTAGCTCCAATCCATCATGAATTGCCGCATCAGTTGTTAATACACCTGGACCACCGGCATTGGTAATAATTGCAACCTTATTTGATTTAGGTATCGGCTGATAAGCAAATGCTTTAGCAATATTAAACATCTCTTCCATGTTACTACAGCGAATTATTCCGGCTTGTTTAAAGGCGGCATCGCAAATTTCATCACTACCGGCTAAAGAACCCGTATGTGATGCGGCTGCGGCAGCGCCTTCTTTTGTACGTCCTGATTTCAAAATTAATATTGGTTTACCGCTTTCAGAGATTACATCCCGCGCAGCTTTCATCAGTGCCTGCCCATCGCTAACCTCTTCAAGATACATCAGGATAATTTTGGTTTTCGGATCATCTTTGAGATAGTATAATAAATCAATTTCACTAATATCGGTTTTATTTCCAAAGCTGATGAACTTTGAAAACCCAATATGTTTCGCCTGAGCATAATCTAGTACGGCGGTACATAAAGCGCCACTTTGTGAAAGAAAACCTATACTTCCTTCTTCCGGCATTTGTCTTGCGAAAGAAGCATTAATTTTTGCTCTGGGGTCTGTATTAATAACCCCAAGACAATTCGGTCCGATAAAAGACATATCATATTTATCGGCAATTGCCTTTATCTGAAGTTCTTTTGCTAATCCATGAGGTCCGACCTCTTTGAAACCGGCGGAGATAATAATTGCGGATTTGATGCCTTTTTGCCCACACTGTTCAAGCGCCATATGACATACCGATGCGGGAAAAACAATAATAGCAAGATCTATGGGATCTTCAATATCAGTGACGTATTTATATGTTTTTATCCCGGCAATAAATTTTTCCTTTGGACTGACGGGATATACAACACCGTTAAAATCAGCCTTCAAAATACTTTTAAGAATATCGTGAGGAACAGTGCCTTGAACCTTATTAGCGCCAACTATGGCTACTGAATCGGGATAAAATAGTTTTTCCAAATTCCTGAGGTGAATTTCCTTTTTTTCAGTCATTTTCTTCCCCATATATTATTTAAAAGAACCGACAATAAAATCAACCGCATCGGATACTGTTTGGACGTTAAGCGCTTTATCTTCATCCATTTCAATATTAAATTCTTCCTCAAACCCGGCAACCAATTCCATACTTTGCATAGAATCAGCGCCGAGATCAAAGATAAAATTTGCATCTTTTGAAACATCCGATTCCTCAATTTTTAAAACCTTTGCCACAACTTTGTTTACACGACTTTCCACTTCACTTCTTTCCATTATCATAACTCCTTCAATTCATAGTTACTATCAGATTATCAACATGTTAAAACTATATTCTAAGGTTGTTTTACATGCTTGTTTGCAACAAATACGATAAAATTAACTTTTAAATTTTAGCGAATTTTCTTACCGGAATAATAAAACCGCAAAAGTATCTTTCAAAAAATATTGTAAAAAATGAGAAATAAGATATGTTTGTTTAAGTTACTATGACTTTTCATTAAACTCATACTGTATTTTAAATAATTTCTTAACAAATATCAAGAATTATTGAGAAATATTTTACAAAAAATATATGTAACGGTTAGGTCGTTTAGGCTTTAACCTCACTTTTGACAACACCTAAAACGTCACGAATAGCTTCCTCTAAATTCGTTTTTGGCAGTGCTCCGGCAGCCATTTGCGGTTTGCCTTCTTTCGGCACAAAAAGCAAAGAGGGAATGCTCCGTATTCCAAAAGCAGCGGCGAGCTCCTGTTGTTCCTCGGTATTGACTTTATAAACATTTATTAACCCGGCATATTCTTCCGAAATTTCTTCAAGAATGGGGGCAATCATTTTACACGGCGCACACCAGTCGGCATAAAAGTCAACGATACAGGGAAGCGCTCCGGCGAACTTCCATTCGGAGTTATTTTCATAGTCAAATACTTCATTCAGAAAATCTTCTTTTGTGAGATGTTTTGTCATTTCAAATCCTTTCAAATATTGTTGTTCAGTCTATCAGATACCCAAAAGCAAATTTGGTTACGACAAAATGATCTAAAAAAATGATAATGGAATTTTCAAATAACAGCCCAATCCGACAGGCATTCAAAACCTAGTTATTTGTACTACAAAAAATGATCAAATATTTCGCAGTTTCTTTCGGTATCATTGCAATATCTTGCAAATTTATACATATAGTGATATATTATGCAGTATTTTGATAATTTGTATCAGACAAAGGAACAACAAATGGATACGATAATGACATTGGATGAAGTAGCAAAATATCTTCGGGTTTCCGAGAGAACCGTTTACGAATGGGCCAGCAAAGGAGAACTGCCCGGAGGAAAACTTGGAACATCATGGCGATTTAAACGAGACGATATTGAGAAGTGGGTCTCTCATAAGTTATCACCACGTATTCACCTGCCGTCTTCTGATTTTCCCTCGCTTTCCGCAATATTAAAACCAGAACGCACCGTTTTACTCCATTCCACTACAAAAGAAGCCGCGTTAAATCAATTAATTGACTTATGTACCGATATTCCGAATTTAAGTAATCGGGCTGAGTTAGCTGATGCCGTATTTAAACGGGAACAGCTTATGAGTACCGGAATTGGTTTATCCATAGCCGTCCCTCATGTCCGTTTGAATTCGATTCATGAAATAAATGTAGCTTTTGGAGTAAATGAAAGTGGTATCAAGGATTACGATTCCCTTGATAATATCCCGGTCAGAATTATCGTACTGATCGTAGCCGGGCGAGATCAACATACTGATTATATTCAGACACTCTCGCGGATTTCCCGTTTACTAAAAAATCCACTGATCCGTGAACGGTTGTTTGAAGCAAAGAGCAGTTCGGAAATATATAAAATTGTTATCGAGGGGGATAATCGCTCATGAATTTGAGTCTTGGAATATTACTTATTTTTGGCATTTGTGTATTTGGCGGAATTTTAAGCGCTATGGTCGTAAAGCGGTTAAGTATTCCCCAAGTGTTGGGCTATATCCTTTTGGGTATTATTGTTGGTAATAGCGGTTTCAACCTGGTTACGGTTGCCGATATTGAAAAGTTAAAACCTTTTAATTATTTTGCCCTGGGAATAATCGGTTTTTTAGTTGGCAGTGAGATAAAATTCAGTATCCTGAAAAAATATGGACGTCAGTTTTCCGCAATATTAATTGCCGAAGGGTTATCGGCATTTTTAATTGTCGGCATTGCTGTGGCAGCAATCATGTTTCACGTAACTCATTCGATTTCTATTTCAGTTGCAACGGGTGTCGTTTTCGGCGCAATCGCCTCCGCCACAGATCCGGCTTCAACCATTAATGTATTGTGGGAATATCGAACTGCCGGGGTACTGACAACCACCCTCATAGCTATTGTAGCGCTCGATGACGCTCTGGCGATGACATTATATGGTTTAGGAACCAGTTTTGCTCAGATGCTATCCGGTGGCAATACCGACCTTCTCCATCAAATATTTACTATTGTTTTCGAACTGTTCGGTTCCGTTGGTATGGGTATTGGAGCCGGTTTTTTATTGAATTATATTTTACGCCATTCCTCTAGTCAGGATCACGTGGCTTCGGCAACGCTGGGAATACTTCTCCTGTGTATCGGTTTTGCCGTCAAATTAAACATGGATGTTATCCTTATGACTATGGCTATTGGTATTACAGTAGTAAATGTCTCCCCCCGGCGCAGTCAAACGCTTATCAATCACGTGAAAAGCCTGTCTAGCCCAATCTATGTCCTCTTTTTCGTACTGGTTGGAGCGCGTCTGGGTATTTCGAATATGCCGGGCTGGCTCTGGATGATTGTTTTAATTTATGTCATTGGACGAAGTGCCGGTAAAATATTTGGTGCTTGGTACGGAGCAAAAATCACTAAAGCCGATGATGTCGTACGGAAATATACCGGAATTGGGCTTCTTGCTCAGGGCGGCGTTGCCATCGGACTCTCGATTATGGCAAGTCAGCGTCTGAATTCTATTCAGATAACCGAAACCCTTTTTCTGGGAGATGTTATTATTTTTGGAGTAACGACTACAACCTTTATTTTACAGATGATTGGACCGCCTCTTGTAAAAATTGCCGTTCGCTTTTCCGGCGAGATTGGTAAAAATATGACTGAAGAAGACATTTTAGAGAAATGGAAAGTAAGCGACGTTATGAATCGTAAAATCATATCCGTACCTGAAAATGCTCCGGTAAGAACTATTTTTCAACGTTTTCAATCAACGGGCTCCCCTTTCTTACCTGTAGTCAATGAACAGCATAAATTAACAGGTATAATTTCCATTGATCAGATAAAAGATGTAATTCTTGATGAAAGTTTTTGGGATTGGTTGGTTGCCTCGGATATTATGGCGGAGCCGCCGGAAATGGTCATGGAGAACCAGCCTTTGGCTGACGCAATAAAGCAAATGAACCAGTTATCTACTGAATATATACCGGTTGCCGGCAGTCACGATAAGAGCATTTTGACAGGTATTCTCGATCGAAGATTAATTAAACAAGCTCTAAACAAAGAGATAATCACTCTACAGTCCGCCACTGCCTGATTTTTTCTCTATTATCAGAAGATATTCAGGTGTTCGATAAGTATTTTAATACCTATGCCAATCAGAACAAAACCGCCGATTATCTCAAATCGTTTACCCAGATAATCACCAAGTTTATGTCCGATAAGCAATCCAAAAGTAGAAATAAAAAAGGTAATTATGCCAATTATTAAGACAGGCAAAAATATATTCACGTGTAGAAAGGCGAATGTGACGCCTACTGCCAATGCATCAATACTTGTTGCTATCGATAACATTAGCAGCATTGGATTATTAGAAGGATCTACGATAGTTTTGTAATCTGTTTTTGTATCAGCTGCCTTATAAATCATTCGAATTCCGATGAATGTCAGTAAGCCAAATGCTACCCAATGGTCAAATTGTCTAATATAAATACTCAGAGTTTTACCGGCTAACCAACCTATAATCGGCATTAAGGCCTGGAAAAAACCGAAAGAAAAAGCGATTTTCAAGGCTTTCCAGCGTTTCGGAGAGGAGATCGTAAAACCGCAGGTGATCGATACGGCGAATGCATCCATCGCCAGCCCAAATGCTATGAAAATTATTGAGATTAGATCCATTCTTTACTATTCCTTATCAGATTTTTTCAACAACAGGGCATCTTTCTCTTCTACTACTTTTTTTCGTTGAGATCAACATTGGTGATTTTCTTAAAATGTAAATTTTGATGGAATCGTAAAAAGCATCAAAACTGTCATTCTGAACAGCCTGTCCCGACCCGACGGAAAGGTACGAGTGAAGAATCTCTACTGAGTTCTCATCGGAGATCCTTCGTCGCTTCGCTTCCCTCAGGATGACACGTATAATCACTTTTTACGAAACCATCAATTTTCCCTTTTTTTTATTTTTCTCAGAATAAGATAACATTTTTTTTAAGCGAATGATAGCTACCCGCTGTCTCATCCGCATGATATACATTCCGGACGGATGATTCGCAGCATTCCAAACGACTGTCTCATAAAATCATTCCTAAAGTCTTGCTGATAATCTGTTAAGATAGTCGTCCGGATTTTTCAACCCGGTCGGCTTTCTGATATTAATTTAAATTCGTTTATAGAGTAAATTCTTTTTCTTTACAGACAATATCCATGGTTTCCAGTTCACTGAGGACGGGGTTATAGATTTCCGGTAGAACCGGAGCGTGAACGCCGGTGATCTTGATTTTTTCCTGAAGTATTAGCCTGGTGGCAATCGCCGCCGGCAGACTAACGGTTCTTGCCATGGACGAATCGCCATGGGGAATTCCGAAATCAACCAGCGTGGAAGTGATCCGTTTTTTCTTGTCCGGCCATTCTGCAAGAAAGTCGTGGTAAAGCACAAGCATGTCGCGCTCGCCCTCTTTGTAAGACATTTTTTCCAGGAAGCGGGCTGTCATAACATCCAGATAAGTCGGCTCATCCGGCAATTTATCACTACTGAATAGCCCCAACCACTCCAGACGGTCAAGCACATCGTTTGAAGCATCTTCACCAAGGAATAGTTTTGTAGCTTCACGGGTAGTGACGCCATCCGGTGCATTAACCATGCGGCGGGTCAGATCGCTATACGTTAGACCTGCGAGATCGTCGCGTTCTGTGTCATCGAGAACGCCAAGGCGTACAATACAGATCAATGTTTTACACCAACCGGTGTTGCGGATAGTGCCACGAAACATGGTTTTGACATCTTTCAAACCGTAGGTTTCAATATAAGGTAAAGAGTTGCGATTGGGGTAGGTTTCATACTCCGGTTCGCCCTCAATGTGGAGCGGCCAGTGGTTCCGGAAAAGATTTTTCCCTTCAATTTCAATAATTTCACCGTCTTTCATATACTTGGCGTCGTTACGTCCGGCCATTAAAACACCGCGGGGACTCCAACTGAATTTATACCCAAAGGGATTATCATTGGCTTCCGGAGCCGGCAGACCGCCGCAGTAAGAACGGAAGCTGACGACCTTGCCACCGCTGTTTTCAACAGCGTGAATTATTCTCATTGCCGACATGTGATCGATGCCGGGGTCAACGCCGATCTCATTCAAAATAACAATTCCGGCGTCTTTGGCTTTTTGGTCAAGGGCTTTCATAGCGTCGCTGATGTATGAGGTGGTAACCATGTGTTTTTTATGTTTGATACACAGTTCGGCTACCTTGACATGATAAGTGTAGGGTAACAGACTGATTGCCAGGTCGCATTTACTGACCAGCTCCTCTAACTGGGCATCGTTTTTGACGTTCAGTTCAATGGCTTTACCCTGTGGATGTCCATCAATTAATTTAACCGCTTTGCTGACTGTACGGCTGGCAACAGTCACCCTGAATTCCGGAACATTTAACAGATACCTGACCAGTGGCCGTGAAACCAGTCCGGCTCCAAGCACCAAGACATTCTTCATAACTCTCTCCCTAAATGATTTAGATTATTACAATTGACAAGCATTAAAGATTCTTTATGAATTCGCGCATATACTCAAAATCCGGTGTAAATTCACCGTTGTATAAGATTGTCGCTCGCTTGAGTTCTGCCGGCAGATTGACATTGTCAAAATCAAGGCTAAAATCGGTTTTCAATAAAGCGGGAATAAATTCTTTCAGCACCGTGCTAAAAACAGTTGACGACTCTTTCGGCAGTTCACAGGGTAAATTGTCCACCGCCAAAACAACCGGTCCATTGCCTTCTGTACCGTACTGAATATCCTCTTTAATCGGATCGTAAACATAAACCGGATTGCCGGAATCGGTTTCAGATATATTGCACTCTATAGAGCCGCCGATATCGCAGGTAATATCACCGATAACTTTCAGCGGCAATCCGGCCTCGGATTCGTAACGCTCTTTCAGATATCTCCGGGTTACAAGTTTGGGATACATGGTATCCCAGTAAATGGCGTTGATCAGAACCGATAAATAGGATAAATATTGTTCGAACTTCGACTCGTATTTTTCGGGATGATGGTAATAGTCCTGGAGGTTGAACTTTGCCGTTGAATCCTTCGGCTTTACCAGATGCTCCTCCTTAAAGACGACTTTGTATAAGTGCTTGTCGGAAAATTTGCCTTCCCGGTAAAATTCCGCCAACTCTTCCGGTTGGATTTCGATATGAGGAAAGATATCGAACATTTCCTGAGCGCCGCGGGATACATTACCATAACCGGTGAATCCAAAAATCAACGGCGTCAGCGCTTCCGGAAAACCGTCCTGTGCTAATGTCTTTGCCTGTTTGCGATAGGCGGCTTTAATGGATTCCAGACCGGAATAATCCAAGGCTTGTTTCAGCTGACTGAAGACCGTATCGAACCCTTCATTTTTCAGGCGACTGCCCAAGGCCCAAAAGGAATCAATCATTCCCGCAATACCGGCAAAGCGTCCGAAGAACATCAAACGCCGTCCGTTTTCATCAACGATTTTTTCATAATCGATAAGCGTTGTTTTCAGATCAACCATGCGCTTAAGCCGGGGCATATTGTATGACTGTCCTTTGATAGTATGTGAGAAGAAGACGTATTTTTTCCCCGGAAGAAAAAAATTAAGGGGTATTTCCTTTACCGCAAACACAATATCACATTCCGATAAATCTTCCTGAACAACCGCACCAGCGCGGCGGTATTCATCATCGCTGAATGTTCGGATAGCGGAGGGCTGAATCAAAAATTCGATCTGGTAGCGGTTCCGTAATTCACGAATATGCCTGGGAGTCAATGGTACTCTGGCTTCCCCTTGATTTTTATCTTCACGTCTGATTCCTATGCGCATGATCCCTCTGTAATATATTAAATACTTAAGAAAGTTAAGGTATTTAGGAACGAAAAGTAAAGGGTTTTAACAATAATTTTCAGGTAGGACTTTTATAGGGTATGTGAAATAACGAATTAAGATTTTAGAAGCAGAGCCCCAAATAAATCAAATCTATACAATACGTTGTCCTTGGTGTCTTCGTGGTTATAAATATCAGAACTCCTGACCTGATATTGAAAAAACAGTGATTTACTTCAATGAATTCGTAAAATAAAATGTCATAATCTGTGATAAACCGGGAGTTCTGATTTCAAATTTCAAATATCAAAGTGGATGGTCTCGTAAAAAGTAAAAATCATGTCATTCTGAATGAGGTACGAATGAAGAATCTCAGCC
>JAGHBC010000140.1 GCA_021161185.1 Fidelibacterota bacterium
ACATCCTTATTTTGCAATTTGCACTTTGATATTTGAAATTTGAAATCAGAACTCCCGGTTTATCACAGATTATGACATTTTATTTTACGAATTCATTGAAGTAAATCACTGTTTTTTCAATATCAGGTCAGGAGTTCTGACTATAAAATCTTCAGGGTAAATAGGAAAGCGTAATTAAGTGCGGGTGATTAAAGCCTTCCGGCATAAATAAAAAGGCATAATCAATGCTGAATTGGTCAAGGCGGATACCAAAACCGAGCGATTCGCGGTTTACCGATCCAACCCGTTCAAACCCACCACGTAAAATAAGTGAATTCCGGTAAGATACCTGAATACCGGTCTGTGCTCTAAAATCACCGGTTGCCAAACTTGAGCCGAGGTTTATGCCGAAGGCACTGTTAAAGGTGTCATTTGCGAATATTTCCGGTCGAACGATACCGATTGTTAACGCTGTGGGCAAGGGGCTATTGTCACCGTCACTAAACCCCACATTTTGCAGGGTAATAGTAAGATCCAGTAAGCCGGGAAATTGCCGGCGTCCGGCAATATCAAAAGCGAGCCCTTTGCCGGTATAAGTATAGAGATGTTCATACAAATATTTAACCGAGCCACCGACTTGCAGCAGTTTTCCGGGTGACCAGCTGTATCCCGCAGCTACGGCGATATATTGCGGTTCAATCTTAGCGGCGGGTTCATCAACGGGCAGATCGCGAATTTCAATTCCGGGTATCCGGACATAATTTAGACCGATGCCAAGCGATGATCTTTTTAAGGGAACTGATATTGCCAGGGCATCTATACTGACGTCGGCAATCCAGATGTGGTGAGATAGCGACACCATGGTTTGAGATGTGGTAATCCCCACCGGATTTTCAAAAATAGATAGTGGCGCATTTCCCAATTGGGAAAAAACCGTCATTGTGGCTGCCGACTGTCCGGAAGATGGTAATTTGAGGAACGACATACCCGAAGAGAGAAACTCTCCGCTGGCGGATTGAAAAAGAAGTAATAAACCGAAACAGATATTTTTTATTTTTTTCATAACACTTGCCTAAAATTTAAATTCCCAGGAAAAAACGTGAGTCGTGCCTTCGCCAACCGACCCCAACAGAAAGCTGTAGTCGATCTGAGTGTTAATATTTGCAATAAAGCCGTACGCTAATCCGGCGCCGAAGGTGGGATGAATGTTATCCATGCCTATCCGCAGATATACAATATCATTGAAAAGATATTCGCCGCCAAAATGAACGCTATAATCTTTTTTGTCGGAAATTTCCACATCACCGGCGAATGTGAACATCCGATCTTTTTTATAAGCAATGCCGATCTTTAATATTTGCGGAAAAGCATCTGTATAATTGCTGGCTCTATCACCGAAGAGGCTCTTAGTATTCCAGTTGTATCCGGCGCCGATATCTTTCAGTTGAACACCGATAACGATTCGATCGACAGGTCGGAGCATAACGGCAATATCAAAGCCCAAACCGTTGCCATTCAGATCCAGCATTTTATAATTGAGTATTTTAAAATTAAGACCGACGGCAAAACGACGGTGAAATGCGTTGGCAAAGGATAGGATAATAGCATCCTCACCGGTGTCATAGACTTCATCGGGTTCGCCGGAGAAGGTGCGTCCCTGGATGTCGGTGACTCCGGCATGCATCCAGGCTACCGATATTCCGGCTGTGGGTTTGATAGGCAAGGCAAATCCAACGTAGTGGAGTTGGCGATCCAGGCTGAGGAAATAGTATGTTGTAGAGAGATGTCTTTCGGATAAATAGGGCAAACCGGCCGGATTATAATAGGCGGCGAATCCATTCTCGCAGTCCGCAACTCCGGCATTGCCCATCCCCAAAGCCCGGGCGCCCAAACCCATGCGCATAAAGGAGCCGGCATGTCCGGCATTATCTCCGGTGGCTCCGAAAGCAATGCCGAAGAATAGAACAAACAGGATTAAGACATATTTTTTCATTCGCATTTACTTTATTACAATCAGTTTTGTCCAGTAGGATTTCTCCCGACCGTCAATCTTTTTTATTAATTTGCAAAAATATACGCCGTTGGCGACGAGAACTCCGGCGCTGTTCCGGGCATTCCAGTTTTCACTGTTGTCCCCGAGGTAAGAAACTTGATGTGGTTCGCTTTCATAAACCAGCTCCATGGCAAAATCATATACCTGTAACTGAATCTGAGCCGGTCCGTCAAGGTAATATTGAATTCTGACGTGACCGTCGCCGTTTAAAATATTGTGGATTGAAGGAGCAAAAGGATTGGGATAAGCATAAATAGAGGGCTGATTCGGTGTGGAAGTGGACAATGATTTCCGGTAAACGGTCCAGAGCATACCGTCGTTAGCGGTTTTGGCGACACCGTCGGAAGTCCCAAGCCACAAATATGTTGTATCTTCACGGAAATCTACGTGGGCGGCATAAACATCTTGGGAAAATATATAAGCATTTTTGTTTTCATCTACTACGGGATTATACAGTGCCCAATTCTCCCCGTCGATAGATTTGAAAAGACCTTTTTCGGTGCAGGCATAGATGATTGAATCCTGAAAACTGAAGCTGTAGATTCGTTCTCCAACCAGAGTTCGGGACCAGGTCAGTCCTCCGTCACTGGTTTTACAGGCGGCTCGTGTTTCACCGGCGTTTTCTGCTGTCAGAGCCGCTACCCAGATGGTCTCTTGACCTTTATACAGCTGTCTACCGAGAGCAACGATAAAATTACCCGCAAGAGTGGAATTTTGGGCGTTATACTTCCGCCAACTAATACAGTCATCGGATTCAATGATGCCGAAATTGACACCGTTCGCAGTGCCGACCCAGACCGTGTCGCCGTATGTCAAAACGCTGAAGCCTTTGTGATTATGATTTCCCTCTGGCGGATCCCGGGGATTGATCTCGTAATCTATTTTTTCGCCGCAAATGAACATGTCATTATCATCATCGGGAAGCGGTATGCGTTCCCAGGTAGCGCCGAGATCCCGGCTGCGCCGGATTCCACCCGCCCAGCTGGTGATATAAACAAAAATCGAATCGTCATCAATTCTGTTTAAAGAAATATCCCAGGTGGTATTGCTGACCGGAGTCAATATAGGCAGAAAAGAGACCGTATCGCCACCCCAGAGTTGAGTATCGTCGTCTTTGTCATCGATTGGTTGGGGTATATAGGTCCAGGTTTCGCCATAATCTTTGGAATAAGCTAGCCCGGCGCCGGTTTGCTGAGAACCAACAACGGTAGCGGAATCAAAAACGCCGGCGATCCAGATGATGGAATCAAGAACCGCAATAGCGGAAATCCCACCCCTGGGCATATTAAAATCGCCCCGGTAATAGCTGGTAAATGTCTGTCCAAAATCCGCTGTTTTGCTAAGTCCGCCACCGGTGGCAAACCAGATCAGCGAGTCACCCTGAGGAACAATCTGGGTAACGCCGTTGCTGGCGAGACCTTCATAAATATTTTCAGGGTCATCCAGGGTGGGCCTGGATAGTCTGAATGCCTGACCAAAAGCCACGCTAAAAGAAAACATAATAAGCAATAGAGATAATAATCGTTTAATCATGGTAAAATTGTAAATTCGGCGTCACTGACGTCGAATCGGGTTGGTTTATCGGGATCATAGATTTTTATTTTACAGCGACCGGACAATAAACCTTGCGGTACTTGCCAGTCATAATATCCGGTCGTGGCGCTAACCGTTGCAATCTCCGAATAATCGGGTAAAGTTGCATCGGCATTTGTTGTGTATCCTATCCTAAGAGTACTGATATAAGCACTTTCCCACTGAATTTTATAAGTCTCACCTGAATATAAAGTATCTGCGGAATTGGGCAAGATTAGCGTAACTCCGGGGTTGGTAATCGGTACTGTCAGTGTATCGCTGCGGGCGCCGCTGATATCTTTGGCTACAAAGTAGAAGACGAAAAGCCCCTGGAGTTTGCTTTCTCTGTTGGAAGGCTGATAAACAGTGTAGATTCCATCGTCGGCATATTCGTCACCAAGACCACCATAGGGCCCGGCATCACTCAAATAAAAGAAATCCTTCAAATATTTACCATCAGGTTTTAGAATCGAGTAAGTCACCGAACTGATATCAGGTGCTCCCTGGGGGTCGGTAACCCGCATTTTGAAAACCAGTGTATCCCCTTTTTCAAAACTATTGGGCAACTGAAGCGGGTAAATTTGCGGTGGGCTATTTGAAGCAACCAGTGCGGATACAATTTCAATATTGCTTTCGTTACCGTCCTCGTCAAAAGCCTGAACCTTTACCTGGAAAAAGCCTTCATTATTGGAAAGAACATTCGAATCAATTAAATAAGAATAAACATTGTCACGTTTGATAATATCGAGCGGGGGACCGTCGTCAAGCAAAAGCCCGGTCATAAACAGGTTGGTAATATTTGTGTCGGTTGAGTCCATGCGGTAAAGGTGAAAAACCACGGAATCAATGGTTTCCCATCCTTGCGGATCGGTCACCTTTGCCGATATAAACAGGGACTTGTTCGATTGTGAATAATTTAGCGCTATCGATTCTATCACCGGATCCGGTGATACCGGCTCGTTGACGCCGTCATTAACGCAGGCTGCGAAAGTGATTAAAATAATTGGTATGACGTAAAATATTTTCTTCATATTATTTGATAAAAAAAGCTACCCATTCATCTTGTTTCATCTCGTCGTCTAATATCAAGCCGTAATTTAGTACATTCTCCACAAACATGTCATGTTCTTCTTTTAAAATGCCGGTAAAGATTGTGGGCGGCACAGAACCTTGGCGGTGAAGAGAATCGAGGAGTGCCAAATTGAGCTTCCTTTCAATATTGCTGATGATCAGATCAACGCTAAAAGCCGGCTGTTTTGTCACATCGTTGATCGTTAAAGTATAACGGTCGTGGATATTGTTAAGTTCCATGTGTTCCCTAAAATTTTCTGTGACCATGGGATCAATATCCCAGGCCTGAACATAGCCGGCGCCCATTTTTAATGCCGCAATAGTGAGAATTCCGTTTCCGCAACCGGCGTCTAAGACGGACATTCTCGGTTTAAGATGTTTTCCCATTAATTTTAAAGCCATCTGGGTGGTGGGGTGAGTACCGGTTCCAAAAGCCATGCCCGGCTTGATTGCAATCTGAATTTTCTCAGGGCCCTTGTAGTTCTCCCAATGAGGATACAGGGCGATATTGGGAGTCAGCCGGATGGGTTTAAAATACTTTTGCCAGCTCAGGTGCCAGTCCTCGTTGGCGATGATTTCTTTTTCATAATGAATGGGTCGCTCAGAAATTGATAATGTCATCTTCCGGATCTCTTTTGAAACCCTTTCAGTATCCGATATATTGAAAAAGGCATCAAAACTTTCATCCTGTTCGATAACGCCGAGGCAATTGATTTCATATAGCAAGGTAATTAGCAATTCGTGATCGTAATTACCTTTTTGAAAGCGGTATTTAAGCCATTGATCGGGAATGAATTTCACTATTTTACACCCTTTACGCTATAAATATAATCCTGTAGCACCCGTCCCACGACTTCGAGGCTGTAGGGGCTGCATTTATCCGGTGTATCCATGCTGGTATGCCAGTAGTTTTGATACCGGTTGGGATACTGAAAATCAATAATGTCGACGGATGGAATACCGGCATGCTGAATTAACATGATATGATCATCATGAATATAGTCGCCGAACCGATTTTGAAATTCATCGTAATTCCGTTTTTTAGCGATTGCCCATATCTCTTTGACCAATTCCGGATGACTCTGATAGGATTGTCTCTCGATGGGAATGTTCAGATCTTTATCGCCGATCATGTCAATGATAATTGCCTCAGCCGGTTTGGAAACCGGTAAATTTTTTGCAAAATATTCCGACCCCATACAGTAATATTCCAGGGAACCCGGGTAACCGTAGTCTTCTCCGTCAAATAAAACCAGATAGACTGTCCGGGGAGGTGCGTGTTGGGCCAACAGCTCGGCTAAATGCATTAGTACCGCGACACCGCTGGCGCCGTCATTGGCGCCAAGAATTGGCTGTGATCTTTTTAAGGGCTCGGGATCATGCTCTGCCCGCGGGCGGGTGTCCCAATGGGCTCCGATCAGCAGCGGATTCCCGGCAGTTGGATTGAACCCGGCAATAATATTCGTCAGCGTGAATGTCACACTGTCTTGAGGTATAGGTTGATCAAAGGTTTGTTGAATAAGCGTATCTGCCAGAGGCATTAAAAAAGAGCTATAATAGCCAATGGCAACGGTATGTCCCGGCGATCCCGGATTACGATAGCCAAGATCACATTGTTCAATTAGATATTGATAAGCCTTGTCACCATTAAAGGCAAGATGTCGATCGCCACACTTGAAGATTGACAGTAATAACAGGGTGATTACGCAAAAATGTTTATACATATTATCCTCTGATGGCTATATTGACATCAAAACCGCCGTTGCGGGTGATTCGTTTGCCGGTGCGCCGGTTAAAACTCTCACCATAGGAATAAAATAGCGCGCCGGTGACTTTCTTGGTAAAAGAATAACTAATGCGGGGTTCGATTTTCCAGGATCTGTTCTGCTGCTGGACGGTAAATTTTGCATCTATCGAATTTCTGGCGTGGGTTATCGAAGAACTGTAATCGAAATTCATGGTAAAATTCATACTGTTGTCGAGGCGCTTGTTTTCCATAAAAGGCAGAGGGATCGTAAAACCGCCTTTTTTCTGGTAATTTAACGAGGCATTAATATTTGTTTCCTGAACAATACTGGTTCCGCTGGACTGATTGTTAATGGTTTTTCCCTGGGTCATTCGAAATGAGGAATTGATGTCATTCTTAAATTGCATAGACAAGCCAATGAGTGGTGAAAAATACAGTTTATATGAAGAACTTTGTTCTTCCCCGTTTCGATAAACAAGCGCCTCTTTGCCCGAGAAACCGTGATCTAGGGATAATTTCTTGAATATTTTAGACATGAAACTGATTTTTTCGATCTGAGTCCAGTTGAGAGTCCAGCTGGGAAAGGGCAGGCCGCTTTTCCCTGTTTCATCGAACGTAATATAATCCCGGGTGAGATTATGGCTCTTTTGTCCTTGGGATTCTGTCCATGAGTTGTTTTGACCAAACGAGAGGGAAGATTTAATATTTTTGGATATCTTGAGCCCCGAACGCATTGAAAGATCGGAATTTATAGCAACGTTATCAATATTTACACCAACCTCATCTCTCAATATTTCAAGACCGGGGTCTGATGCAAGCCCCATGCGGTATAGCAGACCGGGGGTGCCGACCCGGCCCATGTTGCGATTGTTGCGACTGGTAGAGTAGCTGATCTGAATAGGATCGATTCGATTCAGGGCCTTATATAAATATTCCAGGATCTTTATTTCTTTAACATCTTTCCCGGATTCCTTTCCGGGTGTTGTCGGCGTTTCGGTTTTGGGGCTATAGGTAGTACGGCGACCGCTACGACGTCCCGCCCTCCTGGCAGAAGCTGGACGGGATGAGCTTTTTGCGGATTTCGGTGAATAAAAGGATTTTATAATAGACTTCGGATCAAGACTGAAAGAACTGGATATTCGATTCTGATTGCTCATCTGGTCAACACTTTTTGTATTGCTATTGAGCGGCTCGCTCCAGTTATAGCCGGCGTTGTAATTTATTGTAGGAGAAAACCAACTGAAAATCTTTGGCGAAAAAGCGGCAGTATAGCTTTCCGTGATGCTTACCGGTTCTCCGGGATTTAGTTCTTTAATTGCCCGGAGTTTGTCATTCCGAAATTCAAGCAAGCTGTTTTTCATGGTTTTATTATAGTTCACATTCAAATTTTCAAACACTTTATAGCCGACTCGGATTGAGCTGTTAAGACCAAGATCATGAGTTTCAGTGATCTGACTTTTTGCAAGACGCGGGATTTTTAACGACTTGTTTTCCCCGACGTCCATGTTGAACTCCAGAGAACTGGGCGTATAGTACCAGTGTAAGGCGCCTAATTTGTCTCCGATAACAGGAACATTCTGTATCCATTTGAAGGGAAGTATATAATTGTCCCGCCCAAAAGGAATCCTGTATGACATATTTCCCTTGTAGCTTTGGGATTTACGCTGCTTGTCCTGAACCGATGAGCTGTTTGACCATTGTGCATTAAAGCCAACTTTCAGTTGATCTATGGTGTACTTGGTTAACCAGAAATCGGAGCTGCGTTTACTAAACGAGGTATTGAAGCCGTAGGATTCGGAGATATTCATGATACTGTCCGGCGGGCTGTCGCCGGAGAGAATATCGGTGCCCGGAATATACTTTGGCGTACCGACTTTATTGGAATAGGACCCGGAAACCGGCAGATTCAGTCCCCAACTAGCAGGGGTTAGTTTGTCGATAGATACACTACCCCGGGCTGTGATATTCCGGGTTGTATTAAGACCGGTGGGCTGTAAACGGGGGCGCTGTTCAACGGTATGAAAATCGGCGTCTTTACGGTCGATCCCCAGGTTAAATTTGGCGAGATCGGCAACGGCTAATGACATTTTGCTTCGATAGGCGACACCGGCATCCCGGCGAACCTCGGAGAGTCGCAATTCATCCAGCCATATCTCGCCGAAAATCGTATTGTCATAACGGGGTAATGGCGAAACCTCATCATAGTCAGCCAGGGCATATTTCTGGTTTATTACACCAACTTCCAACTGCTGAACACGGGAAATAGCCGGGGAGCCGTGAATAATGATTTCAACTCCTGTATATTTGCCGTTTTTTACTTCTTTATAGCGCCGCTGGATGATTTCACCGTTATTGTCCCGGATGATTCTAAATTTTTTGGGCATCTTTTCGTTATCCGGGAATTCTTCTTCGCTGTCGTAGCCCTTTAAAGCGGTGATAAAATCCAGGTCAATTTCCATATTATTGCGTTTGTCCCAGCCGGTATAGATTGCCTGGCGGTATTCATAAAATTGAGGGTTTTGTCCGCCGCGGCCGAAACGAACGAAGAATTGCAAAGGGGTTTTTTCACCCTCATCATAATATTTTGTGCGAGTGTGAATGTTGTGACCGTTAAGAAACAGTTTCATTTTTTTATAGGTAATAAAGCTGGCCTCTTCAAACAATACTTTTTTGGCAGCGGCAAATTCTCCGGGCTTTAATCCTTCATTGCCGTCAAACCACAGCACCAGCGACTGCTCTTTCATGCGGATTTCGTTAATCCGGTCATACTCCCCCTGAACACCCTTCGGCGCTTCATAGGTGTCGGGATTGTCTTCTGAGTTAATAACTGAAACGGCAAAAGCCTCTTCATTTCTAATATATTCACCGCCTTCTTCTGCGGCAATGCCGAGTTCTTCCCATTCATTGCCGACCATTTCAATTTTGGCGATCATTAAGGTGTCCTGGCGGGTAACGCCATCAAACCATAATCGGCAGGCCTGAATGGTCTGCCAGTTGACCTCTCCGTCACTGCGGGCTTTCTTAAATTCCGCCAGTGGTATTCTATACAGTTTCCAGCCCGTATATTTTCCGTTATCGTATTTGGTTCGACCGGCGATATATTCATCGCTAATGTTTTCATCTAAGGGAAATTCGATTGTGTAGTAATCGTTTAGTAAATCAACAACAAAATTCCGGTTTAAATCCTCAGTATCCGGGATATATCCGCTGGCGTCTTTTTTACTGTTTTCGGTGCCGTTGATGTAGCGATAGTTAGGTGATCCTTGGCTCCATTTCCAATTATCGGAATGAGGATCAGCCGGATCTCGTTTATAATTTATAAGACGATCATCATCGGCTCTAATGGTATCTCCGAAAGTGTTAACGATAAACTCATATTGATCAATAACACCGTCGATTCCGGTATCTTCACCGTCGTCCAGCAGATCATTTCCGAGTGTAAATCCGGCTTCCGCCTTATCTTCGGTATCCAGTTTTCCATTGGGGATATAGTCTTCACTGATTTGTCCGAGGTCAATATGCAGTTGTCCGGAGTTACCGCGAACCCAGATTTCAAGATATTTGGTTTTGGATTGGTCGTAATAGCTGGTGGGAAAATGATAGGTAATGCCTCCCCAGGCTTCTTCGGGGGCAGCGGCTCCGTCGGCAACATTAATCGACCACTCCGGATCTAACGACATCACCAGGATTTCTGTGGTATTGTTCTGAGCCTGAGTGCTGACCTCTTTATTGGGCCAGATGTTTCTGGTCGGCACGCCACCATAAGGGTTGTACCAGAACATAAACCCCCGCTGCTTTTCGAGTTTATTAAGAGGGGTGGCAGATGGAGCCCAGTATCGTTGCATTATCGGTGGTGATGTAATGCGTTTGGAACCTTCAAAATCATCAATAAACCCGACGCCATTTGGATCACCGGTATCTTCGTTGCTGATTGTGTTGGGATTGGGGCGTACCTGGGCGATTTCACCCTCAATCGTGAATGAGGAGGCTTTGTCGGTTTTTATCAGCGGCAGCCAGTTTACCGCCCGGGTAAGAAAGTGCAGGTCTTTATTGAACCGACCATTCAGGTCCCAAACGAAATTCCGCATCGGCTCGTAGCCAACATCGACTTTTTCGTCGACCACGGATTTGCTGAAATAGAGAGCCGTGCCGCCAATAAAGGAATTTTCTCCGAAATCATATTGAGCCCGGGTGCCTATAATTGTTTTTTTGTCCATCTGGAAAAACTGGTTGCGTTCATATTTGATATCCAGGTTGGCGTTGGGATCCAAGGCATCTTGGCGCAGCAGGGTGATAGTACCGCTGAAATAATCGATCGTATAATCAACCCCCCTGGTCAGGGGCGCGTTATTCAGGTGTACTGATTCGCTGCCGTCGATAACCATGGGTCCTAGGTTAATTATCGAACTGCGATTTTCATATTTATAGACAATTTTAAACTTGGAATCTTCAGTAATGTCACTAAATCGGGTCCGGTTGCTGTCATACATTGCCGAACAACTATATAAATCGCTGAGGTTCGGGTTTCGTTCTCCTGTCAGGTCGTTCTCTTTGAATTGAAAGGGACGCAGGAAAGGCAGCCAGAGCTCGCCCATTTGCAGGTTGATAAGGGCGGGATTATCCAAGTCAATAATGTCATCGGGGATGGGGTTGCCATTTTTATCTTTTGTGTCGAGACCGAATTTTTGCAGGAAGCTGACGCCATCCTGTTGATCCCGTTCTTCATCAATGTTATTACCACGGATATAAACAATCTTGAGGTCAAATCCATCGGGGTTTATGCCGGATGTTCCGAGATAGTAGATATTTTTAAATTCCAGGTTCCAACAGGGGTGACTGGGGACCATGTGTTGCGGTTTAATTAGCTTGAGTTCGATATCCGTAGTGTCGGATAGCGGTCGATCCCAGTCGCCATACTCTGCCTTTGTTATACCGGCGGAATTAACAGTTCGATATGTTACAGCCAAGATCTCATCTTCCTGTACCTGAGACGAAAGGCGAATAAACCCCAAATTAAGATTGACAGTATAATCCTGATCCAGCACTAATCGTTTGAACACCCGTTGTTCCATATAGTCTTGGTATTCGCCGCTCTTGTCATTAGGGTCCACATGGGCGTAGCCGTACACACTGCCAGCGGTTTCTATATTGGTAGACTTATATACTTCAAGGTCTGCGACAACACGGCTGGAATCATAAGTAAATCGCCCGCCGTTCTCGGCAAATCCCTGATAGAACGTGCTGCGGAAATCTTTATCAAGAAAAAAATACAGGTTGCGTCGGTATTCATAATCTTTGATAGAACTGCTGGTTTGTTGGGCACCGCCGTCAACGCTCAGTTTCTCTTTCTTGCCCTTTTCCACACTGGCAATGGTAGTAATATCCAGTCCACCCAGCTTCATGAGCGCTTTTAAACCAAACAGACCGTTGTTCTTTCCGGAAAAAGTAACGAATTGGGTTCCCGGCAGAGACAACGCAACATTACCGGCTTCGACCTTTTGGACGATATCATCTTCCTCGCCGGTGTAAATAATTTTTAAGGCATTCTCAAAATCAAAATCCCTTTCGCTATCCTGATCAACCAGAATACTGATCCGATCACCGATTTTTCCTTCTATGTTCAGCTGCTGCTTTTGGTCTACCACAAAGGTAGTAGATTGCCCTTCGCGGTAACCAGCCTGAACCTGAGAGCGCTTTTGGTTTTGCAGCCGCCCGTTGATATTAACATTTCCGGAGACCCGTAACGCGACTCTCTGCCCGGCAATATCCGCTCCGATAAGTTCCAGTTTTTCGGAACGGACAGCCGATTTTTCTTCGGAAAAACCCTTGCGGCAAATATCGCTCAATTGCGTATGAAGATAACTACGAGTTTTCATTCGGTAAAATGTATTAAGAGAAACAGTTTGGGGATTTACGATGTCGAAATTTTCGAGACGATTACTGAAAATAAGATTCTTGCCGGAATAGTCTAATTCTTTTCTGGATTTGGTCGTTTTGAAAACAATTTTAAGAGCATGCGCGTTTAGCTGTTGGTAATCAGGGGAGATCAAAGATAAGCCCCGGGGCCGGTCAAGCCCCAGAGAGCTGAAACGCGGAGACACCCAATCTATTTGAATCGGAAACACAGTCCCCTGAGTGTCAGAAGTCTGCTTCTGAGCGATAAGCGGACAAATACTAACTGATAAAATCAGCCAATATAAAACTTTCCTAATACGACGTTGTTTTGTCACCCTTTTAGATTCGGTTAATATGGTTTAATAATGTCTAAAACAATCGTAGCAAGTTGAACGGGCGACACCTCAATTATTTTTAGTTAATGATGGAATTTGATGTTGTAGCGATGTACACAGACGAGTAAACGCTTTGCCTCTGTGGCTGATGGCGTTTTTTTCGCCGGTAGTTAATTCCGCAAAGGTTTTGCCTTTTTCGGGAATATAAAAAATGGGATCGTATCCGAAACCGCCCACTCCCCGCCGTTCGGTAAGAATCAGTCCTTCCACAGTTCCTTCTTCGGAGATTATCCTGTCGGGATGATAAAAGACGGCGACGGTCCGAAATCGGGCTGTGCGTTTTTCTGCCGGAAAGGGACTGATCTCACGAATAAGTTTCTCAACATTATCGTCATAACTGGCATTCTCACCAGCATACCGCGATGAATAGACGCCGGGTCTCCCGCCGAGCGCATCGACCTCGAGCCCGGTATCGTCAGAAATAGTTGGTAGCCCGGTAAATTCTGCTAGCATCATTGCCTTTTTTAATGCATTTTCATAAAGGGTGTTCCTGTCTTCAATAACCTCCGGGGCGTCAAGATAGGCGTCCAGCGCAATGAGTTGTACCCACGGCAGCTGAAAAATGTTTCGGATTTCTTTTATCTTGTCTCGATTATTTGACGAAATAAGTATTTTCACGTTTTCTATGGCAAGTTAAATTGTTCATTAATCCAAAATGCCAAAAATGTTAGAGAAAAATCCCATCAATGTCAAGCGAATTGACGGAACTATCTGACGGAATTCACAGATATTTGAATTTATTTTGAACCCATTAACGGTGTCGTATTGATACAGCTCCGGTTGTGGCAATATCTTGTGTGGACACCTCTCCGTAATACACGATAGAGGATGCTCCGTTGGCGCTACCGAATAATTTTCCACCGGTCATGGTAAGTTCTACCCGGCTGGCACCGTTCAAGCGAACAGCGGCATTGAAAACATCAGACCGGCGAAGATTAACATGCGCGGCGCCGTCACAAAATAGATCCAGATCATAAATTGAGGAATCAGACCCTTTGACTTTAGCGGCACCGGCTGATCGGATTGAAAGATAGTTGCAATTAAATTGTTCAAAAGAGATAGCCGACCCTTCAAGAATCTCAATTGCCGAAAGCTGCGGCATCGTTACGGTGGCGTAGAGCAAGCCGCCAGACCGTCTTTTTAAATCACTCTTAAAGATTAATTCTTTGGATTCTTGAGTTATTGAAATCTCATCCTCATAATTTTCCGGATATTGAATTTTGACCGAGTATTGCTCCCCTTGTTCGATATCGATGCGCCAGATTCCATCGACAATGAGGGCGTTAAAATCCTGAAAGTCGTATTCTTTTTGGATCAATTCTTCATCAGAATATTGGCTGAATTTATCGGTAGCATTATTTAGCATAAACCGGGAGCCAATTATCAGTGCGGTGATAAATATCAGAATGACAATAGCCGTGATGAGTAAAATTTTACTGCTTGTTTTCATTGATTACTCCGATTTAATGTTGACTGTCATAAAGAATTTTTACTTCATTGAAATCGATATTCAATAAATCCATCATTTTGAATAACTGAGGCAGATGATACTGAATAAACTCTTCTTTTTTCAGAATTTTTGTCTTTTCTTGCGCCCCCTGAGCAATGAAATATCCAATCCCCCTGCGGTTGTAAATAATGCCTTTTTCTTGGAGATAGGCATAAGTGCGCATGACGGTGTTGGGGTTCACCTCAAGTGTAACGGCAGTCATGCGAACCGATGGAATTTTATCATCTTCCGCCCATAGACCGGCAAGAATATTTTCGAAAACTATATCGGCTATTTGAAGATATATTGCCTGATCTTTCTGAAAATCCACTTTATACCTCCGCTTCTCTTAAGCGCAGATAACCCAGTATCCAAAAATAGGGCGCAAAACCAATCCAGAACAGATATTTAATAATTGTTGACAATGTTGGGACAAGACGCTCAAAAGCAACAACATCATTAAATATATAGTTATTGAAAAAATGCGTACCGTGGAAAAAATCGTGATAAACAATTCTTAAAACCAGCATAACAAATACTCCCAAAACAACCGCTATTCCGAATTGGGCAAATAATGTTTTCATAAACGGATGCTTCTTAAAATACAGCCCGCCAAAAAGGAACAGAGACTGAGTTACCAGATAAACGGCGATGTCGGTTAAAACTTTGTGAGTAAAGGGATTAAATATCGGAAAAGACCAATCGGTAAATATAGCAGCAATACCGGCGGTAAGAAGTGATAATAAATAGTATAATGCAAGACTGGCAGCAGCATAACCAGGAGAGGTAAGTAAAAGTTTGCTGGCATATTTTTCGACTGTCGAAGCGGGCAGCATAAAAAAGGCGACGTTTTTTTGAGTCTGGTGAATTTCAGAAAATGCGGCGCTGCTTAGCAAAAATCCGCCGATAAATAAGAACATCGGATAAAAACCTATATGAAAATCCTGGGTGGTTGATCCGGAAGAGAAGAAAATAGCCGGGATTGTGCTAATAAAATAAATTGCCGCAACAGCGCCGGCTGCGATCGGCAGTGTGCGATAATTCCGTAACAGGTCGTTGCGAAGCAGCAGGAAAAAGCGTTTAAAATTAAAAATCCGGTTTGTTTTCATCTATGCCTCCCGAGCGAAAATGTCGCTCAACCGGGTTTGGTTATTAATAACGGCGTTAAACAACAACTCTATATCCAGGTTGCTTTCGGATTGCCCTCCGTTCTCTTCTATAACGACATAGCCGCCCAGGGTTTTTTCGGAATATAGCACCGCTTGCGAGTCGGGTTCGTCTTTTTGAAAATTAACCGCCAGTTTGCGGGAAATTGCGTCGATAGATTGATCGAAAATGATATTGCCTTCATCCAGAATAACAATCGGGTCGATCAGATTGCCGATATCCCGCACCTGGTGGGTTGAAATGATAATCGTTCTGTTTTCGTCGAGAGAGGCGGCGAGCAGTTTCCGAAGCTGACTTTTACTGGGAATGTCCAGCCCGTTGGTAGGTTCATCCAGGATCAATAGTTTACAGTTTGTAGCCAATCCAAAGGCAATCAGGAATTTTTTCTTCTGTCCGTACGACATTGAGGTCAAACGTTCATTTCCAGGCAGGGTAAAAGTTGCAATGTGTTGCTCTAAAGCATTTTGGTCGAATTGCGGATAGAAGGGCGCGTAGAGAACGAGGTACTCTTTAATTTTCAGGGGCGGAGTATAAAACTCTTCCGGAATAAAATAGATGTCTTGCAACATAGCGGGAGTGCGTTTTAACGAGTTAAATCCGAATACGGTACAATCGCCCTGTTGGGGAAATAATAACCCGGAAATAATTTTAAGCAGAGTAGTTTTACCGGCGCCGTTTTTACCCAACAGACCGTAGATGCTTCCCTCGGAAATTTTCAATTGGAGACCGCTGAAGAGATTCGGTTTGTTTTTATAGGCAAAGTTTAAATTGCTTATTTCAACCATAATTATCTCCGTTTTAGTGTGTTAATGAACTAATACACTAATAATCTACACCAGCGGATTGGATTTGTCAAGTTTTTTTACGCATTTTAAAAAGCTGTTTGATGAAAGGGTAATAATTCACCACGGAAACAGTCTGTTGGGTATATAATCTGTTCGCCCAAGACTAAATTTATAGATTCAGAACTCCTGACTTATCGCAGATTAT
>JAGHBC010000133.1 GCA_021161185.1 Fidelibacterota bacterium
ACCACGGTACCGGGAGCCTTGGAGTAATTAACCCCTTGATACTTTTTCGTGGATGCTTCATCCATTGACTTGGAGGAACACGAATAGAACAATAAACCCAGGACAAGAAATGCGTTTACCTTCATGATTGTTTCCCTTTCCTATAATCGCATCAACCATGTATGATGCAATAAGATTACATATCCCTAATTTTGTGGCCACTCCACAGCCACCTTGAATACTACCTTGTGAATCTCCCCACCGCTCACCAAGAGTGCGTGTACGTCTTGCGGGAAAAAGATGGCAAATGATTCAGCGTGGACTTCTTTCCAACTTTCCGGCTCGTCTTGAAAATAGGTGACGTCTCTGTTCTCATTATAGGGGACATCCACAGTTTTGCATTCTGACGCTGTTCTCCAACCCATTTCATCCACGCCGGAAATCACGTATTGAATGTCTATGTACTTGCGATGCGTCTCAAGTCTGGATTCTGTCCGGATTCGGCCCTGTCCCTTACTAACTTTGTAAAACAGGCGAACCCCATCAATATCATACCTGCCATGTAAAATCTCAGACAGGCTCTCCTCGCGCAAGAATTTAAATACCTGTTCAAATGCCGGATGCATATCAAAATAGGGCTCCGCCCGGTCAAGCCTATCTACAATCATTTGCTCTCTCTTCATTTGTGTATCGGAATCCTTGGGATAGTATGTCTATAGTCATTGTATCAATACGCCTGCAAAAAATTCCTGCGGCCACTCCTCATTACATTTCTCAGCAACGAAAAGGGACCGCAGGGACTAGTACACAACCATGATCACTTCAATAACAGCATCTTCTTCACAGCAGTGTATCCACCTGACTGTATCTGGTAGATATAAATCCCGGAAGGTAAGTCGGCAGCATCGAAGGTTACTTCGTAAGTACCACTTCGCAGTTCGGTGTTGAGAAGAGTTGCCATCTCCTGTCCGAGCATATT
The DNA here is from genome assembly GCA_021161185.1 of Fidelibacterota bacterium. Classification (GTDB taxonomy): domain Bacteria; phylum Fidelibacterota; class UBA2242; order UBA2242; family UBA2242; genus DPVY01. The sequence goes on from JAGHBC010000133.1 coordinate 959, forward strand.
GTATACCGTTAGCACTGTGTATCCCGACCCCATCAGAGAGAATTGAATGGACGTCGTCGGGTTGAACGGATTGGGATAGTTCTGTGCCAGATTAAAATGCCCTGGAACCTGAACATCATTCCGTATAGATACAGCTGTCGGATCCCAACGTGAGTCACCAATGGCAGTGCCGTCATCAGCTGCACCGACGGCCGGCGAAGTCCCGGCCAGGGTGAAATCGCCATTTGCGGCATCAGCAAATTGGGGATCTGCCTATATTGTGTCGGTGGGTACAATATCACCAAGGGCTGGCTCCACAGTATAATCAAAGAACAAGCAATGTGAAACCGTACCCGTTATGCCTGCATCGATTTCAATAGCCTCTTCATCCTTGTGATTGGAGAAAATACTGTTTTTCACAACAGCATTGGCAGGCGTATCCATTCTCAACCTGACTGGAGAATCCGTGCTGGAGTTTCCGTATATCGAGTTACCTACATTGTGAAAGGTGCAATGGTTAATGAAAACCTCATCCCCCCCCGGATATAAATACCAAAACCAGGCATATCCCAGAACGTGCAGTTCTCGACTTTAAGATAGTCCAAACCGACGTATCGCGCCTTGATCCCACCCACGTATTTGAATAGTGAGTTCTCAAAGATTAGGGTATCAACGTTGACATTGCTCATACCCGAAATATCGCTGTCATACCCCGCGAAGATCTTGTTCTCCATGTTGTGCACGTAGCAATCATAAAGTTTTATGGAACCAATCTCATGATTGGCGCGAACAGGCCAATGGAATAAATCCCTCGTAGTCTCATAATTCGATGTGTCTGGTGAATCTATAAGCCCGTCGAACTCGAGTCCCCGCAGAGTCAGGCTGCTGCCATCATTCATGATGAAAAAGCTGGGTAAATTCCCTGCATCGCGGGCCACACTTAACATCTTTAGCACAGGCATTTCTGCTGCACCTTCTTCCGCCATAATGGTCAGCACCTTGTCAATATGATAGGCAGTATCGAACGGTTCCGTATGAATACCGCCGCTTTCCAATACCAGTTCGTCTCCCGAAGCAGCGTCTGCAATAGCCTGGCTCAATGTGCCGGAACCCTCGCAGACAACCGTCTGAGCCCAAGCACTCCCCCACAAAAAGAGAATCACGCCTAACGATAACAACACTTTTTTTACTCATTGTTTCCTCCTATTATACATTAAAAGAAAAAGCGCTGCCAAAGATCAGAAAGTTAGTCGGTAAAGAGAGACGCATTACCATTATTTTTGATCGAGAAGGATGGAGTCCAAAAACATTTAACCTCGATTCGACAAATTGACGTCAAAAACAGCAAAAAATCGGGAAATCATATTCATTAGTTATTGTTATTATTAGACCGGTTTGTCGGCATCGCTAATGTAGTGCCTGAATAAGTATTTTATACTTGTCGATATATTCTAAAATCAATATATTTATGTATGTTTATACGCAAAAAAATAAAAAAAAGAAAAGGCAAAGAATATATACAACATCAACTCGTCGAATCGGTACGAACCCCAGCCGGACCGAGACAAAATATAATCCTAAATATGGGTAAGCTCGATATCCGGCAGGATAAATGGAAATTGTTGGCTAATGCAATTGAGGAAAAATTACACAACCAATCCGGACTTTTTAATAGTGATCCGGATATCGAAAAGATAGCCCAACCCGGAGGCAAATCGAAAGAAAGGCGAAACGGCGGGATTTCCCGGAGATTTCATTCAGTCGGTGTTTTTTTTTGTTACTTTTTTCGACAAGGAAAAAAGTAAAGGAAATATTTTTCAGAAACATTTAAAAGAGAGCCATACTTTGTTAAAGAGATGATAACATTTGTGGATCAAGAAAGATGATTACAGACTACAGATCAATAAAGCCGATTTTCTCTTGGAGTGCCTGTTATAACCAGTGTGTATTTTGGGAAATTTGCTCCCTTTCTTTAGAAAAACCTTGAATGATAACAGCATTTTCACGGAATAATGTTCGATTTTTCGCTTCTGTTTTGCTTTTACCAGTGAAAAACCTAATACCTTTTGTTGCACCATCTGTTCAATAAGCTGGTCTTCAAAAAATCATCGCTCCTGCTTTGTTATAGCAGAATCAGGCTTAAGCTATTTGAGATATTTATCCAACCACTCAAAAATCGTCTCATGCCAGAACCGGCTGTTTTGTGGTTTCAGCACAAAATGCCCTTCATCGGGGAAAAGAACCAATTTCGCCGGAATGCCTTTGCGCCTTAAAACGGTAAAAGGCATCAAACCTTCCGTATAACTCAGGCGATAATCCTTTTCACCGTGAATGATCAACATGGGTGTGTTAAAATTGTCCACGTAGTTATGCGGCGACCATTTTTTATACCAGGTCTCATCTTCCCAGTAGGGACCGTTGAACTCCCACTCCGGGAACCAGAGTTCTTCGGTGGTTAAGAAATTCGTATAAAGGTTGAATGTCCCGTCGTGGTTAATCAGAGTTTTAAAGGGATATTCAAAGGCGTCCATGTGCCCTTCAAACCAGTTCATCATATAGCCGCCATAGGAGGCGCCGGCAGCTGCAATTCTATTTTTATCAATGAATTGATATGTATTCAGTGCATATTTCTGTCCCGCGACCAGGTCTTCAAAAACCTTACCGCCCCAGTCTTTGGAGATTTCATCGGTAAATTTTTGCCCGTATCCGGTACTACCGCGTGGATTGATCATGATCATAACATAACCTTGCGCCGCCCACATCTGGATATTCCAGCGGTAATGCCAGCCGTCATGCCAGGCGCCCTGAGGTCCGCCGTGAACGAAGAACACTGCCGGATAAGTTTTGTCCGCGTCAAAGTGCGGCGGCTTTACGATAAAACCATGTACTTTAGCGCCTTCCGCGCCCTCGAACCAAAAATCCTCAATATCGTTCATAGCGACATCAGCCAGTAAGTCCTTGTTAAAATAGGTTAGCTGTTGTGATTCTCCGGTTTCGGTTGAACCGATATACAGTTCAAAAGGCATCGTTGTGCGTTCATGAAGATATACAAAAGAATTACCATCGGGGCTAATGCTAATGCTTTTATTATATCCATCCCCCACCAGCGTTGTCAGCTTTCCGGTTTTAATATCGAGACGTTTGATGGGATAACGTCCTTTCTCGTCAACCTGTAGCAAAATGGATTTTCCGTCAGGCATCCATTGGTAAGAATTAATCCTGATATCCAGGTCAGTCGTCAGATTTTTGAATTTTCCTCTTTTCATATCTTTGATAAACAGATCGGGTTTATCGGATTCAAAACCAGCCCGTTTCATCGACAAAAAAGCCAGATATTTGCCGTCCGGAGAGAACCGGGGATCACTGTCGTTCCCTTCAAAATCCCGGTCTCTGCACTTTGTGCTGATTAGTTCAAGGGCGCCGCCTTCAACGGGCGTCATCCAGACATCATTGTCCGTGCTGGCAGCTACCAGTTTGTCATGATTGCTGGTAAAAACTAAATCTTTGGAATCGGGTGAAAATGTAAATCCGCTCGATAGCGCCAGGGGCGGAGCATCATAATCGCCGGGTGTCACGTCTTTAAACTCTCCGCTTTCAACATTCAGAACAAAAAGATGAGAGCGTTTATGATCCCACCATTCGTCCCAGTGGCGGTATAATAATTCATCATAGACGCGGGCTTTGACTTTACTGCTATCCTGCACTTCGTCTCTTTTTTTAATACATTCCTGAGCAGGACAATCGGGATAAACCCGGCTGGCAAAGGCAATATATTTCCCGTTGGGTGACCAGACAAATTCAGTCACTCCCGAATAATGATTTGTCAACTGTTTCGGTTCGGAATCGGTGGCTCCCTGTATCCAGATCTGGCTGGATGACAGGAAAGCAAGGCGACCATCAGGCGACCATCGCGGCGACGAGCAGAAGCTTTTTCCATCTGTCAATCGGCGCAGATCTTGCCCCTCCGAAGAAATTAGAAAGATATCGGTGCGGCTTTTATTCTCGGCTTCGTTTATAGTTTGAACCGCAAAGGCAATCCGGCTTCCATCGGGTGAAAACTGCGGATCTTTCAGACGCTGACAGGCAGTCAGGTCGTCAAATGTCAAGGCTCTTTTAGGATTTGCATATACCATAATAACTCCGCAAAAAAAGATCAATCCAAAGAAAAATAATTTGCTTTTCATTGCTGCTCCTCGATTTGTATTATTTTATTTTTTGTGCCCTGGAACATGAATAATTTCCTTATATATCTGCACCCCTTCTTTCAGGGGTCGTTTCTGAGGATCAAAATCCACATGGTACAGTCCGAAGCGTTTATCAAAGCCTTCCGCCCATTCAAAATTGTCAAGCAGGGACCGGTAGAAATATCCGCGAATATCACAGCCATCCAGCATGACCTCACGGGTCGCCTCGACATGTTTCAAAATAAAATCCTGCCGCAGGGTTTCATCTTCCGTGGCAATACCATTTTCAGTGATATAAATGGGGACGCCGGGCAGCCGGATCATCTGCAAGACCCGGTGCAATCCCGCCGGATACACCGCCCAACCCATATCGGTCTGAGCCGTTTTCTGATTGGGATACATTTTAATTTTGAAATCGGACTTGCGATCCGGCTTACAGAAATATTGAGTGTAATAGTTTACACTGATCCAGTCAAGTGTATCGGAAAGCCCCGGGACTTCCTGAGAAAAGTTCACGATATTTTTCAAATTAAATGCAAATCTGTCCGTCAAAAAAGCCTCCAGAACCGCCTGGTTGAACAGACGATGAAGAATTTTTGCACCAATCCAATCGGGCAGCCACCATTTCCGCGCCGGATCGAAAATGGTAATATTTTTAATGATACCGACCTTACAGGGGACACCGTCACCATCGGCGTCACTTTGGTCGGTTTCATGAATAGCGTGGTAAGCCTGAAAATGAGCTTTCAGCAGATTATTAAGAACCCGGGCAGCGAGACAGGGATCCCGCTTCCCCGGCGGAAATATTCCCCGTACCCAGCCCATCATAGCATATACCGCCGGTTCGTACAGCCAACCGGGTATTGTAAAGTGATGAAGGGTCACAAACGGCTTTATACCGTTTTCATTCAAATAGGCGCATTTTCCGATATAATGGTCAATGACCCGCCGGTCCCAGACGCCTAGTTTGGGGCATACCTTACTCCATTCTACGGAAAACCGGTAAGCATTGCCGCCTGTCTGCTTCAGAAGATCAATGTCATCGCGGTATCGGTTCCAGTGATTCACCGCAAGCCCCGGTTTCTGTCCGCCTTTTATCCGGGGATTGGCATTTTCAGCGAAAGATCGTTCCCAAACAGACCAGTCATTATGATCACAACCCCCTTCAACTTGATAAGCGGATGTCGCCGTACCCCGGAAGAAATCCCGGAAAAAATCCAATTTTGCAATGTCGATTTTCCGGTCCGACCACTTCACATCATTATGGCAGAAATTCATCCAGATGGACACCAGGATTACAGCCAGTACAAGTACTATGATGAGGTTTATTATCACATCAATTCTAAAAACACAACCGCTTAATAATTACAACCTAAAAAGCGGAATGAAACTATCAAAGTTTCCGTTAAAGGGCAAGAAAAAGGAACATGATACGGATTTATATTATTTTTACACCAATACATTTTTATATTTTGATAATTGTTTTGAAAAAGGATTACATCATGAAATTTTTACAGATTGGTAAAAGCGATCTAAAATCATCCCGGCTGGTTTACGGCTGCATGCGGATTGTCGGTGACAATTCCGACGAGAGCCGCCGAAAAGGCAAAGAGGCTGTCCGCACTGCATACGAATCGGGATTTACCCACTTCGATCACGCCGATATATACGGCGGCGGAAAATGTGAGAAGCTGTTTGCCGAAGTTTTAAGCGAAATTCCCGGAATGCGCGAAAAAATTGTCATCACGAGTAAATGCGGCATTTGTGGCAAGAGCAACCCCAATCCTGACGATCCGGTGCGGTATGATTTTTCGGAAAAGCACATTCTCAGCAGCGTTGACGGAATCCTGAAACGCCTGAAGATCGATTATCTGGATATTCTGCTGCTTCACCGACCGGATTACCTGTTCCGGGCGGAAGAGGTAGCCGGCACATTTGAGAAATTGAAAAATTCCGGCAAGGTCAGACATTTCGGCGTCAGCAACTTTCGCCCGTCACAGGTTTCCCTACTACAAAAGTATTGCCCAATGCCAATAATTACCAACCAGGTTGAGATCAATATTCACAATATCAATACACTGTTGGACGGAACCCTGGACCAATGTCAGGAAGTGAGAATCACCCCTCAAGCCTGGTGCCCGCTGGGAGGGGTTGTCTATCCCGCCTGGGGCAGCACATTTTCATCGGACGATGAGAAACGGATTAAAGCGGAATTCGACCGTCAATCGGCAAAGTACCGGACTGAAAACTGGATCATTATGCTGGCGTGGCTACTGAAACATCCCGCCCGCATCTTCCCGATTATCGGCACAACAAATTCATCACGCATCAAAGCATCGCTAAAGGCGCTGGAAATTGACTACAGTCGGGAAGACTGGTACAAGTTGTTGGAAGCCCGCAACGGTCAGCAGGTACTGTGATCCGGCCATTTACATGTTCCTGTTACCTACGCTCCGACGTTGGCACCAGATTAAGATAAATCTCCAAATCGTCTTCATTTCGTAAATTTCATATTGATTCTTATATATCGATTCCGTAAGATTTCGTTTGAATTATATAAATAGAGAGCTCGGTAGTATGACTAAAAAATTCAAAGAAAACATTAAAAATGAATTAAAAACTATTTTAGGCTCAGAAAAAGAAATTGATAAAATAGTTTTATTTGGATCGTTTATTTATTCAGATAATCCGAATGATGTTGATATTGCAGTATTTCAGACGAGTAATGACAAATATTTGGATTTAGCATTAAAATATAGAAAGTTAACCCGAAAGATATCAAGGAAGATACCGTTAGATATAATTCCAATAAAATCCGGCGTTAAGAGTAGCTCATTCATGACTGAGATTGAATCAGGAGAAGTAATTTATGAAAGATGAAACTAAGATCTGGTTGGATTATTCTAAAGAGAACCCGGAATCCTCAAAAATATTGGAAAATAAAGATTGTAAAAAATCAAATACCCCGGATTTCACGATGGCGAGTCATGGGGTATTTTTGTAGACTTCCAACAATCTTTTAAATTTCTTTATCATCATTTTCTTATAAGGAACCACATGATGGAATTAAATCCAACCATCCGAAAAGCCCGAATCGGTGACGCCGAAACAATCGCCGACTTTAATATCGCCATGGCATTGGAGACTGAAGGAAAAAGCCTCGAAAAGGAAAAAATCAGTGCCGGCGTCAAAAATCTGTTCAGACACCCGGAATACGGTTTTTACATCGTAGCGGAAGTTGATGGGCAGGTCGCCGGCTGCCTGATGGTCACCTACGAGTGGAGCGACTGGCGGAACGGTCTTTTCTGGTGGATTCAAAGCGTCTACATTCACCCGGATTGCCGCCGAAAAGGCATCTATCGAACCATGTACTCTTTCGTCAAAAAACTGGCGCTTAAAGAGAAGAATATTTGTGGATTCCGGCTGTATGTGGAGAAAGAAAACATCAATGCCCAGCGCACCTACACCGCTCTCGGCATGACGGAATGCCAGTATAAAATGTTTGAAGAAATAACTGAACAAAATCACATATATCAAAAAAAACAAAAACTTATTTGAAAATAGTTCCGAACAGATTCGAATTTATTTTTACCCCAACCCATACATCATGGCTAAATATAATCGAGATGTTTTTTAGTAAAATCGCAAGAAGTTTTTTACGCGGGATTCGAGTTGAATCAAAAGAAGAATTAAAATTCAGAATTATAAAATATCTTGATGAAATAAATGAAATTTCCACTGTTTTTAGATGGAAATGGAAAATGGACAAAATCGTAATAGTAAAAAATATCGCATATTGATATGTTATACAGGAAACTCTATACGTAGGTACGAAGG
>JAGHBC010000051.1 GCA_021161185.1 Fidelibacterota bacterium
CAAAATAAGGATGTGTGCTGTGAATTCTGAAGGATTATCTGATAGATTTTTAGATTATGCTGCATCGATTATTATTATTGCAAAAATTAGAGACAGAATAATCTGCGATAAGTCAGGAGTTCTGAAAGTATTAAAACTGTCATTGTAATGGCGACAGGTGTGGCAACTAAAAAAATTCATCGACATAAATTCTTCACCCTTAAGTGGCGAATGAGCTGACCGGCAACAGCCAATCTGTTCCCGGGGTTAAAAAATACTAGTCTGTTTAGTTGCTTTTAATCGATACTGACCGCTATCGAGACGGGCTTTCGCAAAATCATAATATTCTTTATTGATCTCAAAACCGATAAAGTGACGTTTCAGCATTTTACTGACAACGGCAACCTGACCGGAACCGAGAAAGGGATCACAGACAATATCGCCTTCAAGGCTCGAGTAAGCCAATAGTTTTTTGATGATTTCGGCAGGCAATTTCGTGGGCGTTTTGTGATCACCGTTCCAGTATTCCCGTTTGATCGTCCAGACATCCTCTTTGTCCCGGTAGTGCAAACTTCTTCCGGCATCGTTTCTTGCTTCCTTACCATAGCGGGAAAAGGGATAAAACTTACGTGTTTTGTCATTTTTACAAACGTAGATACAGTGATAATGGGAGCTGACATATTTCCGGCGGGTCACTACCCCGAATTGATATTTCCAGATAATATGATTAACGGTAATAAATCCCACGTCGTCAAGGGCATTCAGCACATCTTTCAAATTATTCCAGCCGGAAAAGACATACATGCTGCCGGAATCTTTGAGAATCCGAAAAACTTCCTGCATCCAATTATAAGTAAATTGGAAGTAGTCCTTTTGAGCAATTTCATTATACCCTTCCAGGACCCGCGATGCCGTGCGGTTGTAATTGCCCCGCTTCGCTTTAAAATCGATGGCAAACGGCGGGTCGGTGATGATGAGATCGATACTATTATCATCCATAGTCTGCATACCCTTGATGCAATCCATGTGATAAATTTGATCAGTTTGCAGCATAATCTATTTTAGTATAATTTATTTTTCGTTCCGGCATCACCCTTAATACTTATTAAAAAACCGAGTCCTGCTTAAGCTGAACTTTTCAATTTATCAAGAATATTAGGTCTTTTTCCGCGCCTGCGACGCGAACTTTTTTTCTTGTCACCGGTATCGGCATAGTAGTAATAATAGTTATAATAATAGTAATAAGAGTCGTAACCGGCGGAAATATTCACACCGTTCAAGACAGCGCCGATTAAATTGGTATTAACCTGCGATAGTATATCAACGCTGCGTCTCAAGATCCGCTGATCGGTACTACCCGACCGGACTACCAGCAAAATGGCGTCTGTCATCTTGGATAAAATACTGGCATCCGTTACGGCAATAATCGGCGGCGAGTCAATCAACACTATATCATATTCCTGTTTCATCCGGCTAAATAAATCCCTTAATTTTTGAGAAGCCAGCAACTCCGACGGGTTCGGGGGCACATCACCACAGGTTATCAGATGAAGATTGGGCACCTGGGTTTCCCTGATGACATCGTGGTCATTAAGATCCTGAATCAGCCGATGAGCCAGCCCGGGTTCACAGGGCACATCAAAGACCTTGTGCAGAATCGGCTTCCGCAAATCTCCATCGATCAACAGAACTTTCCTACCCAGATTGGCAAACGTGATGCCGATGTTGATTACTGTGGTTGATTTTCCGTCTCCCGGTCCGGCGCTGGAAACTACCAGACTACGCAGCGGCTTATCGGGATTCATGAAAGAAATATTGGTTCGCAGTGTCCGGTAGGCTTCGGCTACTGTGGATTTCGGATCATAATGGGTAATTAAGCGGGCTTTGAGAGCATATTCCTCTTCATCCGGTTTGCCTGATTTTTGAGCTTTTTCCAGGGCGCTTTTAATATCTATTTTGGGTACTATCGAAATAGTTGATATTCCGAGTTTTTCCAGGTCTTCGATACTTCGAACCGAATGATCCAGATACTCTTTTACAAAGGCAATTCCGATCCCCAATCCTAATCCCAAAAAAACTCCCAAAAGGAGATTCATGCGCTTCTTCGGCTTAACCGGTTTTTCCGCCGGTATTGCCGGGTCTACAATCCTGACACTACTGATTTTACTGGCTTCAGTTATCCGGGATTCCTGATACTTGGTTTTCATGAGAATATAGTATTTTTCATTAACCTGACGTTCCCGGTCCAGACGAGCAAATTCCAGGCTGCGTTCGGGAAGTTGATTTAATTTATCGGAATATTGATCAACTAATTTTTTATACTCCTTGCTTTTGGCTTCAAGAGCAATGACTTCAACATTATTAAAAAGAACCTGCTTTAACAGATCGAGAGAAATTTGAGATTGCTCTTCGGGTGCAAGGCCCAGATTTGTTACATTTTGAGCCTCTTTAAAAAGTTTCGACTTTAATTCGTCAATTCGTTTATCCAACTCAATTATGGCATCGCTTGTCGCCTCATATCCCTGGATTGCCATAACAGTTATTTTCTGGGCTTCCATTTCGGCAATTGCCTGCCGAAGCTGGATAATGAACGGATTTGTTGTATTAATTGCCTCATTAACAATCCATTTTTCCCGTTCACTTAGCATTTTCTGCTGGTTTTCCAGTTTATGCCGGGAAACCTGAAGATCAGCGAGAGAGGTATAGTAGGTCGCCTCAAACGTGGAGAGCTGATCGATCAGCGCCTGAGCCGTTTCATCCAAAACATAGACTCCGGCGCGTTCCTGAAATTGTTTCAACTTCTCTTCGGATCTAATGAGGTCTTTTTCGATATCTTCCAATTGTTCTTCAAGAAAGTTTTTCAATTCAACCACTTCACCGCGATTAAATTGCAGATCGAGTTCATAATATTCATTAGCAATTGTATTGGCAAGATAGGCGGCTTCATAGGGATCGACCGAGCTGATCGTGAGGCGAACAGCTTCAGTATCCCGGATCGGCTCGACTTTCATGGCGTCTTTAATATTTTTGACGATAGCGCGTTCAAGGGTATCGATTTTAACCGGGTTGCCATCACCTGCTTCCCTAAATATCCATTTAATACCATCACTAAGACCGGCAATTATATCTGAAAAGTCAATCCCCTTTTTAGGGAGTTCCCGCGTTCCAAGGATATATAAGCTGTCCGCATAAGCCGACGATTTTATTCGCATGACAACACGGCGCGCCAGGTAGTTACTTTTTAATACTTCGATTTCATTGTTGACTTTCATGTAATTGCCTGCCATGAAAGGGTTTTGAAACAGGGTTGAAGTTTGCCCCTGTCTTCCGGAAAACATTAAAAGTGTTGAAGATTCGTAAACCGGCGGTGATGTAAATGTAAAATAAACTGTCGCCACCATAATTAGTAAAAAAGTGACCACAATTATCCAGCGCCCCCGGTAGATGATGCGTATATAATCCTGCAAGGAGACTTCATTCTCCTGAAAGTCGTTTTGCCCCTGTCCGTTCATAGCATCCATGTATTCACCTTAATATTCGCTTTCAATTTGTACACCCTGAAATGATGTGTCTTTAACATGAATATGGTACTTAATAAAATACAAAAATCCAATCAATGTTAATGATAAAAATCCGACAGCATGTAAAATAACGGCTATCACCTGAGCCTGACTCAATTCATATCCTAAAAAAACCAGAATTCCAATCGCCCCGGCATGATAGGTCCCGACATAACCGGGCGCCGAAGGTACAGATATAATAGCAGAAGTTACGAAAAAAACCAGCAAAAGGTCTTGAAGCGAGAAAAAAACATGCAGCGATGTTCCGATCAGCCAGTAATTAAAGATATTGACCGCCCAGATGATCACCGTCCAAAATACAATCAAACCTGCATGTGGCGTATTCCGTAACGTTCTGACCCCGCTCAGAAACTTCCTTATAATATCAAAAAATTTTTTATAAGAGGACGAATGGAGTTTATTATTCAGATACCGCCTGAGAGTAGCTTGTTTATATTGATATAAATAGTAGAGCGCCACCAATACGACCAAAGCGGCGCCCGCCACGACACCACTCCACCTGATCCAGACGGGCATCGTCGGAAACAGCAAGGCGGTCACCGGCAGAATTATGAGAAAAAACAGCACATCGAGAAACCGTTCTACGACAATCGTTCCAAAGATTGAGGCGCTTGATAATTTAGTGATTTTACTGAGCGAATAAGCCCGCAGTACTTCGCCTAAGCGCAACGGAAATACATTGTTCCCGAAATAACAGACCATTTCGGAACCGAACAAATCCTTCTGCGTCACTTTTTTTAGGGGATTTACCAGATATTTCCAGCGGATCGACCGCAGATATACGGTAAATACCATGACAAGCATAGAAAGAAAAAACAACATCAGATCTGTTTCCCGCAACGCCGCAAAAAACTCTTCGGCGTCGAATTTCCGGAATCCCAAATAGAGTCCCAGGAAGCTGATCCCAATTCCCAACAGAGTCTTATAATTGAAAAAACGTCGTTTAAAAGTTGGTTCTTTTGTCATGGTCTTAAATCAATGATCTCCTTGTTCTCATACCGTTTGGTATCGAAAAAGGTTTGCCCCGACTCTTTATCGAGCTGTTCGGGAGAGCTAAACCTGATCTCCGTTTTGCCGTCTTTATAATCCAAATAATCCGCCGAAAGCAATTCTTTGGTGATAGGATTTATATTCAAATGAATAGTTTGAAAAAAAGCGTTTTCATCGGCAGTTCGCAATTCCATTACCACTGAACTATCCGTTTGGTTCGAATCCATCCGGTCAATAATAAAGGATTCCCAGTTGCCGTGCAGCATATCAAAAATAAACTTCAGGCTGGATTGAGGATCCAGCGTTTCAACAACAACCTGATCATTTTCCTGATCCCAGCTCCACAGCCATTCACCATCAAAAATGATTTCCTGATCAATAAAGTCGGTACGAAATTTATCCTCACTACTCATATAGAATGTCCCGATAAGTGATTGAGAATCTGCTTCATCAAAATATTGAATAATCTCAAAGGTCAACACGAGGGGCGTTTTAGCATAATAATAATCCGAGAGCTGTTCAAGCAGCTGCCGGTCACCCGGACCGGAAGCGTAGGCGCCGACAATTAAAGTATTAATAATTAGAATCAGACCTAATCTATTCACCATAACGACCTTCATCCAGATCTTCGAGATAATTCTCATCTACAAGCACTTCACGCGCCTTACTGCCGGTGAAAGGTCCCACAATTCCGGCGGCTTCCAGTTCGTCGATTAGCCGGGCTGCCCGCGAGTAACCGACTCGCAATCTTCTCTGCAACAGTGATATTGAGCCCTGTTGATGGGTAACCACCAGTCTGAGCGCTTCATAATACAGCGAATCCCGTTCGCCACTGAGCAATCCATTATATTCATCGGATTTTTCTTCCTGAACCGAGGGTAGTTCCATCTCTCCCGGTTTCGGCTGCTTTTGAATATGAGCCAGAATTTTTTCCAATTCACCAAGCGTAATATAAGCGCTATGCAGGCGTACCGGTTCGGGATTTTGAGGCGTCGTGATTAACATATCACCCCGCCCCAGAAGTTTTTCCGCACCGTTAATATCGAGAATCGTCCGGGAATCAACTTTTGAGGCTACCTGGAAAGCGATCCGCGCTGGAAAATTCGCTTTAATAATACCGGTTATAACGTCCACGGAAGGTCTTTGGGTGGCAATAATCAGATGAATACCCACTGCCCGAGACATTTGAGCCAGCCGTGTAATGGGTTCTTCAACCTCTTTGGCGGAAGTCATCATCAGATCGGCCAGTTCGTCAACCACCACGACGATATAAGGTAAAAATTCTTTGTCCTGATCACCATTTTTTACTTTTTGATTGTACTCGGCAATGTTGCGGACTGTTGCACCCGCCAGGATTTCATAGCGCCGTTCCATTTCCGCTTCAATGGATCTTAATGCCACAATCGCATTGTCCGCCCGGGTAATTATATATTCATCAAGATCTTCAGAGGTAATCAAGTGATACTTTTCCAGCGCCCGGTAGGCGGACAGCTCCAGTTTTTTCGGATCAATCATAACAAATTTAACTTCATCGGGTTTGGCCCGGTACAATATGCTGGTGATAATAGTGTTAATACAAACACTTTTTCCGGAACCGGTCGCCCCGGCAATGAGTAAATGGGGCATTTTTGCCAAATCAAGAGTATATATACCACCGGAAGTTGTCTTCCCCAGGGCAATAGTCAAGATGGAGTCAGAATTGGCAAAACGCTTTGAGCTTACAATACTTTTCAGGTATACAATTGCCGGATGGCGGTTTGGTATCTCAATTCCCACGACGGATTTTCCCGGTATGGGAGCAACTATCCGAATCCGTTTGGCTGAAAGGATGCGAGCCAGATCATCGGCTAAACCGGCAATTCTGCTAACCCTGACGCCGGACGCTGGTTCGATTTCATAACGCGTAATCACCGGACCGGGCGATACATGCACCACTCGCCCATTTACACCGAAAGTTTCCAGAGCATTTTCCAATAGCCGGGCATTTTCCAGCATCTCTTCCCGGGGCACATTTTGAGAAGCATCTTCCGAATAGTCAAGGTAATCAAGAGACGGGAGCACATATTTACGCTTTATAACGTTTTCCTGCAACGTATCCACGGATTCAATGTCTTCATCGCCAACAGCTTTATCAACGGTAAATTCAGACGGCGCTATTGTGGATTTCGCTTTTTTCATTAACCGTGGTGTCGGTTTAGGCGGCTCTAAAGGTCTATCCAAATCCTCCTGAGAGATGGTTATTCCTGGCACGGCTGATTCGGTAACCGGCGTTTTTTGCAATAGTTTTCTACGCTTTTTCTTTTTGGAAATTTTCTCGCCTTCAAAACCGGGTTTTGCTCTATCCAAGCTCTCCCTTTTACGCTGTTTACGGTTTAAAATCTTTTCGAAAGGTCCGTAAAAACTCCAGGAAAAATACCCCCTGATAGTTATCAGCGTCAACAAACCGATAAAAATTGCCGCACCGTAAAACCCCAGAAAATCAACAAAGGTTTTCGCAATAATCCCACCGACATATCCGCTGTAGCGAAAACCGATCGGATCGATGACGCGCTGCCTGACAGCCGGTAAAGCCAGGGCAATTGACACTAAAAGAGCCAGCAAAACAATGTAAATCGTAAAGCGGATTGCTACTTGAAAATTTCGCTTGGCAAAGATCCACCAGCCCCATATAACAAGCAGCAGCGGCAGAACAAAAGCTGCTGCTCCGATGGTAAATTTTATTAAATAGTGGGCAATAAAGACGCCGAGAATTCCCATCCAATTACTGATCACGACATTTTTCGAAATGGTCGGCTCTTCCAAAGGATTATAGGAGATCAGGCTCAGGAATACGAAAATACCCAGCCCGATTAATAATAAACCGGTGATCTCTTGTCGTTTTTCACTCATATTGTATGGGGAGGCACAAAAGGTGGTTTCACCACCCGGGCTTTCAATTTTCTTCCTCTGATATTTATTAATATTTCTGTTCCGGGTTTGGTATGTTCACTCGCCAGGTATCCTAATCCGATTCCGGTATTCAGTGAAGGCGACTGGGTTCCGCTGGTGACGATACCAACCTCCTCTTCGCCCACAATAATGGGATAGCCGTGCCGGGGAATAGCTCTATCAATCATTTCAAAGGCGATCAATTTACGGCGCAGACCGGCTTCCTTGATCCGCAATAGTTCTGCCTTTCCGTTAAAATCATCCTTTTGCAGTTTCGTGATCCAGCCGAGCCCCGCTTCCAGGGGATTGGTGGTTTTATCAATATCATTGCCATACAGACAATATTTCATTTCCAGTCGCAAGGTATCCCGGGCGCCCAGACCGATCGGTTGAATCCCGAATTCCCGTCCGGCTGCAAATATCTTATCCCATAATTCAGCCCCTTTCGAAGGATCATGATATAATTCAAAGCCCTTTTCCCCGGTATATCCGGTCCGGGAGATGATCATATCGAATCCCGCCAAGGAACCTTCGGTAAAATGATAAAAAGGAATATCTTTCAGAACCACATCAGTCAATTTCTGTAAAACATCACAAGACTTCGGTCCCTGAATTGCCAGAAGCGCTGTATCTCCGGAAATATTTTTCAAATTAACGCCTTCAATCAGATTCTGCTGCGCCCAGTCAAAATCCTTTTCGATATTGGAAGCGTTGACCACCATCATGTAGTGATCGGCAAACCGGTAAACCAACAAATCATCCACAATTCCGCCGTCAGGATAACACATTGCCGAATATTGAACCTGACCGATTTCAAGTGCGGAGACATCATTGACGGTGATCTTGTTGAGAAACTTTTCGGCGGCAGAGCCGGTCACAATAAATTCTCCCATGTGGGTTACATCAAAAACACCGACGGCATTGCGAACGGCGAGGTGTTCATCCATAATACCGGAATATTGGATCGGCATTAAGAAACCTGCAAAGGGAACGATTTTTGCTCCCAGAGCTACGTGTTTGTTATAAAAAGGCGTTTTTTGAGGAATTGATTCCATGGTTGATCCTCATCTTACATTTTATTTAAGGCAACTTTTAATATCTTTTCCACCGATGCATCGGCATCTAATTCTTTCAGGGCACGCTTGATTGCATTCAGTGCCTCGGTTCTCCGATAGCCCAGAGATAATAAAGCTTTTAAGGCTTCATCACTGTATTTCGAATCGACGATAACGCCAAAATCACCGGGAACAGTATCATCCGCACCGACCAGTTTTTCACGGAGTTCCACGATGATCCGCTTGGCGGTTTTCATTCCGATTCCAGGAATCAGGGTCAGGGCATTTACATCGCCGGCGATGATCCTGTTCTTAAATTGAGCCGGGGTGGCGCCGCTTAAGATAGTGATTGCCATTTTCGGGCCGATTCCGGAAATATTTATCAGATTCAGAAAGAGATTCTTCTCTTCCTCTGTATGGAATCCATACAGCGTCTGAGCATCCTCGCGAACCTGAAAGTGAATCAGAAGCTTTGTGCTTTGGTTGATTCCCGGCAGTCTTTCATAAGTTGACAGAGGGATCGAGATTTGATAGCCTATGCCATTTACATCCAGGACGACGGACGTCGGATCTTTATGAATAACAATACCGGTTAAATAAGCAAACATTGCTTACCTCGCCAACTTTAACTGATTGAGATGACAATAGCCCGCCGCCAATGCATCGGCAGCATCAAAAGGAATTTTTTCATCGGACAGATTCAGCAGCCGGATCATCATAAACCGAACCTGTTCTTTTGTAGCGGCGCCATTTCCGACAACCGCTGACTTGATCTTTGTAGGCGCATACTCAAATATCTCCAAACCTGAATTCACACCCGCCAAGAGAGCTGCACCCCGAGCATGTCCCATTAATAAAGCCGTTTTTATATTTTGAGCATAAATTGCCGATTCTATCACCATTTCTGTCGGTTGCCAACGTGATATAACCTCCATGAGCTCAGCATATATTTTCTGAAGCCGCTTGGGGAATGGCAATTTGGGTGACGTATCAACAGTTCCCCAACCCAGACAGCTGATCTTACTGTTTTCCTTGTTCAAAATACCGTAACCGGTATGATGGAGCCCGTGATCTAGCCCAATCACCCGCATTAAACATTATCCTGTAGTTTATTGACTATCTCATCGTCAATGTCAAAATTGGCATAAACATTCTGGATATCGTCATGATCTTCAAGGGCATCCATGATTTTCAGTATTTTTGACGCAAGTTGCTCATCCACTTTAACCACATTTTTCGGGATCATCTGGATTGAGGCTTCCAATATGGGAATATTATTACTCTCCAGCGCATTTTTGACATCATCAAAAGCTGCCGGGTCCATATCTACTTCATAAATATCGTCTTCTTCCAGAATATCATTAGCGCCGGCATCGGTCGCCACTAACAAAAGATCGTCTTCACTACAGACGCTTTTGTCAATAGTAATAATACCTTTCTTCTCAAACATCCAAGCCACACTGCCGTTAGTTGCCAGATTTCCGCCGTATTTTGTCAGGAGGTGCCGGATTTCGGAAACGGTGCGGTTTTTATTGTCCGTCATCGCTTCCATATAAATAGCGATACCGCCGGGGCCGTATCCTTCATAGGTGATCTCTTCATAGTTCACACCCTCAAGCTCACCTGTCCCTTTTTTAATGCCCCGCTCAATATTGGCGGTCGGCATATTAGCGGTCCGGGCCGCCTGAATAGCCGACCTGAGGCGGGGATTGGCGTTTTCATCGCCACCACCCAATTTTGCGGCTACCTGAATTTCCTTGATAAGCTTGGTAAAAATCTTACCGCGTTTGGCATCTTGGACACCTTTTTTCCGTTTTATGGTACTCCATTTTGAGTGACCTGACATATATTCCCTCTCGATAAAAATGTAATTTACAGATTATTTAATAAAGTATAAGTCTTTCTTTGACTTTAACCGAAGTCCGAATAATCCAGGCGTCGCGGTACTTTAAATCCAGGGCGCGGCGAAGCAGCTCTTCCGCAGATTCTCTCGTTGTACAATTGCCAACTCTGATTTTATAATTGGGCGAATTAAAAACCTTGACAACCTCTTCTTCGATAAAATCGTCAACTGCCTGAAAATAAACCGTATCGGCTTTGTAAAAATCGGTTGTCGAAAACAGCTGAACTTTCCACCCCGTTTTTTCAACAATACGCACCGTATCCCGGCATAACCGTTCATCGGGCTCTTTTATATCTGTGATAATCTCATAGATCATTGAGCCATCCAGGATCGGTAATGACGGTTCATGCAAATTAAGCGGATCGAAGCTTTCATCCTGATCCGCCATCCGTTCCTGAGCCATTAAAAAACTCATTCCAGATATTATTAAAACAATTAATATTCGTTTATTCATGATCATAACGTTAACTACCTGAAATATACTAAACAATCATCATAATTAAAAAAAGAAGCCCTGAGATATTTAACTTAAATAATTCCCAGGTCCAAGGAGAGTATCCAGCCCTGTTTTCCGTCGATCAATTCTATTTTACTCCAATCGCCATCGGTATCCAGAATCCGGACTTTGGTGCCTTCATGAACAATAAACAATTCGGTGCTGCCTTCCTGGGGCGCCGCCAGACTCTTGCTGTGGGAGCTAAGAACAACCCCGTAAGCCCGGGATTTTTCCATTTGATAGCGTTGAATGAGCGGCATCATTATCAGCCCTGCACAAAAAAAGAGCGTTATCGCTGCTATTTTTAGCTGTCTTTTAAATCTGTTTATCTCGCCGACAACGAAAATTGAAGTCAGCACGCTCGCCAGAAAAAAAAGCGCTGCTACAAACCAGGCCCAGTTCCGGGTTGACAACAGCTGAACTATTTTCCGATTCCAGCGAAAAAGAAAAAATTCCGGAGGAACTTCGATCCGGTCTTTTACCCGCAGGTTTGCCAGCTTCAAATTAAACTGAATATTCTTATCTTGCGGTTTTTTCTTCAAAGCCCGTTCGTAATTCAGAATAGCCTTTCCCAATTGACCGGATTTATAGTACGCATTGCCCAGATTAAAATAGAGTTCAGGGCTCTCATAGCCGATATTCAGAACAGATTCATACTGCCGGACAGCTTCAGGATAATTTTCCTCCATGTAATATTCGTTACCTTTCTGAAAATAAAAATCTGCATTGTCCTGGGCGCTGATCACAAAGGGATATACTGTAAACAAGAGCCAAAACAGCTTAATATACTTTTGCATGTTATAACACCTTATTCAGTTGGGCGACTAAGTCATTCACCCTTCCGACCAGTTTTCGAATTTTCTGTTTCTCCGGATCCCCCGGCAAGAAGCGATACTGTTCAAGTTCTTTGAGAACCGTTTCGACGGATTTGATAATCGTCGGGTCAATTTTTTTATCAGACAGAGCAGTCGAAATCTCTTTCGCCCCGACTCCGGACACCGGCAATCCGATTTTATCGGCAATAAAACCCGTCAATATCCGGTCCAGGCGATCGCAAACGGTCTCATACTTTCCGGCACCCATCTCACTTTCCAGGGCTTTTAAGGAAGCCGTAGTTTTGGACAGAGCCCGTCTTCTACGAGCGAACATACTGTTATTTTCCAATTTATCCATCCACCAGCGAAAAGCAAGGCTGGCGCCAATGATCGAGAGGGATATAACATTTAGCATCCAGAACCAGAGCTGATTAAAAACAGTGGAACCGATTTTCTGCCATTTGGGAGATTCTCTCATAATAAACCGGATGTCGGTTCCCAATAGAGATATCTCTTCTTTCCGGAAACCGGCACTCCGGGCAATGGAAGATTGCTCATTGGGTTGAACGCTGACATTAAAACCGGGCGCTGATTTGCTTTGATACCGTTTCCGATTTGGATCGAAATAGTTCAGGGTTAATGCCGGAATGTGCAGTTGCCCACTGCTGCGCGGAATAATCACATACTCACAGGATACGCTGCCCCGGATCGATTTCCCTTTATTATTGACAAGCCGTTCTATCTTAGGTTCAAAAACCTCAACATTGGTGGGAAACTGCGGGGTCGGCAGTTTTATCCCGTTTATATTTCCCGAACCGGATATTTTATATCGTAAGGTAAGCGCCTGATCCTGCTTGATTTGAAGAGTATCGATAGAACTCTCGATACTAAAAGAGCCTACACCACCACTGAACTCATCGGGTTTTCCCTGTACCGGCAGGTCTATAACATTTATTGTTACCGGATCAGATTGCACTTCAACAACCTTGGTACTGCCCAAAAGCGGGTCGGTAAAAAAAGAGTCATCAAAAAAGTCATCAAAAACCGAACGGCGACGCTGTCTCGGTACGACGATTTCACAATTGATAATCATCGGATCAATCAACAGTTCGCCAGTTATAGTCGGAAATAATGCCAAGCGCCGAATTGTGGCTTTTTTATAGGCGATTCCATCTACCACGACAGTCTCGATCGGCGGATTGCGATTTTCGGGGAATTGCTCAGTCCAAAATCCTTTAGCATCGGGTAGTTTTTGGGGCGCGTAGGTGCGCACATTTTGATAATAAAGATCAAAGCTTACGATTAGTTCTTCACCTTTATAAAGCGTTTTTTTCGAGACCCTGGTTTTCAGGAAGACATTATTCTTGTTATTCTGCCGAGGACGAGGTGAAACGGTCTGCGGTGCGGGAACATTACCGGAACGTGAAGATTTGGAGGATTTTTGCCGATCGTTTACAGTGACATGTATCGCGGGAGTTTTATATCTCTTGCGACGAAATTTAATCGTGATTGGTTTTATTTCCTGCGCACCTGATCTGGTCGGAGCCAGCTGCCATTGGACAGTCTTGAAAGCCGTTATTTTACCATTAATTATCTGTATGCTGCTGGACTGAGAGGGGCCTGAAATAACCACAAAACCGTCACTCTCGGGCGGCGGCACATCAGGCAAATTACCGGTACCGTCGATTTTAACTGTAAAAGTAATGGTATCATCCAGATCAATTGTATTGCGATCAACGTAAGCGCTGATCTTAATATCCTTTGCCTGACTGATTTGCAGCGTCACTAAAATCATCAGCAACGTATATTTTAACACCTTTTTCATTGGGTAAAATTTACCAATCTTTCTCTTTTTTTATGCCCGAATATTTGGTCTTTATGCGCTCCTGCATCATTTTTTTCTCTTTATCCTTCAGAGCATCCAGAACCTGCGCAGCCTCTTCCCGGCTTTTTTGCTTTTCCCGGCGTTCCTGCCGGGAATCTTGCAGCGATTGTTGCTGCCGGTCTTGCTTTTCGTCCTGCTTCTGCTGTTCATTTTTTTGCTGGTCTTGTTGGTCTTGTTTTTCGTCCTGCTTCTGCTGTTCGTTTTTCTGCTGATTTTGTTTATTGTCCTGCTTCTGCTGCTCTTTTTTTTGTTGGTCTTGTTTATCCGATTGCTGCTGCTTCTGCTGCTGTTGCTGCTGCAACATCTGGCGAACCAGTTCAAAATTGTGTTTAGCGTCATAATCCCGCGGATTCAGTTCCAGGGCGCGCTTATAAAATTTCAGACTCTCTTCAAGCCGGTTAGACTTCAACAAGGCATTTCCCATATTATAAAGCGCGGCGGATTTCCGGGTAGGATTTTTCGATGGTATCGCCAGTTCAAATTCCCTCAAGGCGTCATCGATCCGGTCGGTTTTATACAGGGCAGCGCCCTTTCCGAAATGGGCTTCCTCCCAGTCCGGGTGCTTCGTCAAGATACGCTCATATTTTCTGATCGCTTCGTCAAATTGTCCGTTTTCATAGGATTTCCGGGCGTCATCTTTGGACAGGGCCGGAATTGTTATCAATAATCCTAATATAAGATATTTTATGAAACGCATATCTCACTCACTTGTCGGTAGCACGTATCGTTTTTTTTTCCGGTATTATTATCTCTGTTATAAGAAGAATTATCCCTATTATCAAAAAGATTTGATAACGTTCCTGATAATCACTGTATTCATGGGAGCAAATCTCTTTCTGCTCCATCTTGAGAATTTCATCATATATTTTCGAAAATACATCGCCATCGGTTTTCATATTGTAATATTTCCCCCCGGAAAGTGAAGCAATTTCCCTCAAAGTTGACTCTTCCAGCACCGAAGTGACAACTCTTCCCGACCGGTCACGTTTAAAGTCAATTTCCGAACCATCTTCGCTTTTTACCGGAATCGGGGCACCTGTTAACGTTCCGACGCCAATCGCATAAATTACGACACCCTCCGCTTTTACTTTTTCCATAACCGCCGGGATATCGCCTTCATGATCTTCACCATCTGAGATAATGATAATAGCCTTATGCTTTTTGTCTTTAGAATTAAAAGCCTTGACGGATGTCTCAATCGCATCGGCAATGGCAGTCCCCTGAGTTCCGATAACTCCGGTGTCGATAATATCGAGAAATAATTTAGCCGCGCTGTAATCCAGAGTTAAAGGACATTGCAGATAACTGATCCCAGCAAAAGCCACTAATCCGATGCGGTCGCCCCGGAGCATTGAGATAAATTTACCGGTTTCGTATTTCGCCCGCTTCAAACGGTTGGGTTTAATATCCTCGGCATTCATACTGGTCGAGGTATCAAAGGCAATAACAATATCAACCCCTTTGCGTTTTACTTCGGTCAGTTTCCGACCAACCCTGGGTCCGATCAGAGCAATACCTAAAAATATAAGCGCCCACAGGAGCAGGTGTTGTTTGGTTCGTTTTACCTTCAAGCGGGAATTATCAAGAAGTTTATACGCCAGATCATTTCCCGCAAATTCTTTAAGAGCCTGCCGTCTCCGGCGCAAATAAAAT
The DNA here is from genome assembly GCA_021161185.1 of Fidelibacterota bacterium. GTDB lineage: Bacteria > Fidelibacterota > UBA2242 > UBA2242 > UBA2242 > DPVY01. The sequence goes on from JAGHBC010000051.1 coordinate 15,286, forward strand.
ATTTGAGAAGCACCGACAATAAAAACAAGCCCAAACACCCAGAGCAGCTGAATATAACCAAATTTAACCATCAGGGAATCTTCCTCCAGACTGTCAGACCTAAAATAGCGCTTATCACAATCAAAAAGAAACCCGGCAACAGAAAAACCGGGTAAAGATCGTGGTAATTTATAAATTCCTTTACCTTCATCTCGGTTTTCTCCATCCGGCTGATTTCATCATATATAGCCGATAAACTTTCTTCATCGGTAGCTCTGAAATATTTTCCGCCGGTTGAAGATGCGATACCTTTCATAACGTCTTCATCAATATCCACATCGACCAAACGATACTGAATTTGCCCTCCTGGCAGTTGTACCGGATAGGGCGCCTGCCCCACTTTCCCGGTGGCAATTGTATAGATTTTCACTCCAAAAGATTCTGCCATATCGGCAGCCGTTTCCGGAGCCAATTCCCCGGCATTATTGCGACCATCGGACAGCAAAATCATGATTTTACTTTTTGAGTTACTATCACGTAGGCGATTTACAGAATTGGCAATTGCCATTCCGATGGCAGTTCCGTCATACCGCTCTTCAACTATATCGACCTGATCCAGCAACTCTTTCAGAACGTCATAATCCACTGTTAAGGGACACTGTAAAAAACTTTCGGCAGCAAAGACAATCAGACCGATTCGGTCAGATTGCCTCCCTTCAATAAACTTCCGTGAAACAGCTTTGGCGGCTTCAAGCCGGTTTGGTCGGAAATCAACCGCCCGCATGGAGCTGGAAATGTCCAGCACCATCATAATATCGATACCCTCGGTGGTAAATTCCCGGATGGTATCGCCCTTTTGAGGCCGGGCTAAGGCTAAAATCAGAAACGCCAGTCCGGCAATTTTCAAGCCGACTAACAAATCGGCCTTCCATTGTTGACGATGACCGGCGAGCTCTTTTATCCCGCGCACAGAAGAAAATCTCAGGGTTGCTTCGGTTTTTTGGCCTCTTTTTTTATACCAAAGCCAGAGTCCCGGGACAATAAGCAGAAAAACTAAATAAAACCAATCAGCAAAATACCACATAATTCTCTCAGATTCTCATGCCTCAAAATATCGCTCTATATAATGCTCAAACTGAAAATTTGTTTCTTCCCGAAAAATATTGATTCCCTGTTTTTATTCACTCCGGGCAATCACAAAAGTAAAAGATAACCGAAGTGCAGAAAAACAAAATATTATCTGCGGTAAATAACTCGACCTCACCGATAGAGACAGTGGTATAGTCTATTTTTCAGAATCTTTCGGTTCTGTTTTTTTCGTCTCTTTGTCTATCTCTTTGGAGTTCACGGTACTATCAATTTCATCGGTAATTTCGCTGGTCGCTTTCTTAAATTCCTTCAGACTTTTCCCGAGACTGCGGGCAAATTCCGGAAGGCGTTTTGCTCCGAATAATAGTAAAAATACGACGAAAATTAAGATTACTTCACCGGTGCCAAGACTGCCCATATATGCTCCTTTTTTTTAATTTTGATTATTTATCGCCAGAACCGTAACAGGTAATAGGCAACCATAATTCCCAGGATACCTATTAAATTCAACTTAAGCGTAAAACCCAAAGTAATCGAAAACATGATAAAATCAACCATTCCCGGTCCTATCGTAATGTCAATAGATCGCAGAAAGACCTCTTTGACAACCCCATCGGGAATCCCCATTTTTAGCAATTCACCAGCCAAAGAGCCCACCATGGCTCCCAATAGAAGGATGCCCAACACCAGTATTATAGAAATTTTTCTGGAATTTTTCTCCATGTTAATTATTCTCCAACAATGATTTAAAGATACCCAATCCATCTTCGGAAGAGAGAATTTTCTCGGCGGCTCTTTCCGGATGAGGCATCATACCCAGCACATTTTTGTTTTCGTTGAAAATACCGGCGATATTCAATTTTGAGCCGTTTGGATTATACTGTTCGGAAATATCCCCCTCAGCGCTACTATACTGAAAGGCAATCCGGTCTTCGTCTTGCAGGCATTTCAGAACTTCTTCATCGGCGAAGTAATTCCCATGATAATGGGCGATAGGCATTTTCAGAACCTGACCTTCAGTATATGTTTTTGTAAAAGCGCTATCAGTACTGCCGACCTTCAGAAAAACGTCCTGGCATAAAAATCGCAATCCGGCATTTGCGATCAGAGCGCCCGGCAATAGTCCCGCTTCTAAAAGAATTTGAAAACCGTTACAAATACCAAGTACCGGACCACCATCTTTGGCATACTCAACAATCTCTTTCATTACCGGAGAAAAACGGGCTACAGCGCCGGCTCTAAGATAATCACCATAGCTGAATCCACCCGGTAAAATAATCGCATCAAACAGGCGCAGAGATGTCTCTTTATGCCAGATGTAAAAGACTTCCGCACTAAGCACCTTTTTTAATACGTAATAGGCGTCATGTTCACAGTTTGAACCTGGAAATACGACCACACCGAATTTCATGAATTTACCTCTTCCAGATTATAACTGTATTTTTGAATGACGGGATTCGATAATATTTTAGCACACATCTCTTTCGTAAGATTCTCAGCCTGATCTTTTGACAGGGAGGCGTCAAAATCAATAACGAAATATCTCCCGGCTTCAACATTTTCAATATGCCGGTAACCGAGATTGCCCAGGGCATGTTGGATTGTCTTCGCTTCCGGATCAAGAATACCGGATTTATAGGTTACTACTATTTTAGCCTTCCACATAATTTATCTACCCCTTCTTCTTGATGAAAAATGAACTCGCGGCTCTTCATACCCGACCATCCAGGCTAACAGGTGAGTCACAATATAAGCGCCCATAATCGGAAAAATCACATACCCCCTGTACAAAATCACCAGTAAAAATAAAATTATAGATCCCAGACTTTTCACAGCCGTAAGCCGCCCGTCAGTAAATGAAAAACTAAAGGAAGAAGTAAATCGAATATTACTAACCATCATAAATGACAATACCATCACAAAAGGTAAAACAATTTTCGGATTTCCGTAATTTCCAAAAACCGTCTGATTAAACCAGATAAAAGAACCGATTGTTACTGCCGCTGCCGGCACTGGCATTCCTGTAAAATAGGCTTTCTTTGCCGGCGTTGCGCCTAAATTAAATCGCGCCAGCCGAATTCCACCAAACAGTAGCGGGAAAAAACTGATTATTGCGCCGATAAATCCTATATCAGCTACAAAAAGGGTGTTCACCAAAAGCGCCGGCACAACACAAAAGGAGACTATATCTGCCAGGGAATCAAACTCAACGCCAAAATCCGATTGCCGCTGTAACAGTCTGGCAACACTTCCATCGAGTGAATCAAACACCATTGCCGCCATGATCAGTGCGATCGCCGTGATATAATGCCCACCGATAATTTGGAGAATCGCTAAAAATCCGGAAAACAAGTTCATGAGAGTAAAAATACTGGGAATAAAAGACCGTTTAAATTTCATTGTATCACTCCGATTATACTTACACCGGCGGTTACTTTATCACCGATTTGCACGTTAATTTTTACGGTTTCCGGTACTACAACATCAACCCGGGAACCAAATTTTATTAAGCCGCAGCGTTCACCGGTTTTGACTTCACCATCGATATGCAGGTAGGATACAATCCGCCTTGCGATCAGTCCGGCAATCTGGGAAAATTTCAAATTGATCTTCTCATTTTTTAGTAAAACAGTGTTGTGCTCATTTTCAAAAGAGGCTTCCGGTTTCATCGCCGAAAGAAAACGACCTTTTGAATATTCCATATTTTTCACAATACCGCCAAGAGGAATCCGGTTAACGTGAACGCTAAAAATGGACATAAATATTGAAACCCGCACGGCGTTGCCAATATCGTCATCTTTTTCGGGGCGGATAGCGACTATTTTTCCGTCGGCGGGTGAAACAATCAGGTTTTCTCCGGCCGGGGTTTTTCGTTCCGGATCACGAAAAAACCACATAGAAAACAGGAAAAAGCCAAAAACAATCCAGAATAATACCATCAGGAAACTCAGATCAAAATAGAGTGCGGACATCAACAGAATGAATGACAGCACAAAGGCTGTAAAGATAATTTTTAATCCTTCCCGCGCAATCATACGAACCATCCTGAAATCCGAGTCGTCATCTCATTATATGTCTTTTTCGCATCGCCCAAATCCTGCCGGAAACGGTTCTTATCCGGTTTACGGATGCTGTTTTTTATCATGCTAGCTCTTATTTTCAAGTTTTTTATAAATAATATTTACGCGCTCAATCAGTTTATCATAATCAAACAGTTGTTCAATTTCGGCGTAGCTGAGCCGCTTGTTGATTTCTTCATTCGCCATGATCAGCCCCTTAAAATCTTGGCCCTCATTCCAGGCTTCCATAGCGCTTTCCTGGACTATCCGGTAGGCTTTTTCCCGGGTAAGCCCTTTATCTACGAGAGCAAGCAGGAGCTCCTGGGAAAAGATCAGACCGCCGGTTCGTTTAAGGTTTTTTAGCATATTCTCAGGGTAAACCACCAGCCTTTTTAAAACTTTAATTGTCTCAGCCAAGATGAAATCGACACAAATACAGGCGTCCGGTAATATAACCCGTTCAGCCGATGAATGCGAGATATCCCGCTCATGCCAGAGAGCAACATTTTCCATAGCGGTAACTGCATATCCCCGCAGAAGTCGCGACATTCCGCAAATACGTTCGGATAAAATAGGATTCCGTTTATGCGGCATTGCCGATGAACCTTTTTGCCCTTTGCTGAAAAACTCTTCGGCTTCCAGAACTTCCGTCCGCTGTAAATGCCGTATTTCCGTGGCAATCTTTTCCAGGGTTGCTCCGATCAACGCCAGTGTCGCTACAAAATAGGCATGCCGGTCCCGCTGGACGATCTGGTTGCTGATCAGCGCGGCTTTTAAGCCAAGATTTGTACATACCTGGTCTTCAACCTCCGGATCTATATGCTGGTAGGTACCGACAGCACCGGAGATTTTGCCGACTTTGATATCATCCAGAGCCAGCTCAAAACGCTTTATATGCCGGCGAACCTCTTCCCGCCAGATCAGAAACTTTAATCCAAAAGTAATCGGTTCGGCATGGATTCCATGAGTTCTGCCGATCATCAGGTATTCCCGGTACTCCTGAGCTTTCTCACCGAGCAAATCAACTAATCCATTTAATTGTTCGAGAATCAGCCGCCCGGCTTCCGCAAGTTGCAACGCCAGAGCGGTATCCAGTAAATCCGAGGAAGTCATCCCTTGATGGATAAAACGGGACGATGGGCCCACATACTCGCCTACATTAGTCAGAAAAGCGATGACGTCATGTTTGACCTCCTGCTCAATCGCCAGAATCCGCTCAAGGGAAAAATCGGCTTTCCGGTCAATCGCCTGCCAGTCTTCTTTAGGAATCAGTCCGCGCTGATATTGAACATAGCAAACCTCACGTTCAACTTTCCACCAGCACCGAAATTTATTCTGTTCAGACCAGATTTTGCCCATTTGCGGACGGGTATATCGTTCAATCATTATTTAGTCAACTCCAAATTAACATCAAAAGTTTGAGAGCCACGGATAATTGTCAGTGTGATAATATCGCCGGCTTTTAAAAATTTTTCCTGAATCTCTTTGATAATCTCCGCATCAGTATGAATTATTTTATTATTCACTCTCGTGATGACGTCACCCACTTTAATACCTGCCCGGTAGGCGGAGCTGCCGCGCTCTACTTCGGTAACAATCACACCGGTGGTGGATTTGAGTTTCAAGTACTGAGCCAGAAAACGATCAATATTCTGAACCGATAATCCCGTCCGGAAGGTTCGGTCAATTTTGCCATAACGTTTCAATTCTTCGATAATAGTTTTAACCCGGTCAATCGGTATTGCAAAACCAACTCCCACCGATCCCTCGGAATAGGAACCACCGGTAAAAATAAAAGTGTTAATTCCAATGACTTCCGCATTGGCATTCACCAACGGACCGCCGCTGTTGCCCATATTTATGGAAGCATCCGTCTGGATCATATTCTGATAAATTCTGCCGCTTTTCTGTTTCCCAAAATCCAAATCTTTTCCGGAAACAATACCGATAGTAGCAGTTGGCTTATAATTGATACTAAACAAACCGAAAGGATTGCCCAGGGCAACCACCCATTCGCCAATCAGCACCTCCTCGGAACTTCCCATTTTTGCATAGACAAAATCTTTGCCTTTAATTTTCAGCAAAGCAATATCCGAAGCATTGTCCACTCCGACTATTTTGGCTTTGAGCTCCTGCCCGCCCATAAGCGTCACCACGATTTCCTCGGCGCCTTCAACTACGTGAGCGTTAGTCACAACATAGCCGTCCCGGCTAATCACAACCCCAGAGCCGAGACTTTTTACACGGCGGCGGTGAATCTGTTCGGGAAACAGCATATTCCAGAGCGGATCGTTAAAAAAAGGCGAGGTCATATACTCCTGAATTGCCGTAACATTAATTCCAGCCACGGCGGGACTGACCTCCTGAATTGCCCGGGTAATCGCCGTTTCACGGGAGTTGCTTATCTCCTTTTGCCGGTCTTCGGATTGAGCAAAAACAAGCGATAACGCCAAAAGAGTTATTAAAAAACAGATTTTATGGATGTGCTTTTTCACTTTTTCAACCTTCTTCCGATTTTATTCACTACTATATTGGCAATATCGATAAATCTCTTCACCCAGTCTCCTCGTCAATATTCAACTTTCCAGAGAAAAAGACCCTGCGGCGGCGCGGTAACGGGCTTAATATCTCCGGGCAAATTTTCAACCAGCGCTTTGAAATCTTCCACCGATCCTTTTCCTCTGGCAACTTCTATCATTGTTCCGACAATCATTCGAACCATACTGTGCAAAAAACGATTACCAACAATTTTGTAATTTAACATATTCTCGTTTTTAATCCATTCAGATTCGTATATCCTGCAAATTTTTATATTACTCTCTGTTGAAGCCCGGCACAAACGGCTAAAATCATGTTCCCCTGTCACCAATTTCGCACAGCTTTGGAGCAGGTCTTCCCGAAATTTCATCTCCGGTTGCCAGGTATAACGCCTTTTAATTACTGACCGAACAAGTAACAATTGATACAGATATGTTCGTTTTTTGGCGTTGAAACGGGCATGAAATGACGGATCCGTTTCCCGGCAATTGTGAATATATATATCACGAGGGGTTTTTGCGTTCAGAGCGTTACGAATCGTCTCCGGCGTCAATATTGTTTCAAGATCGAAATGCGCCACCTGAGCGATGGCATGCACCCCGGAATCGGTTCGCCCCGATCCGTTGACGACCACCCGATTACCCCTGTTTAAATCGACCAGACTATTTTCTAATACTTCCTGCACTGTTCGCTCTCGAGCCTGGCGCTGCCAGCCGAAAAAATCAGTCCCGTCATACTCCACAGTAATTGCAAAACGCCGGATCATCTCTTTTTACAACATCCAAATAATTGCGCTTATTAATAAAACCATCGCCGCAGCCGTAGCCAGCCAATCTTTATATCCGAATCTCAAAGGTTGATAATAACTCCGCTCTATTTGAGAACCGTAGCCCCGGATAACCATAGCATCAGCCAGAGTTTCCGCCCTTTGAAAGCTGAAAATCATCAAGGGAATCACCGAGTCACGAGCACGGTTTATACGCTCGGACAGCTTCGAATTCTTCACTCTTACAAAACTTTTCCAGCCTTCGTCCAACCGGATATATTCTTCTCTTAAGATAGGGAAAAATCTGACCGCTATAAATATTATTTGGAAGAAATCATCCACCGACCATTTCAGTCGGCGCAGCGGTTTTAACGTATGATAAATTGCATCCAAAAACTCGATGTCACCGATCCATTTCAGCAGGAAAGACATTAACAAAATCAGGTTTCCCACGCGCAGCGTAAACATTGCCGGCTGATTTATCATGTTGGCAATATAGTGAGCTTTCCCGGTTATAAAATCCCATCCTCCGCTGGAAAAGAAAAAATGAACTAAAAATGTCACCGGCAGAAAGATTAACAAATAGCGGATGGTTTTTAAAACCGATCTTAAAGAGACCCTATTCAATTTAATAATAACGATAATCCCCAAAAAGATAATCAGCTGTCCAATAATATTATAGACAATGAAAATAATTACCAGCCAGACAAGCGACCAGATTATTTTTGCCCGGGGATCTATGTCATTCATTAAAATCCAATATTTAGAGTTAGAGTCAGGTCTCCGTTGTTCGGGATAATCAGCGCCTGAACATCACTAATCGGCGTTTCAAGCCTGTCCCTGGTTAATGCGATAATGTCAATCATGCTGACGACACGATTAATAATCAATCCCGCCAGAGCAAAGGTCGCCGCATGATAGGCACTGCTGCTTTCTATACGTTTTTTGTCAAATTTTTTCTGAGAACTCTCACTGTCCCAGGCCCAGAAATATTCATCATTTTCGGGATAAAGGCTCGCAAACTGGCGATAGCGCAGTTTCTGCTCGTTATAATCGTACAAATTCATATAGTTACCAATATCGGTAAAAAAGTATTCATCTTTCCCTCTGGGGTCGATACCCGCACGGGTTGCTGCAAACGCTTTCATATCTTTTTCGATGGAGCGACCATAATAGGAAAGTGCGATGTAACCTACCCAAAAGCTCAATTCAGCGCTATTCAGGGCATAGCCTCTCTTCCGGTATTGTAAACTATGCTCTCCCCAACCGGGCAAAATCAACGATTTCAGTAGAAGTCCTCGCGCCTGTGAAATGGAAATCCGGTCATCCGTGCTGTCTGTTTGGGCTGCCAAAGAACCGGTTATAAGCATTATACCCAGCAGAACAAACACTCCAAACCCTGTCATTTTATGCATCACTGATCTCTCCTAAATAAACTAATTCCAAGAATACCACACAGCCCTATAACGTTCAAAACGCCAAACCAGTTTCCTACCAATGAATAAATTGTGCGCTTTTTTTTGCCCTGATCCAACTCAGCCGATAGCCAGGTTCTCTCGCCAAAATCGGCTTTCGACAGGATTCTGCCATAGGCGTCACATATCACTGAAATACCGGTATTGGCGGATCGAACAACGGGAATGCGGTTTTCAATCGCCCGAAACCGGGAAATTTCCATGTGTAAATAGGGCGCAGAATTGTTCCCAAACCAGGCATCATTGGAGACAATCACCAGCATTTCCGAACCTTTCTGTACGCCTTTTCTGACAATGTAAGGAAAGGTCGATTCATAGCAGATGACAGAATGTAGTATCAAAGTCGTGTCGGTCGACGCCGTTGTATCGGCATTAAGAGGAATAGCAAAAACTTTCATTTCCGTGCCGGCGTCAAAATTTCCCTGCCCCAGGTTTAGATTGCCTAATTCGGGAAAATGCTCTGCCAGAGGAATATATTCGCCAAAGGGTACCAGCTTCATCTTACGGTAAAATTCAATCTCATGCGATCCCGGACGTAATAAAAAAGTCGAGTTATAGGCTTTATAGTCGGCGGAATCGGTAAATTCATAATCGGGTGCACCTGTCACCAAACAGGTGTTCAATTGAGCAATATGGTCAACAATCCGATCAAGAGTTCTGCCTCGATTTCTACGTAAATACGTCGGTGTAGCGGACTCCGGCCAGACAATTAGATCGCGCGGCTCTGTCGCGGCGGAATCGGTCAAATCATTTAGCAGCGACATGACTTTCCAAAAGGATTCGGGATCCCATTTTTCATTCGGATCGACATTCGGTTGAATCAAAGCGACATGCGCTTTGCGGTTTTCTCCTGGAGAATCCGCCTGATAAAGTACTGCCGCCCCATAAATTTCAATTATAAAAAAGAGCAGAATGACTGCACTCAAATATTTAAAACTCTGCTTCCGTTCATCCTTATAGTTGATCCACGCTAATGCCAGTAATACGTTCACGAGGACAATTATAAAGCTGATCCCGTTAGGCCCGATAATCGATGCAATCTGAATAAATTGCGTCGCCCGACACTGGGTATAACATAAATGATTCCACGTGAATCCCAGCGATCCGAAAGACCGAATATATTCTATTGCAACCCATACTACCGGCAATGACCAGATTCCAGCCGATTTGCCGAATTTACGGCCGATATAGCCGACAATCAGTCCGATTATCCCGTAATTCAAAGCCAGGAAAAGCACGCTGGAAATCATGGAAAGCGTGCCCCAGTACCATTGGGTTCCCTTATTAAAAGCTAACCAGTACATGATCCCCAAATTAAGGAACAGCCCAAAGATAAATCCCTTTTCGAATCCCATCTGAAATTCATCTTTAACAAACACAATAATCAGGGGGATGAGAGCAAAATAGGCTAGAAACCCCAGGGGAATCGGCGGAAATGCCGCTGTGGTTAACACACCAGAAAGGCTGAGTAGCAACCAATCAGGAATGGATTGAAACTGCCTCTGCATAATTTTTCCCGATAAAACAGATGACGAATCTAAAAACGGACGTATCGCCGGCTCTGATTATTTTTTCAGGGCCTCCTTGATAAGTTTTCCCGGTTTAAAATGGGTTTTCTTGCGAGGCGGTACGTAAACAATTTCATTTGTCCGCGGATTCCGGGCTTTAGGTTTTGCCTTAGTTTGTTTTACTTCGAAAACACCAAAATTCCGGATTTCAATCCGCAGGGTTTTCCGATCTTCGCAAAGCATTTCCCGTAATGTGGTAAACACCTCATTAACAATCTGCTCAGTAGCCGATACTTTGCGGTTTAACTTCTGGGCTGTTAATTTAACAACGTCCTTCTTTGTGTAAGTGTGAGTATTCATCTCCTACCTCCTTGTTATTTGCGTTCGACAGTTATTATACCTTGCACAGTCCGTATCTTTGCAATAATCCTGTTCAGGTGGTTCAGGTTTCCTACCTGTAGTACGAATGAAATGTGTATGATAGTATTATCAACACTGCCATCGATGCTGATAATATTGGTATTGGTTGTTGAAATCATATCTGTGATATCCTTAAGAAAATTTTTACGCTCCTGCCCAACCACTTTTATCTGGGCAAGAAACTGCTGCTTATGATCTACATCCCAATTCACATCAAGCAATCTTTCATTTTCTTTAAACAGCACGGGAATATTGCTGCAATCACTTTTATGAACAATAATTCCTCTGCCCCGACTGACAAAACCGATAATCTGATCGCCGGGAATAGGATTACAACACTTTGCAAAATTGACCATCAGATTTGTAATACCCTGAACTTTTATGCCCTTAATATTTTTCCGGGCTTTCTCGAGAAAAAGCGAATCAACATCTTTCTCTTCGGTTTCTTTTTTACTCTCAGGAAACAATTTTGAATAAATACCGGACACTGTAATTAAACCGCTGCCCACCGCACTGTAGAATTTATCAAGATCGTCAAATCCAAACTCTCCTATGGATTCCCGCACAATCTTTAAAAACGCCATCCGTTTATTCCGCCTATTCTCCTTATCCAGAATCTCCTTCCCTAAGCGCACGCTTTCTTCGAATTGAGTTTTCCTGATCCAGCGTTTAATATCTCCAATAGCTTTCGAAGTTTTCACAAATTTCAGCCAGGCGTAACTGGGACGGTGGTTTTCAGAAGTGATAATCTCTACCGAGTCTCCACTCTTCAACTCAGTATTCAGGGGCACCATCTTGCCGTCTACTTTTGCTCCGATACAACGATATCCCACCGCCGTATGGACTTCAAAGGCAAAATCAACCGGTGTCGCACCCTTAGGTAAACGAATTAAATCACCCTTCGGAGTAAACACAAAGATCTCATCTTTAAAAAGATCGATCTTCAAAGTCTCCATAAAATCTGTCGGTCCGTCCGATTCGTTCTTTAATACATCAATCAAATCACGCAGCCATTTAATATATTTATCGACTTCGTCCGGCCGCGTCCGTCCCTCTTTATAACGCCAATGGGCGGCAATTCCTTCTTCGGCAATCTCATCCATTTCTTCGGTACGAATCTGAATTTCCACCATTTTACCACCGGATCCATAAACCGTCGTATGAATGGATTGGTAATAATTAACCTTATGGCTGGCGATATAGTCTTTAAAGCGATCCATTACCGGGGTAAAGAGATCATGGACAATTCCCAGAACCGCATAGCACTCTTCCTTACTCGAAACAATCACCCGAATGGCAAGTAAATCATAAATTTCCTCAAAGGGTTTGTTCCGGGCTTTCATTTTCTTGTAAATGGAATAAAAATGTTTTGGGCGACCAAATATTTTAGCCTTAATACCGATCTCCGTGAGAGCCCTGGCAAGAGGAATTTTAAAGGTCTTGATATATTCTTCTCGTTCGCTTTGTTTTTCTTTGACCTTCTTCTGCAGAAATTTATAGGCTTCGGGATCAAGATTTTTTAGGACCAGATCCTCCAACATCGATTTTAATTTAAACATACCCAGCCGGTGAGCCAGAGGTGCGTAAACATCCCGGGTTTCAATGGCAATACGACGGCGCTTGACCTGAGGCAAAGATTCAAGGGTCTGCATATTGTGAGCGCGATCCGCAAGTTTGATGATCAATACCCGAATATCATCCGCCACGCTCAGCAGCATTTTACGAAAATTATCAGCCTGCTCTTCCTGCCGGTTGCGAAAAGTAATCCCACTAATCTTGGTTACCCCCTCGACCAATTTTGCGACCTCTTCACCAAACCGGGACGCTAAATCTTCATAACGAATTCCGGAATCCTCGATCACATCGTGTAGTAAACCGCAGGCTATCGTCACAGTATCCATATTCATCTCAGCCAGAATCTTTGCCGTCTGATAAGGGTGCTCAAAGTAGGGTTCACCGGATTTTCTGAGCTGACCGCGATGGGCTTCCCTGGCAAAGGTATAAACCCCCCACAGAAAATCCTCATCTTCCTTCAGAAAGGATATCCTATTATCTGAAGATTTGAGAAGAGCATAAAACTTCTGCGGACGTCTTCCTTTGCGGAGATTGACCTGTTTGATCAGCAATTTAGTCATTAAAAAGGGGCACCTTCCAATTCTTCACGTTGTGGAGCCAAATTTTCAAATCGAGCGTATTTACTGATAAATACGGCATTTACCGTATCGGTCGGACCATTTCGTTGTTTGGCAACAATGATTTCAGCCTTGCGTTCATCTTCCAGAGTCATTTCTTCACCCTTTTGTCTCATGTAAACCACCGGACGATACACAAACATTACCACATCGGCGTCCTGTTCAATTGCTCCCGATTCACGCAGATCGGATAATTGCGGACGATGGCTCCCGGTGCGTGCTTCTACGGCGCGAGACAACTGAGATAGAGCCAGAACCGGCAAGCTGAGTTCTTTAGCCAGGGCTTTCAGGTTTCTGGATATCTCGGTAATTTCCTGTTGACGGTTTTCGGCGCGATGTCCTTTAACCAATTGTAAATAGTCCAATATAATCATCTGAACATCGTGTTCAGCTTTTAAGCGCCGGGCTTTTGCACGAATTTCCATCATCGTAAGCGAGGCAGAGTCGTCAATGTAGATTGGCGCTTTGGCAAGTCGACCGGTCTGTTCGCTCAATCGCCGCCATTGATCCTGGGGCAATTTCCCAGTACGCACCAGATGGCTGTCCACTTTCGCTTCGGCGCATAATAAGCGCATAGCCAGCTGGTAATCCGCCATTTCCAAACTAAAAAAACCGATCGGAACATCATATTCAACCGCCATATTTCGGGCAATAGACAACGCCAGGGCGGTTTTACCCATACTGGGTCGTCCCGCTAAGATAATCAAATCACCATCTTGAAAGCCGGAAGTAAGGTCATCCAATTCAATAAAACCGGTTGGAATACCAGTGGTATGGAACTTTTTTTTATGAATTTGGTCAATATGCTCAAAAGTTTGGTTCATTACATCAACGAAATTCTTGAATCCAGTTCTTAAGCGGCTTTCTGACAAGGCAAATATCTTCTGTTCAGCCTGATCCAGAATCTCAAAAACCGGACTCTTGGCTTCATAGGCTTCACTTTGAATTTCTGTAGATGAGACAATCAGCTTACGTAAAATCGATTTCTCAAGAACGATTTTGGCATAATACTCTACATTTGCCGATGAAGGCGTTGATTCAACCAGACCGGTGATGTAGTAAGCTCCTCCGATCTTATCAAGCAGTTTAGCCCGTTTCAATCGATCAATTACACTGATCTGATCAATCGGTTGACCTTCATTAAAAAGATCGACCATAGCGCGAAAGATATATTGATGAGCATCCTTGTAAAATGCCGTATGGTCCAGATGTTGAAGGGACTTGCTGACCGCCTCCTTATCCAGCATCATAGCCCCAAGAACAGCTATTTCCGCTTCGTCGGCATGAGGTGGTACTCGTAAATAGTCGGTCTCTTTCTCAGACACTATATGCTCTCTCCGTTTTCTTTATGTAGTTTTTGAATTTTTTGAAAATCTTCCCAGGCAAATTTTTTAAGATTGGGATTCCTTAATAATGCTGAGGGATGATAGGTTACGATAACATTAACACCGTGATAAGTATAGATTTTATCCCGCATTTCGCGCAGCGGGGATTCAATTCGCAACAATGTTTTTGCGGCTGTTAACCCCAGACAGACAATTAATTTGGGCTGAATAAGATCAATCTGATTCAGCAGATAAGGCTCACACTGTTCAATCTCACCGGCGTGAGGCGTCCGGTTTTGCGGTGGACGGCATTTTAAAATATTAGCAATAAAAACCTGGTTTCTGGTCAATTGGATAGCCGCCAGAATTTTATCCAGGAGCTGCCCGGCTCTTCCCACAAAGGGCTCACCCTGCAGATCCTCTTTTTCACCCGGCGCTTCTCCAATAAAAAGCAGATCGGCGTCTCTCTTACCGCTCCCAAACACAACTTTCGTCCGGGTTTTGGATAATTCGCATTTGGTACAGGACATAACCTGCAGCATTAATTCATCCCAGTTTATAACATCCTTATTTTTAGCGTGCTCCGGTTTTTCATCGATATAAAATTCATCGGTAAAAAGTTCAGCCTGTTGCAAGAAAAAATCCCGGATCAAATCCTTAGAAGGCTGCATTACGCTTTACTCCTGTGTTCAATGATAAGATTAATGATCTGACGGGCAATTTCCCGCTTATCAGCCATGGGCAGATGCCATTTAGTGCGGTCTTTTGCAAAGATTGTCACCTCATTAGTGTCGGATTCAAAACCCACGCCTGTTTTTGAGGGATCATTCCAGACGATAAAATCCATGCCTTTAGCATCCATTTTTTCCAGGGATCGCACTTCACCGTCTTCCATCTCAACACTAAAACCAACAATACAGCAACGTCTGTCCGCCGCCCGGAAACTCCACAGCAAATCCGGTGAAACGCACAGTTTCAAAGCTTCCGGGAGTCCGCTCTTTTTCAGCTTTGACGAAACCTGCTTCGCGGGAGTAATATCCTCAACGGCAGCTGCCATAAAGAGAAAATCCGCGGTACCGGCATGCTCAAGCAGCCGTTTCTGCATCTCCTCTGCCGATTCCACCCGAACAGTTACAATATCCTTTGGTGAAGATAATGCCGTCGGACCGGTAATCAAGGTAACGGCGGCGCCTTCCTTAAGAGACTCTTCAGCCAGAGCATAGCCCATTTTCCCCGATGATCTGTTCGAAATAAAACGCACCGTATCGATATATTCCCGGGTCGGACCGGCTGTGACAATAACCTTTTTGCCTTGCAATAGATTCTTACCATTCAGCCGCCGATCGATGTAATTGATAATGGATTGCTCATCGGCTAAACGCCCCTTGCCGACGTTCTTACAAGCCAGATCGCCATATTCAGGCTCAATAAAACCATACCCGAGCTCTTTTAGTTTTCGGATATTTGCCAGGGTAATGGGATTCGCATACATTCTGTCATTCATAGCCAGCGCAAAGACCGTTTTATTACCGGCAGTCAGTATAACGGTACTGAGCATATCATCGGCAATCCCATGAGCGGTTTTTGCAACGATATTAGCCGTTGCCGGACATACCAGAACCATATCAACATCGCGTCCCAGATCGATATGCCGAGTATAGACTTTTTCCCGGGAAAACATCTCTGTCACTACAGGGTGTCCACTAAAGGTCTCAAAGATCAGGGGCGTCATGAATTTCCGGGCTGATTCCGTCATAATAACCACAACTTCAGCACCACCATCATTAACCAGCCTCCGTAAAAGCGTAGCTGATTTATAAATGGCAATTCCACCGGTTAACCCGAGAGTGATCTTTTTATTCCTCAATATCACTGTCTATTTCTTCCTCTTCAGGCTCACTTTCGATATTAGTGTGCCGGTATTCCAGTTTACCTGCCATCATTTCTGCAAGCGCAATAGTAATTGGTTTTTCTATTTTGTCAAAATTCTCGATTTCCTGATCGTCCGGTGTTTCATCGAAAACCTCCCCCTGATCTTCTTCAAGAGTCGGAAGTGGATTTTGGGCAATCTGGAGAGCGTTAATCTGCCGGGCTCTTTTTGCACATGCGACAATTAATTCAAACAGATCTTCAGATTGTTCTGTTAATTTTTTAAAATCCAGAGTTTCACTCATTTTTTCCAATACTCCTCTATTATTATGCTGATTTTACGGAGAGTTTCATCTAATTGATTATTTACGATCTGATAATCAAATTGTTCTCCAAGTTTAATTTCGTCAGGTATCCGGGCACTGCGGATAGCAATGGATTTTTCGTCATCAGTACCCCGCCCTTTCAAACGCCGCATCAGCTCGGCATTATTAGGCGGCAGCAAAAATATCGACACGGTATCATCGGGATAAAGTCTTTTAATCCGTAACGCTCCTTTGACATCAATATCCAGCAGCAGAATTTTACCATTTTCCAGGGCTTCATCCAGCGTGCTCCGCAGAGTACCATAATAGTTCCCAAAAACCTCCTCGTATTCCGCCAGTTTTTGCCGACGGATATATTCCTCAAATTGATCCCGGGACAAAAAATGGTAATCCACTCCGTCCCGTTCCGTTTTCCGCGGTGCCCGTGTTGTCGCGGATACAGAAAATACAAACCGCGCATCGTTTTTTATCAAATGACGACATACGGTGGTTTTCCCCGTTCCGGATGGGGCCGCAATGGGCAATAATAATCCTTTTGAACTCATAGTATATTTTGGGCTTGTTCTCTTATTTTCTCAAGTTCGTTTTTTATCTCAACCACATAATGCGAAACCACGGCACTTTCAGATTTAGCACCGATAGTGCCGATCTCCCGGTTCATCTCCTGAATAAGAAAGGTCATACGCTTGCCAACCGGCTCAGGTATATCATAGTAAGTCCGGAACTGCCTGATATGGCTGTCGAGACGTTCACACTCTTCGGTAATATCAATTTTTTGGGAATAGATAGCCGCTTCCTGGATGATTCGGCTTTCATCAATATTCAGGTCGCTGGTCAGGAGCAGCAATTTTTCCTTAACTTTCTCAAAATAGGCCTGTTTGTTTTGGACGGAAATCTGTTGGATTTGCGCCGTAATATCATGGATCAGATTTAGGTGGGTCTTGATCTCGCCCGCCAGGTGAGCCCCCTCGGCGTCCTGCATTTTCAGGACTTCAATAATCACATCCTCTAGAGCCTGAAAGAGTTCATCCTGTAGTAGCTCGGTGTCGTTCTCAGGAGATTTGACTTCAAATATATCGGTAAAATTCAGCAGATGACTTAGAGTAACCGCTTCGGGTCTGCCCAGAGATTCATTAGCCTCCTCCAGCAGGACCCGGTAATGTTCCAACAGTTTCCGGTTCAACTGAATGTGTTTTTTCCCATCCCGGGAACCGTTCAGGGTAATAAACACCTTGACCCGCCCCCGGAGCAGGCGACTGCTGAAACAGCGCTTGATCTCCTCTTCCCAGGCTTCAAAGATTTCTGGCAAGCGAACCGAAAAATCAAAATAACGGCTGTTCTCCGAACGCACCTCGATACTCAACACCCCACTTTTTAACTCCCGTTCCACCTTGCCAAATCCGGTCATACTTCTAATCATTCTCACTCCTTAAAAATCACCACGTAAATTACAGCACCCAATGCAAACAGTCAAATCTAAAAACAATGTTTTTCTCTTTATTTATTAAATACTTAGATAACGAATATATGCTCTGTTTTTATATTTTGACATTTTTTGTACTTCTCCGATTTTATCCATTATACCGGTTGATAATTAGCGGAGATTATCCTAAACTTGGAGGGATTTCCAAACACTTCAGAAAGGACCTTCATGACAGAAATTCCAACAGGTTTTGACAATGAAAAATATCTGGCTGAACAGAGCCGGGCGATTCTGGAACGGGTAGAAGGGCAGTTCAGTAAGCTTTACCTGGAGTTCGGCGGCAAACTGATCTATGACTATCACGCCGCCAGAGTACTGCCGGGCTTCGATCCCAACGTAAAAATCCGTCTGCTGCAGCAGCTCAAGGATAAGGTAGATGTAATCTTCTGTATCTATGCCGGCGATATTGAGCGCAATAAAATCCGGGCGGATTTCGGTATCAGTTACGATAGCGCCACCCTGAAAACAATCGACGATCTGAAGAATCACGGTATTTCGGTCAACGCCGTGGTCATCACCCGCTATAAATCTCAGCCTGCCGCCACGTCCTTTAAAAACAAGCTGGAGCGCCGGGGTGTACGAGTTTTTACCCACGGGCTGACCCGTGGCTATCCTACGGATATTGACCTGATTGTCAGCGAAGAGGGCTATGGTGCCAACCCCTATATCGAAACCGATAAACCCATTGTCGTAGTCTCGGGACCCGGTCCCAACAGCGGCAAACTGGCGACCTGTCTCTCCCAACTCTATCACGAATACCGCCACGGTGTGAATGCGAGTTACGCCAAATTCGAGACCTTTCCCATCTGGAACCTGCCACTGAAACATCCCGTAAATGTAGCCTACGAAGCCGCGACCGCCGATCTGCATGACATCAATATGATCGACCATTTTCACCTGGAAGCCTATGATCAAATGTCTATCAATTATAACCGGGACATCGAAGCCTTCCCCCTTCTGCAGCGGATTATTGAACGGATCACCAATAAACCCTCTTTCTATAAATCACCCACCGATATGGGAGTCAACCGGGCCGGTTTCGGTATCATCGATGATGACATTGTTCAGGAAGCCGCCCGACAAGAAATCATCCGCCGCTATTTCCGTTATGCGGTCGAATATGCTACGGGTCAGACGGACATAAAAACCGTCGAACGAGTAAAACTATTAATGGAGGAACTGAACCTGGAGCCGACCGATCGCAAAGTGGTTATCCCTGCCCGTGAAGCTGCCCGGGAAGCCATGGAACAGAAAAAAGGGAATGACAATATATTCTGCGGCGCCGCAATTGAATTGAAGGATGGAACCATTATAATCGGTAAAAATTCCCCGCTGATGCACTCTGTCGCCAGTATGACTTTGAATGCCGTAAAATATCTTGCCAAAATACCGGATAATATCCATCTTCTACCGCCGAACATTATCGATTCTTTGAAGCACCTGAAAAAGAATATTCTTAAAGGTAAAAAGATCAGCCTGGATCTTGAAGAAATCCTGATCACGCTGGGAATCAGCGCAACAACCAATCCCACAGCACAGATCACCATTGAAAAGCTGAAAGACCTTACCGGCTGTGAGATGCACACCAGCCACATTCCCACTCCCGGCGACACCGCCGGATTACGGAAATTGGGTGTTAACATCACCAGCGATCCAAATTTTTCTTCCAGCGATCTATATATGGACTAAACTTATTAAATTAAATACTTTCGGTGGTCTGCTTTGGATGAGAATCCTTTTATCACCAAACTTCGTCTGATGTTATTCATGTTTAATCCTTACAGGATTTTTCGCACTATCAACCGACTACTCCGCCGGGAGTCCCTGTTGGGAAATTCGGTGGCTAACGTTTTACCGACTGAGATTAATTATGAGTTATTTTTATTGGTTGAATGGTTGAATGGTTTATTAGTTTATTAGTTTATTAGTTTATTGGGTAAATTGGGTAAATTGGGTGAATGGTTGAATTTGCTCTATTTCTCAATATAACAGATTTGATATTTGCCTCATAGAGACCCCTATGGGGCAATTTGAAATTTGAAATGATTTTCCATTACTCCATCACTTTACAACTACTTTACAACCATCTACCGCCCCCATATTGTCATTATATGTTAGTACAGTAGCTATAATATATTTATTTTATGTTGATATTTGATAAGAGTAAAATGTGAAAAGAAAGTGAGCAAGCTTAATTTGTCATTCTGAGGGGCTTGTGGTATACTGGTAGGATTTGGCGCTACTGATTGAGCCCCGAAGAATCCCCGCAGACCAGTGCGCAAACTCCAACCAGATTCTTCGGGGCATGAAGTCCGTTGCAAAAATCTTAAATTTATGAATTAGCCCCTCAGAATGACACGTTTCTACTCATTCTAGTATCCAGCATCCAGTATCCAGCACATCTATACGAAATGATTTCATGCTTATCTAAACAATTAAGGAGACCGATCATGAATTCAATTAAAGTTAATCATAATCCCACTCCCACTGATCTTGAGAAGATGGGAGTTTTCAACTGGCCAATATGGACCAAAGAAATTTCGGAGTTCCCTTGGCATTACGACAATTACGAAACCTGCTACTTTCTGGAAGGCGATGCCGTTGTTACTCCGGAATCCGGTGATCCTATCTGTATGGGCAAAGGCGATCTTGTGACTTTTCCCCGCGGACTTTCCTGCACCTGGAAGATACTGAAAGGCGTCAAAAAGTATTACAATTTCGGTTAGTTAGATAATTTCATGCTTACTATCCAACTCGAACTCCCGCTCCAAATCGGGATTATTCAAATACGCAGCCTAAAAATCCGGCAAGACGAAGAACCTTTCAGACAGCTGCTAAACTGTGCCGAAAAATATTACAACCGCTATAATGACACGCCGATTTCAGAAGTTCCTGGTGTTCAGGAAGCCCGGAAATTATTCCGGCTGCTGGGTATCGAACCGACCAAATACCGACCGGCATCGGAGGCGCTGCTCCGGCGGGCTATCAAACAAAAACCTTTCTCATCTGTAAATAATCTGGTGGACGTCAGCAACTGGTGCGCCCTGGATTTTCTGCTGTCCAACGGCGCTTATGATATACAAAAATTGGAGCCGCCAATCAAATTGCGCCAGGGATTGGCGGACGAATCCTACCTAGGTCTCACCAACCAGCCGGTACATCTGGAAAAGCGCTATTGCCTGGCGGACAGGAAAGGTGCTTTCGGCTCTCCGAAAACCGACTCCCGACGCAGCGCGGTAAATTCGGCGACAACCGAAGCCCTGATTGTCCAATACGCCACAACCGATTTTGACACCCGGCGCCTTGAAGAATTGACAAAGCGATTTAGTGAAAGAATTTTGGAATATTGTGGCGGTGAGATCATCGGCATGGAAATCAGCTCTCCAAAGTCAAAAAGGGGGCAGTCGCCCCTTTTTAAATCAGATATACAGAATCCCTCTTATAAAACCAAAGCCAGAATCGAAAAGGCGTCAATAATCAGCAACATCGGTGTAATCTCTTCGACTTTTCCGACAAACAGTTTAATCAGCGTCCAGGAGAGAAAACCCCGGACAATTCCCTGGGTAATCGAATAGGTCATGGGAATCAGTACCATAGCGATAAAAGCCGGAATAGCGTCGTCCAACGTCATCCAGTTGATTTTAGCGATCGGTTTCATCATAAAAACGCCCACCGACACCAGCGCCGGAGCCGTGGCGATCGCGGGTACGATTGACAGTAATGGCGACAGAAACATGAACGGAATAAACATCAGTCCAACGACTACCGCCGTCAAACCTGTGCGACCGCTCTCTTCAATACCGGTTGCCGATTCGATATAGCTGGTTCCGGAACTGCTGCCGACCAAACCTGCCAGAAAAGTTGCCACGGAATCGACAATCAGGGATTCCTTGATTCTGCGCGGCTCGCCGTTTTCATTCATCAGATCACCGGCTTCAGCCACACCGACAAAGATCGACAGGCTATCAAACATATCGGTGAACAGGAAAGCGAAAATCACCGGCCATACAGCCAATTTCAAAGAACCAAAAACGTCAAGTTTAAAGAGCAGACTGAAGTCCGGCACTGCAAAAATGCCTTTCCAGGTCACCAGGGTCGGTATGCCAAAGTTCACCGCTGAGGCATTGCCGTACAGACGCCCAATGGGAACAGCGATAAGAGTAGTGAAAATGATTCCCAATACCAGGGCGCCTTTAACCCGGCGGACAACCAAAACGGCGGTAACAACCAAACCGATTAAAAACGTAATTGTTATGGCATTCAATTCGCCGCGGCTGACGATCGTTGCCGGATTGGCGACAATGAACCGGGCGTTTATAAAACCAATCAGCGTAATGAAAAGCCCGATACCGGCGGCAATGGCAAAACGCAACTATTTCGGAATCGCTTTGACGATATAGGTGCGAATATTAAAAATTGACAGCAGCAAAAATACAATACCGGACCAAAAAACAGCGCCCAGAGCAGTTTCCCACGGCACTTTCATCCCGAGCACAACGGAAAACGCAAAGAAAGCGTTGAGCCCCATACCGGGCGTCAGGGCGATGGGATTTTTCGCGTAGAGACCCATCATGATTGAGCTGAAGGCTGAAACGATAACCGTGGCAGTCAACACAGCACTGAAGCTCATGCCGGTCTCGCTCAGAATAGCCGGGTTTACAACGATAATGTACATCATTGACAAAAAAGTGGTAATTCCCGCCAGAATCTCCGTCCGAACATCGGAGTCGTTTTTTTCTAATTCAAATCGTTCAAACATTATATTCCCCCTTAAATTAGAGATCCCATTTCATCATAAATAACTCATTGCTTTTGCAAGATATTTCCTTGACATAAGCCCTTTACCACGCTCATTCCTCTCGAAGAGATGTCTACGACACAAGCCCCAGTTTGGAAATGTCAGGAAAGATGAAATCAAAAATTCCACTTTATTCCTAATGTCGGCATTGCCTGAATTTTATCGCCTGCCGCAAAGATAAAATTCCGGCTGATCTCTAATTCTCCCCCAATTGACAGGTGATCCGTCAGATTCAGCCATAGCTGGGGTTCGGTCATAAACACGATCTGGGAATTTATCCCGTCGTCATCACCGTCAAAATTATCCTGCCCCCAGATATCAAAAAACCCGGTAAAGGAAATTTTATCATTCAAAAAGGATTTATACCACACAAAGGTTAATTGAAATTTAGACCCCTGGTTTTCGGCTTTGCGGTATAGCACATCGGTGGCAATAGTAACGACCTTCAGGTCAATAGGATAGCTCACGCCGACTAACCAAACGCTGCCGAAACCGCCAAATGTATTCAAGCCGTCGTTATACTGGATTGTTGCCGATAATTTTTGCAATCCCCCGGCATTTTTCAGAAACGGCAGATTGATATAGCGGGCAATCTCCCAGTAAGCCATAGACGCGCTGTTTGAAGAGCTGTTATAATCGATATCCACGAACCAGAAAGTCGCCCCGAAATTATCGGGTCTGAACATTTCGAGAGTTGAAGTAACATAGCTGCGATCCTCGCCAAAATCATAGTGAACCTGCAGGTTCTGACCAAAAACGGTCGCACTCAACAGAAGTAGAATCCAAAATAAATGTTTTCGCATATTTCATCCCTTTCACAATTAATTGTCGGATGTTTCAAAATTAATATTTAAAACCGCTATTAGAAAAGTTTTTTTGTATCCTCTGAAAAACTTGTATATTCGAATTGTAATTGAAAACAACAGGTAACGAAAGATATCAACAATGTCCAATGATTCACATCGCAAATCGAGCAATTTTTGGATCGGGCTGGCACTGATCATTCTCGGCGTCATTTTTCTGAGCGATACATTTCACATTATCCGTTTCGGTCGCCTGATATCCAGCTGGTGGCCTGTGATTCTGATTATTGTTGGCATTACGAAATTAAGCGGCAAAGATTCAAAAGGTGGCTGGACACTCATAATTGTGGGAATTATTTTACAACTTACGACGCTGCACATCGTCAGTTGGCACTTTATCGGACGCCTCTGGCCGGTGATCCTGATCATCATCGGAATAGGAATTCTTCTCAAGCGTTCTTCCCACGTTGGCTGTTCCAAGGACTTTATGGAAGGTACAGAAGACACACTCGAATTCGATGCTATCTTTAGCGGAACTGAAAAACAGGTCACATCCCAAAAATTCCGCGGCGGTGAAATCAATGCCATTTTCGGCAGTATCAAACTGGATCTGAGGAACGCCAAAATAGCCGCTGAAGGGTGTAAATTAAGCGCCGATGCCATATTCGGATCGATAGAGATATATGTATCACCCGATATCACGGTGAATCTGAAAGGTTCGCAAATCCTCGGCAGCATCAACAATCACGCTAGCAGTGTGGAGGGCGGTCCAACCATTGCCATTAAGGGCGATGCTATTTTCGGGAGTATTCGCATTTCGAATTAATCTATTCACTCATCTGGCAATTTACTATAAAGCCTTCCTCATATCCCGGGGAGGTTTTTCATTTATTCTATCACTTTTCATTAAAATTCAGTTTTACCATATCTATAACCGGGCAAATGGAGATGACCGGCTTTTATAGAGATTTACACTTATTGTCTGATTAAACCTACACCTGTCAGGTTTATTAGATTCTTTTCCTTCAAATAGGATTCATTGATTAAACCTGACAGGTGTAATCGTTCCTACGCGGGAGCGTGAACACCAATAAATTTAGGATTAAGCCCCGCCGAAGCGGGATACAATGATGAAAGATAGAGAGATTGAGAATGTAAAGACCTGACAGATTTTCTTTTATATGAGACAAATATCTGCGGCTCATTACCACTGGCTTTTCCAGGCCATCAATAACGACCAAAAAGAATGATTGTACCAGGGTTTGATTTTTTTACCATAGCCGTTGTGCACCTTTGTAAAATTTGCTATTCACAATAATTTTTAGCATTTTTGTGTTATGAAAAAACGAATTGAAAATATTACTTCTATTTTGAAAAGTGAATTGCCAATATTAAAGTCGCAATATAATGTGGCAACTCTTGGAGTATTTGGTTCATTTGTCAGAGATGAACAAACTGCTAAAAGTGATGTGGATATACTAGTTTCATTTACTAAATCCCCATCATTATTTAAATTTTTGGAATTAGAATATCATTTATCCGAGTTGCTCGACGTAAAAGTCGATTTGGTTATGAAAAACTCGTTGAAGCAAAATATAGGTCAAAGAATACTATCAGAAGCTCAAGCAATAATATGAAGGAAAAAGATAGAATAATAATCGATTACATTAGTGATATATTAGAACCGATAATCAATATCAAAACCTTCTTAAAAGATATAGACTTTCCTGCATTTCAAAAAGATATAAAAACACAGTTTGCCGTAATTCGCGCATTAGAAATAATTGGTGAAGCTTCAAAGAAAATCCCCAAAGAAGTAAAAGAAAATTATCCCTGGATACCTTGGCGCCTCATGGCGGGAATGCGTGATAAATTAATTCATGATTACTTTGGTGTTGATACAGAAGTTGTTTGAAATACGGCAACAGAAGATATGTTGAAATTAGAAGAAGAAATAAAACAACTCCTTTCCGATTTCTCCCAATCTTAAAAATATATATCAAGTATGTGTTGCATATCAAGGCAATCAACCCAACCAAAAACACACCGAGAGTTTTTAGCGGGTTATCGTCAATCCGTTATGTAGTCTTTGATCTACCATAATTTTTAGTTAACAATCAGTTAAGGATAACAATATGGCATTTGAATAAAAGGACTATTCGAAGACGTATTCAATCCCCGGAAAGGCGAGATTGTAACTATTCTTTACGATATTCTATATGATCATAATTAACGATACGAAGGAGTGGTCCTCGTGAAAATCGTAAATACCTAACCTGGACACGCCCCCATGAAATTTGCTCCGCATTTCACAGGACAGGCAGAACCAAAAAGACAAGAATATGAAAATTAAGAGACTAAAAGAGCACGGAATTAGATTCTTCCCATCAGGGATTCCCGTTGAAGCTGAGAAGAAATTGGGACGACTACCCAAGGAAATAGATGCAGTTACTCGTGAAATGGAACGGTTGAGAGTTTTAGAGCAAGGTGAAAGAAATGCAGTGGAAAGCAAAATAGGAACGGCAAAGGCTCGCTAGGGATTAGGAAAATTGATAACCAAAACAGAACAAACCAGTGAGAATTGGGTTGCCATGGCGATCTTCTCAATAAATATGGCCACTGCACTGCGGCGGCTTTTATTGTCTCTTTTTTATTGAATGAAAAATTGGCTGGAATTCGTAATAAAACTGAGTTTCTTAAACTGCAAGTCTATCGTTATATCGCTATATCGCTTGTTAGTGAGTAATGGCTTTTTCAGGATACCCTAATATGTTTTAATACTGCAATTGTAGCCCCCCAGCCGCCACCCGTTCCACCGGCAGTATGAAAAGATTCCACTTCCGGAAGCCGGGAGAGAATCGCCCGGACGGTACGGCGCAATGTCCCGGAACCCTTACCGTGAATAATCCGCACTTGATAAATTCCCTTTTCGCGGCAGGCTTGCAAATAGTCCGGCACCAACTCTTTTATCTCCCGTGGCTGAAAAGTGTGCAGATCCAGAATGCCGTTAATCGGAATTTCGACAGGTTCAGTATCAGCCAACATCTTGAATCCAATTTTCGCCTCTTCGACAAATCTGCGCACTTTTACCGGATTCTTTCTTCCTTTGTGGTCTTCTACACCGGTATGGACATCCACACCTGCCGGATGAACCGTTAGAATTGCCTCGCGAATATTTTCAGGAGTCAACCCGCCGGCGAGGATAACCGGTTTTGGTGATACCTCCGCCAAACGCCGGCTAACATTCCAATCGTGCACCTTCCCGGTAGCCCCCGAAGCTCCGGTTTCAGGATCAAAAGTGTCGGTAATGAAGGCGTCTGCATATTCCGAATATTTTTCAACATCTAACAGCAGTTTATCGGAATTATTCCCGCTCACGATTAAACTTTTGACAATTTTTAGCGACGGCACTTCTGTTTTTATTTTCTGTAATTCCGGAATTGGCACAGGCCCATGCAGCTGAACGATAGATACGCCCATGAGTTTACAAAAATCAATAATTATCCGGGCGTTATCGAGATAAGTAATCAATACGCTATAGTGAGGCGGTTGGATTGTTCGGATTATTTTGGCGGCTTCAGCTTCGGATAAATCCTCTGGATGAACAGCCAACCGCAGTGGAAACCCCAGGAAATCAACGCCCTCCTGCATCAACATATCGGCTTCTGCCTGATCGATTATGCCGGCAATCTGAATAGCGTTTTTGAACATTTTTTATCTGCTACGGGTCAATGGTATTTGATGTAATCATCCCAACAGGGTTCGGGATCGCAAATGTAGACTCTGTCATCCCGAAGTGTGGGATGAATAATGCCTATTGAGCGGGCATGCAAAGCAATTGATTTGTCGGGGAATTTTTGCTTTGATCCATATCGGAAATCCCCCAGAACCGAAAATCCCCGGTGTGCAAACTGGACCCGGATTTGATGGTGCTTACCGGTACGCAAATCAACTTCAACCCATGAAAAATCATCTTTATAGGCGAGGCGTTTGAAGCCCAACTCAGCGTTTGCGTCCCCTTTCACAATATAGCTGGTAACATCCTGGCGTTCGATACGGTCTTTCCAAACGCCCCTCTCCGGCACTTCTCCGCTCACCAGACACCAGTAGATCTTGCGCGTCTGCCTCTGTTTGAATTGCTCCGACAGCCGCGCCGCGGCTTTGGAAGTCCGGGCAAAAACCACTATGCCCGACGCCGGTCGGTCCAGGCGGTGAACTAACCCGAGATAGACATTACCCGGTTTTTCATATTTTTCCTTGAGATATTCTTTGGCAATTTCCAACAAGGAAATATCTCCGGTAATATCGCCTTGTGTCAGGATTCCCGGTGGCTTAGAAGCCACCAATAAGTGATTATCCTCGTATATTACCTTTAATTTGTACATCTGATGTATTGATCCTAACTTTTACCTGCTAAATATAGGCATTTGTTGTCATATTGAAAAAAAACAATAGGTCGGCTTGATAAATTACTTATGGTTCCTTCTCAAATTCAGTGAAAAAAAATAGGCTCTTTCTTGAATCGAGTGGATAGGTCCGTGGTCTGTAATCCGTAATCCGTAGGCAATGATTCTTTGAGTTCAAAAATGGTATAATAAATAACGACTTATAAAAACGCTATGGTTATTGTACTGACTACGGGCCACAGACAACAGGTTACGAAATTGCCCACTCTAAACGAGAAGGAACCTTACTTATCCTATCAATTAACTGTTACCGGCGGTAATTCATCGGGTTATATCGACAACATAAATAATTTTAGTTTAAAAGGTCACTTTGCAAAGGGGGTTAATAACAATGGCCAAATCCATATTTTTATTTCTTGATATTTTTAGCAATATATATGATATTTTTAATATGGATTCAATGAATAAAGCGCTGAATATTTTCCAATAAATAAGAAGGAGATTCAAGATGGCTCCCAAATACAAAACTCCAGTCATTATCATTGCGGCACTCTTTTTAACCGTGAATCTCTTTGCAACAAATTACTTTGTCCGAAAAAGCGGTAATGATGGCAACGATGGATTGTCACCATCCACAGCCTGGAAAACCGTCACTAAAGCCGCCCAATATGCTCTATCACCCGGTGATACTGTTTTTATCGGCGCCGGCAATTATTGGGAACAGATGAAAGTTGCCAGTTCGGGTTCCACCGGCAGTCCTATCGTTTTCTATGGAGACAAAACCGGTGAACATACCGGCGACGCCGGAGATATTAACGTGGGAGACGGGAACAAGAATAACATATTCCACATTGAAAATAAAAGTTATATTGTAGGACAGGGAATTGTTTTCAGATATGGCAGATATTCCGGTGTTTATATTAAAAACTCCGCTAATATTATTCTAAAAAAATGTGAAATGTACTGGAATACAAAATATGGAATTTACTGTAAACAGTCCCAGGGAGAACTGACCATTAACTCCAATATTGTAAAAGGCGGCTCCGTTGCCGGTATTGGCGTTTACGAATCATATAACCATATAAATTTCGTGTTAAAAAACAGCGCTATCTCAGATGCATCTACGGGAGTTTATGTTTATAAAACCGAAATTGATTCAATATGGAACAACGATATAAAGGGAAATAACAATCTCGGTATCTATCTAAGATACGTTGACCGATGCGATATAATCGCCTACAACCGGGTACATGAAAACTGGAATAATTCGAACATCTTTATTTATAAATCCAGTTGCGGAGAAATCAGCCATAACACGATTTACAAGACAAAATATTACGGAATTTATGTATACGGTAGTAAAACAAGTAAATCACTAGGTGCGGTGGAGCATAATGAAGTCTATGAAATCTGGGATAAACATGGAATTTACATCAAGTATATTAACACAGATAAAATTTCGAATAACCTGATTTATAACTTTGATGACCGAGGAATTTATTTCAGCGGCAACAGCCAATATACTGTAGCTCACATTGACAGCAATACAGTTCATGACGGTTGGGATGACGGCATTTATATTTATAAAGCCCTCGAAATGAAATCTATTACCGGTAATGTCGTCTATAATACCGACATAGGCATAAATTGGAATGCTTCTCCCCATAATACAGTTGCCGA
>JAGHBC010000091.1 GCA_021161185.1 Fidelibacterota bacterium
AATTGCAAAATAAGGATGTATGCTGTGAATTCTGAAGGATTATCTGATAGATTTTTAGATTATGCTGCATCGATTATTATTGCAAAAATTAGAGACAGAATAATCTGCGATAAGTCAGGAGTTCTGAGGGTATATTTGCCGTTGTGATGAAAGAAAATATTTCCGGGACGGCAAAATATTCCCCTTCTTTGTGTAGGCTGATATGTTAAAATTTATAAATTATGTGGTTATCTATAAGATATGATAGATGCTGAACTTTTTAATCACAAATTTGGCATAATATTTGTCAAAAAAACAATTATGATAGAGATGGAGCCATAGATGGTAGTGAGGGGAAATCGTTCTCCTGAATATTATCGGGAACAGGTCTTTTCTTTAACAAATTTACCGACTTTACCAATCATTGCAACAGAAATACTCCGATCTTCACATGAAGACAATCTTTCGGTAAACCAATTATTACCTATTATTGAAAAAGACCCGCCCCTTGCGATGAAAGTATTGAAAATCGCAAATTCCGCCTATTACGGTCTGAAAAGAGATGTGAAGTCTCTGCGTCACGCTATTATTGTTATCGGTATGCGGGAACTGAGCAACGTTGCTATTAGTTTTTCGGTAATCAAAGATTTAAGCCATGATATTGGAGGTTATCATATCAGTTGGAAACAATTTTGGAAACATTCTGTTGCTTGTGGATATGTTGCCCAACTAATAGTTGATGAATTGGGAATTTCTACCAGAAGCAATATTTATACTTTTGGTCTCTTGCATGATATTGGAAAATTGGCTCTCTACCGCATTGATCCGGAAGGTTATATTGAAGCCCTTGAGTTTGAAAAATATAATAAGTGTTCAAGTTGTGATGCGGAAAAAGAGATATTTGGTGTTACTCATTCAGATGTAGGCTGG
Source organism: Fidelibacterota bacterium (assembly GCA_021161185.1). GTDB lineage: Bacteria > Fidelibacterota > UBA2242 > UBA2242 > UBA2242 > DPVY01. The sequence goes on from JAGHBC010000091.1 coordinate 910, forward strand.
TGGATGGCCGAGAAATGGAAAATATCTGAAGAAATAAAAAGCGCTGTCGGATATCATCATCATCCGGAGAAAGTTTCCGATAATGAATTAAAGATGTATGCAGCTTTAACGCAGGTGGCAGACCTGGTGTGCAATTTCAGATCTTTAAATTTTGGATCGGAGTGCGATTTTTCCATTCCCGTAGAGGCAGCCGGCTGGAAGATTCTACAACAAGAATATGAGAGTTTAGACAAAGTAGATTTTGAGAGTTTTGTATCTGGAATTGAAGATGAATTGAAGACAATTAAGGAGATGGTTGGTCTATTGCAAACTTAAGAAAAGAGTTTGGTTTAATATAAAAGAGGAAGAAAATGCTGGATAAAAAGGTAATATTTGTTGATGATTCACTAACTATGAGACGAATTATTTTAAATGCGCTTAAGAAAATTGGATTCAATGATATTACAGAGGCTGAGAATGGTCTTGACGCATTGGAGAAAATGGAAAAACGGGAGTTCGATCTAGTATTAACCGATTGGAATATGCCTGAAATGAATGGCGAACAGTTTGTCAAAGAATTAAGGAGTAAGGAGAAATATAAGAAACTGCCAATTTTAATGATTACAACGAGAGGTATGAAAGATGATGTAATTACCGCTGTCAAATTGGGAGTGAACGGATATGTGGTTAAACCATTTACACCGGAAATATTAAAAGGGAAGATAAATGACGTTATCAGTAAATTATGATACATAAGTTTAAAGAGGAAACAATGAAAGAAAAAAATATTGATGATATTCGAAAGAAAGTTGAAGAAATACGCGAGTTTTTTAAAATTGGAGATGAAATTATTCCTTTTCTCGGGGATCTGTTTGTATTTATCAAGGACATTATGCCACTTATCACTAATGCTAATATTTCGCTACATGTAAGTGCCGATAAAATACCGGATGCAACTGATAGGATAGCGGATGTGTCACAAACTACCGAGATGGCTACGAATGAAATATTGGACAAGTTGGACAGTATATCAGATAAATTAACAAGCATATCTCAGGTAGTTCATGGAGACCCTAAAAAACTTGTAGATGAAATGCAGAGTGAAATAATAGATATAACTTATGCCCTTCAATTCCAGGATATAACCTCTCAAAAATTGGAGCATGCCAACAGAATCCTGAATGCAATTTATCAAAAGTTTAGCGAGTTGCTTAAATCATTTGAACACATAAAACTCAACACGAGTATTGGCAATAAGATAATTCAGTCAATAACAGAAGCAAGTAACGGCGAGAAAATTCAAAAGCAGAAAAATGAATTTAATAAAAAAGTTTCTGATATTGTAAGAGAAAATGAAATCTCTCAAGATGATATTGATAAACTATTTTCATAAAATAAAAGTTTCAAGTTGATGAAATGTTAAAACGGATTTGTCGATTAAAGGAAATGTTGATAGTATGAAAGCAGATAAAGAATTTCAACCTTTCTTAAATGAAAAAGATGCGGGAAGAAAACCTAAATATTCCTCAAAACAGACAATAATTAAAAGTAATTCAATAAATATGCGGTCTTCGGTTAAAATTGAAGTTGAAGATCCCGATTTTCAGGATAAGGGTAATGGATCAATTGAACCAATTCTTGAGAATGGAGAGATAGTGGGAATTATTTATAAATGTTCATGTGGGAAAATAGCAGAAACCCGATTTGAATATATGAAAACCGGCGAATCATGATAAAATATTTTGGATTCATGATTATTATCAAGGGGAATATATTCAATATATTAAGCAGCTTAAATGAAAAATATTAAAATTACCATTTCCGAAGACAAATTAACGGCGGCAATCTCCATCGCAGAGGATGAAGGAAATTTTCCTTCTGCTGATGAAGTGAATGAGTCTATCCGAAAGGCTGGAGTCATATATGGAATAAATAGGGAAATAATTGCAAAAATTGTTTCCGAGCGCCGTTCTGTTACTGAGGTGACTTTTGCACATGGTAAGCCCCCGGTTATGGGTGAAAATGCAAAGTTGGTCTGGTATTTGAATTTAATATCTTCCTCAAAACCAGTGATAACAGCACAAGGGAAAGCAGACTTTAAACAGATAAAACAACTTATAACCGTTAAAAAAAATCAGAATATCGTATCGAAGCTGCCTCTTACAAATGGAATTGATGGAAAAAATGTGATAGGAGAAACAATTTATGCAACCGGTAAGGATATTATTCTCCCAATCGGTAAAAATACCGGAGTTTCTGATAATGGTTTGACACTTTTTTCCCAAATTGATGGATATGTTTTTTTTAAAAACGGCAAGGTAAATGTTGATAACGTTTATCACATCAAGGGAAATGTTGATTTTAAAACAGGTAATGTGAAATTTAATGGGAAGATATTGATCGATGGCGATGTTCGCTCGGGCTTTAGAGTTGAAGCGACGGATTCAATATTCATCAAGGGAAACGTAGGCGCGGCGGATATCTACTCTAAAAAGGGCGATATAGTAGTTCAATTGGGAATTCTCGGAAAAGGGCGGGCGAAAATATTGGCAAGCGGGGAGCTTCGATCCGGATTTATTCAAGATGCAACCGTTAGCGTGCAGAAAGATGTTGTTGTCAATCACTATTTAATCAACAGTAATACTTTTTCCGGCGGGAAAGTTGTTCTCCTGCAGAATGAAGGGCTGATTCGTGGAGGGAAAACTTTTGGAGAGCGGGGAATTGAGGCGCGTGAAGTTGGCTCAAAAAACAATATCTCCACAGAGATTGGAATCGGTGGGGATAACCATTGCGAGTCAGGATTGAAAGAATCGGATATCAAAGAGATCGAAGCGCTTGAATCAAGGCTTTTATTGGCAGATAAACGACTGTTATTTCTGAATCTTTTACGTGAACGGGTTACCTCATTTTCATCGGAAAAGGAAAAGGAATTAAAAAAAACCGAAGAAGAAATTAATAATCTGAAGTTACAGATAAAAAAACTGAAGGATACGAAAACAGAGCCAAAAATTTTAAAAAACAGTCATGCTCAAAAAAAGTCTATAAAAGTTATGGATACGTTGCACAAGGGAGTGGCTATAGCCATTGGTCATGCGCAATATTATACTGAGAATACATTTCAAGGAGTTGAAATATATATAAAAGATGAAGATATCTTGATTGAAAAAATGCTTGAAACAAGAGGACAGATAGAATGAAATCGGATAAGATGTCGGTATTAATAATAGATGATGAGCAGACTATCGTAGACCAACTCTCGTTTTTTCTGACCGAGTATGGATATAATGTTACAGGATTATCGGATTCAAAAAAAGCTTTAGAATACATAAACCGAAAAACATACGATATTATTCTCACAGATTTAAAAATGCCGGTTATTTCGGGAATGGACATCGTCAAAGCTGCAAAAGACAAAGATGCTGATACAAAAATAGTCATCATGACCGGCTTTGCTACGATAGATTCGGCTATTGAAGCAATACAGTATGGAGTTTATGATTATATTCGTAAGCCGTTTAAATATCAGGAAGTTCAAATTATCCTGAACAGAGCATCTGAAATAATTTGTCTAAAACGAAAAAATGCCGCTTTAAATAAAAAAATTCAAATGATGTTGTCCAATATCACAATGTTGTACGATATAAGTACCATTTTATATCAGGTATCCGATTTTACCATGGTAATTGAGATGATTTTGGATACTCTTACAGAGGGCATGAAAATTGAAAAAGCGGGCATATTTCTATATGATGATTCTTCCGATACTTTCAGAATAGAAAAACAGATAGGACTTTCCGATCGATTTGTGGAACAATTTACATTTCAGAGTAAGAGCAATATAAGTAATGTGAAAATATCATCCCTGGAAACAACAACTATTTTTGATATTGAAAAGGGAATAATAATTGACGGTAATAGTCTGGAAGGGGGTGATCGGATAAACCAATGTGTGTTGGCTCCTGTACGGTATCTTGGGAATTTACTCGGATTTGTGGGCGTCTTTAAAATTCAGGAAGAGGTTTTTTCCAAAGACGATGAAATAAAGTTACTGAATATTATGGCGACTCAAATTGCGCCGATTTTCCAATCTGCCAAACAATACAATGAGAAACTGCGACTGTCAGGTAATTCTTATCAACTGGCTATTAGTAACATAATCAGTGAAAAAATAGTGTATGCGGAAAAAATGCGAAATTCGGTTTCCTTTGTATCACTCCGGCTGATTTATAGTTTTGAAGCTGAGAATATTCCAACACCGGAAAATCTGAGTGGATCCTATAAGAAAATTGTTGAGACGGAATTTGAATCGGCTTCCGAGGTTATTTGGCAGAATGTGGATTCAACATTGGTTGTAGTATTCGGTGGTAATCCAGTGACCATTGAATTTTCTTGTGCCAACATCAGGACAAAGATCGAAGAGCTGTTTTCTGATGAAAACAGCAAGCCGGTTCTATCAGTCAAATATGCTATTATGACCTATCCCCATGATGCAAACTCTACGGAGCGTATCGTAAGTGGTTTGAATAATGCCTTATTTAATTAAATATGTATTAAGGGGAAAACAATTTATATGTTAGGCGGTGTCGAGGAGGCCGGGAATAGAACTATATTGGTTGTTGATGACAACGAGTCGATTCTGCGAGTTCTCGATATAGGCTTAAGGGAATATGGATATACGATTTTAATGGCTAAAAATGCCGTCGAAGCAATTAATATTGCCAATAATAAGAAAATCCAATTTGCCTTAATCGATATCTGTTTACCGGACAGGAATGGGATCGATCTCAGTGATGAAATTAGAAAAAATAATCCCGGAGTTATTGTTGTTTTTATTACGGGTTATCCGGGAATTGAAAGCTCGATTGAGGCTTTGCGGCATCATGCTTATGATTATTTGATAAAACCTTTTAAGATTATGCAGGTGGTTGCAATCATAGAAAGAGCAGGAAAAGAGCTTCAATTGAAGCATGAAAATCAAAGCAATTTGGAGATTATCGAAAAACTCAAAGAGGAGAATAAACGTTTAAAAGGAATACTTGAAAATTTAATGCCGGCTGAAAGCGGAATTAATGTAAAATCGGATAAATATAATAGCAGGCAAATCAACAAGGACGTAGCTCTGCGCTCTTATCAAAGATATCTGCATCAAAATGTGTCTAAAAGAGAAGAAGACTCCGGACCTCGGAAAAATTAAGTGTCAAATAATTCGTTTTAATTGCTTACTCGGAAATATGTTGGACAGGGGATTTGTTAATGTTAAATTTTATAGCAAAATACCTGAATATTTGAAAATAATTTTACAATCACTTCTATTTTAAAAGTGAAGTAAAAAGGGACCTTATGAAACGATTACTGGTTGTTGATGATGATTACAGCATCCGAACAATTTTAGAGGAGCACTTCAATAAAAATGGCTATGAAGCAAGGTCTGTTGAATCTGCTGCACATGCCATAAAGGCTTTGAAAACAGAAAAATTCGATCTTGTGATAACAGATTTAATGATGAATGGCATGAACGGTATTGAGTTGATGGAATTTGTCAAAAAAAGTGATTCCGAGATAGGCTTTTTGATTATTACTGCTTATGGTACCATTAAAACAGCCGTTGAGGCTCTACATAAAGGAGCCTTTGATTTTATTACAAAACCCTTTTCATTGTCTCATATTGAATCGCGGGTAAACCGTTTTTTTGAGTATGAAAATCTAAAAGCGGAAAATAAAATACTGAAAAGCAGACTGTCATATAATGAAAGATTCAATAAACTGGCAGGTAAGAGTAAGGCTATACAACAGGTCTTTCAACAGATCGATATGGTAGCGAGAAGTGATGCGCCGGTATTTATACAGGGCGAAAGTGGAACGGGAAAAGAACTCATTGCAGAGGCAATTCACAATAATAGCGAACGAAGTGAGGGCCCTTTCATCAAGGTTAATTGTTCTGCTATTCCCGAGACATTATTTGAAAGCACTCTATTTGGACACGAGAAGGGTTCTTTTACCAATGCGATTAAGACCTGTAAAGGTTTTTTTGAAGAAGCAAACGGCGGCACATTTCTGCTTGACGAGATCAGCGAAATGCCTATTTCCATGCAGGCAAAATTGTTACGTGTATTGCAAGAAGGTAAGATCACAAGAGTGGGTAGCGTTAAGGAAATTCCTGTTGACGTCCGGATAATTGCTACGACCAACAGGGATATAAAAAAAATGATCAGGGAAGAAAAATTCAGATCGGATCTCTTTTTTAGATTGAATGTTTTTCCTATTAAAGTGGCGCCTCTCAGGCATAGGAAAGAGGATATCCCGGTATTGATAACTTATTTTATTGAAAAATTTCGTGAAAAATACCATTTTAGTAAAAAAGAAGTCGATAAAAAGGCGCTTGAGACTTTGATGCGGCGCGATTGGGTGGGAAATGTTCGCCAACTGGAAAATTTAGTGGAAAGGGCGATAATATATTCCGGTAAGGATGAAATCCTTACACTTGAGTATTTTTCTATAGAACAAGATCTGGATTCCGTCGATAGTAATAGCTTCGATAAAACCTTAATGTCTATTGCGGAAATGGAAAAAAGATTGATTTTTAATACTTTAAAAAGCACTAATAATAATCGTACTCAGGCTGCCAGCATATTAGATATTAGCGTGCGTACATTAAGGAACAAGATTCATCAGTATGAAAATGAAGATAAATGAGTAAATTAAATTAGACTTATAAAACCGTTTTATTGGTCGCTGAAATCCGCTGCACCTTTGCTTCAAACTCTGTTTTATTAATACCCTTTAATTCATGCGTTTTGCCTTGTAATTGGAGAGCCAGCGCCTGGATTTCTCTTCCCGAGAAAGTAACGGCATTTAAGACGTGAGTTTCAAAAGCTTCATATGCCAGTGGCGCAACCTTCTTAGTGATTTCGGCTATGACTTTTCCATATTGCCGGATTTCCCATTGAGCATGGTAATCCAATCGTAATTTTAAAAAGTGGAAAAGGTTGCTCAGGTCAATCTGCCAATACCATTGCGTATATAATGACAACGGTAGATTTATCCGGGCCAGTTCCCGGGCGATACCGTCGTCGATCAATTTTGCATAATGTTTATAAGAGCTTTTTTGGTCCTCGGTTAAAATGTCCAGCACCTTTTGGCGCAGTTCCGTCGGCACATCTTCTTCGGCGCGCCCCTGACGGTTGGATTTGCTCTGATATTTAACCTGATCGGGAGCAGGTACATAAAATTCATCTGCCATTACGCTGTAACGCCCGGAAATTTCATTGATTCGGGCGGTCCGGTGGCGGACCCATTGGCGGGCGATAAAAATTGGCATTTTACAATGGAAGGTTAAAATAACCTGCTCAAAAGGGGAGGTGTGCTGATGGCTGAGCAAATAGTCAATCAGCCCTTTGTCCTCCCGGATGGTTTTGGTCCCCCGACCATAGCTGACACGGGCTGCCTGCACGATTCGTTTGTCGCCGCCAAGATAGTCAATTAGACGGACAAATCCTTTGTCCAGAACTTTAAATTCTTTATCTAAGATTGCTTCTGCTTCAGGAACAATTATATGAGCCATAATGTTAATACTCCAAATATGATTAAACTGCTTAAAATGTACGAAAATTTGAAATTTATTAGAAGAACGAATTTTAAAAGATATTTTTCAGTGGATAATGGCGCACTTTTGCTTAATTTTAGTTGAGTGTACCGATGAGAAAAAGATACTTTATACCAGCCCTTCTTTTTGCAATTTCGCTCCGGGTTTTTGCCCAATCCGATCCGGACTGGGTGGATAAGGAGATCGAACTTAAACGGCATTTTCTGAAAGACCGCCGTCGTATGGCTAAAGAGATGGCGCTTGGTAATCGCTCCGACTACGATATCGGATATTATGGACTTGCTCTAACGATTGACATTCCTAATGAAATAATTTATGGGACTACAACGATCAGAGGAACATCGAAAGTCAATAACCTACGGTATATTTTTCTGGATTTTGTCTCTTCGATGCTGGTTGATAGTGTTGGAAAGGACGGTCAGTCGTATCAGCAATCCGACGATAATCTTACCGTTTATCTTAGTACTCCCGTTGACAGTGGGGTGGTTTTCGAGATTCAAATAGCCTACAATGGACATCCCCCGGAAGGTGGGTTTCAGGGTTTTTCTTTCGATTACCATAATGGCGTTCCCATAGTATCTACCCTGAGTGAACCCTATTATGCGCATAGCTGGTTTCCGTGTAAGGACCTGCCAGGCGATAAAGCCGATTCCGCCGATATATCCATTACCGTACCGGATACCTTAATTGCCATATCAAACGGTACTCTTGAATCGCTGACTGATAATTCCGATGGTACTGCGACTTATTCGTGGCGGGAACGATACCCCATTGCCGTGTATTTAATCTCTCTGGCAGTTTCCAATTATAAAGAGCAGGAATACTGCTATACCGGTCTTGACGGGACGCAAATGACGGTTAATCACTGGTATTATCCCGAGAAAGAAAGTCAAACCGGCAACTTACCGCTGACAACGGAAATGATTGCATTTTTTGCCGGTCTCTGGGGTGAATATCCGTTTATAAAGGAAAAGTACGGTCATGCCCAGTTTTCCTGGGGCGGCGGTATGGAGCATCAGACCTGTACCAGTCTGGGGGGATTCGGTGAATTATTAATTTGTCACGAGCTGGCTCACCAGTGGTGGGGCGATATGATTACCTGCGCAAACTGGAAAAACATCTGGCTGAACGAGGGATTTGCCCGCTATGCCGAAGCGTTATGGAAAGAACATAAGGGCGGTGCCGTAGCTTTGAAAAAGTACATGAATGATATAAACCGACCGGAAATCTGGCAAAATAGCCCGCTATATATTACCGATACAACAAGTGTTTCCTCGATTTTTAACCGGCTGGTTTATGATAAAGGGGCCTGGGTTCTGCACATGTTGAGGCATATTGTTGGCGAAGAGATTTTTTGGGATATTTTTCCGGCATATCGTGATGCATTTTATATGGATGTCGTAATAACGGAAGATTTTCAGAATATTTGTGAAGCGGTCAGCGGGATTGACCTGGATTGGTTTTTTGAGCAGTGGATCTATCAAATCGGTCAACCGGAATATACGGTTAGCTGGAGCCGTGGAATGGTAGGGGGAAATGACTGGCGGGTAACTTTGAATATTGATCAGACCCAATATCCGCAAAATCTTTTTAAAATGCCGCTTGATATCAGGGTGGAATTTTCCGAAGGGGATACTTTGTTCACTGTTTGGGATTCTCTTTTTACCCAGCAGTTTGTAATGCAATTTGATGATATGCCGACGAATATTGAAATTGATCCCGGCGGCTGGGTTCTCAAATCGGTGGTTTATTCAATGATTGATCCCGATCTCGGATATATTCCGGATTCCTTTCTGTTAACCGATCCCTATCCAAACCCCTTTAACGGCACCACGAATTTCAGGATATATTTACCTTATAACATAAATGGTGCAATTAAAGTTTATGACGTCAGCGGCAGGGTAGTCGATGTAATTGAGCAGGGCGATTTCCGGACGGGCTATCACCGGAAAACCTGGCAGCCGCAAAATTTACCTTCCGGGGTATATGTTATCCGTTTAGAGACAGATGCAATTAATATCGGGGAAAAAGTTGTATTTATTAAGTGATAGATGTATCTTTTAGAGATCAAATTTGTCTAAATAATTGATCGAAATGGAAAAATATTGACAGGTTTGATAGTAAGTGTTCACAGAACACTGAAATCGGGAATTAGAAATTGGAAAAAATGAAAAGAGTTTACGAAGCAAAAATATGATAATACTTGTTGGAGTCGTAAAAAGTACAGATCATGTCATTCTGAATAGCCTGTCCCGACCCATCGGGAAGGTACGAATGAAGAATCTTAGGCAATTATCGACGAGATTCTTCCCCGACTCGTCGGGGTTGTCTCAGAATGACAGATTCGGGTCTTTTTACGAAAACTTATTTCAAATTTCAAGCCGTAAACGGCTACGTTTTATAGATTAAAATGAGAATAAAAAAGCGATGAAACAATTTACAACCATTTTTCTACTTTCTATTTATTTATTGACGGTTCCGCTTTATGCCCAGTTTGGCAAGAACAAGGTCCAGTATGATAAATATTCCTGGTCTTTCATCCAGACGGAGCATTTTGATATTTATTTTCACAATAACGGCGAGGAATTAGCAAAATTCGCCGCGCCGATTGCGGAACAGGCTGTGCGTGAAATTTCAAGCGTGTTAAACTGGCGCATGCGGAAACGGGTATCTTTGATAGTTTACAACTCACACAGTAGCTTTCAGCAAACCAACGTAACACTGAGCTATATGTCTGAGGGTATTGAAGGATTTACGGAGTTGTTTAAAAACAGGGCGGTTGTAGCATATGATGGGGATAATAGTGAATTTCGGCATTTGATCCGGCATGAACTGGTTCATGTGGTCGTCAATGATATGATTTATGGCGGAAATATCCAAAGCGTCGTGTCGGGACGGGTGCGATTGCGAATTCCTCTCTGGATGAACGAGGGACTTGCCGAATATATATCCACGGGTTGGGACACCAAAGCGGATATGATCATGCGGGACATTGCTACGAATAGTAATATTCCAAATGTGGAACAGCTGGATTATTATCTGGCTTATAAGGGTGGTCAATCGGTGTATCGCTTCCTGGCGGAAAAATATGGTGATCAGAAAATTGGTGAGATTTGGGCGCGCATGAAGGGGCGTTCCAGTGCGGAAAAAGGCTTTGAAGTCTCCATCGGAATGAAAATGGAAGAATTGTCGGAAGCCTGGCATAAGTGGGTGCGTACCGAATACTGGCCCGATATTGCCGATCGGGATGAATTGGATGATATTGCCATACGATTGACCGATCATAAAAAATTGAAAAACTACTTCAATACCGGACCTGCTATAAATCCTGACGGAACCCGAATTGCTTTAATGTCCGACCGCAAGGGCTACGCCGATATTTATCTGATCTCCGCTTCCGATGGAAAAGTGCTTGATAAACTGGTTAGTGGACAACGAACTCCCGACCTTGAAGAATTAAAATGGCTAAATCCGCGCCTGAGTTGGTCACCCAATGGAAAGAAGATTGTGCTGGCGGTAAAAAGTGGTGCAAAAGACGCTTTAATCATTGTTGATACAAAAACGAAGAAGCGCAAAAAATACTCCTTTGATGAAATAGATGAACTGTTCTCCGCCGCTTGGTCGCCCGATGGCAAGCAAATAGCCTTTATCGGTCTGAGCAATGATCGCACGGACCTGTACATGTTTCATCTGAAAAAGAAACTATTAACGCGTTTGACCAACGACCAGGCTTCGGATTTTGAACCGAGCTGGTCGCCCGATAGTAAAAAGATTGTATTTGTCTCGCAACGCAATCTCAATGAAACCGATATAAAAACTGTTGACTTCACAAACTGGTCAACATCGCCGTACAATCAAACCGATCTTTATGTTTACGATTTGGAGACTGAGAAAATTACTCAATTAACGGAAACTCCCTGGAATGAAAACTGTCCGACCTGGGCGCATACTCAGAATAAGATTATATATACATCGGATGCTCAGGGTATCTCAAATCTCTATGTCCTCGATGTGGATTCGGGGGAGACTATCGCCGTTACCAATGTCTTGACCGGAGTATTTCAACCGAGCCTGTCGCTGGATGATACCAGATTAGTATTTGCCGGTTACTCCAAATATGGGTGGGACATATTTATGCTGAATAATCCTTTAGAATTGACAGATGAACCGGAAACAGTTAAACCCACCATATTTGCCAATAGTTTGGCGAAAATTTGGGAAAACCCTGAAGATTATGTTCGCTTTGATATACCATCTCCGGAAGATGTACAGTTGTCATATACTCATAAAGTTGATGATCAGCAGTCTTATACAAACTATATATTTGCTCCGAACTATAATCAATTTCAGAAATCTTCATTACGGGATACCGTGGAAGCGCCTCTGGATACGGTCAGCTATAAAGATGATGCCGGTAGCTATATTGTAAATCCCTATAAGACTAAATTTACGCTGGATTTAGTCGAAAGTCAGGCGGGCTATAATACTTTCTGGGGATTTCAGGGGGTAACGGTTTTCGCCTTCAGCGATGTGTTGGGTGATCATCGTTTCACATTTGGAACAGAGATGTATATTGACCTGGAGAACAGCGATTACTATCTCGCTTATCAGTATTTGAAAAGCCGTACAAATTACACCGTAGTGGGTTTTCATTCGGCAAATTTTTGGCCGATAAATATGTATTATATGTGGCGTTTAAGAAACTACGGCGCCGATTTTTCCGCTTCACACCCATTTTCTAAATTTTCCCGCCTGGAGTTTGGGCTTACCTCTTATAATGTTTCTCAGGAATTGGTAGATCTGTTGAGTGGTCGAACAATCGATTCTCTTTCCGTAAATATCAATACGTTGTTACCAAGAGCGGCATTTGTTATAGATAACACTTTATGGGGTTATTTTTATCCGGTGGACGGATGGAGGGGCAGAATAGACTTTACCATGAGTCCCCGGTACAGTGGCAACGATTTTGAATTTCAGACAATTAAATTCGATTTTCGCCGCTATTTTAGATTGAACCGGGAATACTCTTTTGCCTTGAGATTGTCAGCCGGGCTGAGCGAGGGGAAAAACGCCCAGCGTTTTTTTCTCGGCGGTGAATCCAACTGGCTCAATCAGAAATATAAAAGGAGGCACGATTTTGGCAATGTGGAAGACATCTATTTTTCAGATTTTATAACGCCTTTGCGGGGCGCACGCTACTATGAAAGGGAGGGGAATCGTTACTTTATTTCTAATTTCGAATTCAGATATCCCTTTATTAAATATTTAGCCCTTGGATGGCCTCTACCGATGACGATGGGCGGTATTCAGGGGATTACCTTCTTTGATATGGGCGCTGCATGGGATCAGGGTAAGTTTCATCCTTTTGGTTATGATAAATATACGGGGACATATATGGATGATTTGGTTTCCGGTTTTGGTGTAGGCACCCGGATTTTCCTGGGGTATTTCCTACTGAAGATCGATTGTGCCTGGCGATGGGATTTTGTAACCGTAGCAAAACCGCAGTGGTATTTCTCACTTGGGCTGGATTTTTAAAATTATTTACCGATAAGATGGTATATATAAGGAATTTTAGTAAGTGTAAAACCCGTTAGATATAGAATCAGTGATAATGAGAAAAGTATTAATCAGTTGAGCAAAAGAAATTTGAGTGCAGTAAGAGACAAAGAACAATTATCTAACGGGTTAGATAAGAGAAAAGGGGAAATAAGGAAAAATGGGAAAAGAAGAAATAGAGAAATTGATCCCGGTTAATTCGGGATTGGTTGTTGTATAGATGTTTACCCTGTTAAATAGTAAAGATATTTCACAACAGAAGTACAATTATCAAATTTCTCTCTTTTTTCCCTACTTATACTTGTTAACGGTTACGAATTTTGATGGTATCGTAAAAAGTACAAATCATGTCATTCTGAATAGCCTGTCCCGACCCGTCGGGAAGGTACGAATGAAGAATCTTAGCCAATTATCGACGAGATTCTTCCCCGACTCGTCGGGGCTGCCTCAGAATGACAACTTCGGGTCTTTTTACGAAACCGTCAATTTTAATACCAAAAAACCGACTATTTCAGTAAGTTAACAGTTGTCGTTGGGAATCTTTATTATCTGTATGAGTAAAGTGTGATAAAATATCTTCAATATTTAGCGCTGTGTTTGATCTGGGGAACTACATTTGCCGCGATTAAGATCGGTTCGGCGAGCACACCGCCGATGGTCGGTTTGGCTTTGCGGTACTGGTTCGCAATCGCTATACTGATTATCTCTGTTCTATTGACCGGGCGGAAAATTCCTTTGGACAGAGAATCTCTGAAAATGTACTGGGTTGTCGGTTTTTACAGTATGGGACTTAGCTATCTCTGCACCTATTGGGCAATGCAATTTATTCCCAGTAGTCTTTCATCGATTTTGTGGGCAACTTTTCCGTTGTTTATTGGAATATTTGCCCATTTTATGGTTTCTGCTGAGCGCTTGAACTTCCAGCGGCTATTTTCTATTCTGGCAGCCACTTTGGGTGTGGTCATGATATTGTCCGACCAGGTATTGGTTATTAACCGTAAGGTGCTGTTCGGTTGTATTGTAGTGTTGCTGGGTGTCGTCCTGGCGTCATATCCGACGGTTTACGTAAAAACAAAGAAGCATAAATATGATTCAATAGTCTTAACCACGATGTCGCTTATAATCGGCGCTGTTATTCATACTTTCGGAGCGCTGATTGCCGGAGAGTTTGGGCTCATGTCATGGTCGTCTCGGAATATCGGCGCAGCGGCATATTTAGGGATTTTCGGTTCGGCTGTTACGTTTTACATCTATTACTCGCTGATGCATCACATGGAAGTTGTAAAGCTGTCTTTTGTTAGTTTCATAACTCCCGTTATAGCAACATTGGTCGGTGCGATATTTTTACATGAAGCCGTTACTTTTCAGGAGATTTTCGGAATCGGTTTAATTTTCGCCGGACTGTTTCTATATGATTTCAGGAAATATGCCGTCTATTTAAAACAGTGCAAAGCTCATAATTGATAAAAATCTATGATAAATAAAATCAAAACAGTTTTTACCTGCAATGAATGCGGCGCATCGCAACCGAAATGGACCGGACGTTGTCCTGAATGTGGCGCCTGGAATGGGATGGTCGAGGAAATAATTTCAAAAAAAGCCTCAAAAGCAATCCCTTCGGTTCAGCGCAAACTCCAACCTCTCGATCGACCAATTTCTTATTCCGCTAAGCGCATGGGTACGGAGATAGAGGAATTTGACCGGGTTCTTGGAGGCGGATTTGTTGAAGGGATGGTCGTGCTCCTCGCCGGTGAGCCGGGGATCGGCAAATCCACCATAATTCTGCAGGTGCTTGCTCATCTAAAAGGAGAACGCCTGCTCTATTTTTCCGGGGAAGAATCGGAAGAACAGATTGCCCTGCGATCGAACCGGATGGGAATAAGTGATTCCCGAATTCTGGTCGCCTGCGAAAACAATCTTGAAAATATTTTATATCATCTTGATAAACAAAAACCGACGATGGTCGTGATTGATTCAATTCAGACTATTTACTCTAATGCCTATGATAATGTGCCGGGGAGCGTAACTCAGGTGCGTGAATGCGCCGGCAATATTCTGAAAAAAGCCAAAGAGATGGGGTTTATTGCCGTGTTTATCGGACATATTACGAAAGACGGCATGATCGCCGGTCCCAAGGTATTGGAGCATCTCGTAGATACGGTATTGTACCTTGAAGGCGGAAAACATAATTTTTACCGGACCCTCAGGTCCATGAAAAACCGCTTCGGCTCGACCAACGAGGTCGGGCTGTTTACTATGAAAGATAACGGCTTAATCCCGGTAGAAAACCCCTCTGAATTTTTTCTGTCTGAACGGAAAAAACATGTCGCCGGTTCGGCGGTGGCGGTTAGTATGGAAGGGACCCGTCCCTTTTTAATCGAAGTTCAGGCGTTGGTAACTCAAACATCTTACGGAAATCCACAGCGAACCGCCAATGGTATCGATCACCGGCGGTTGGCGATGCTGATTGCGGTTCTCGAAAAACGCTCGGGCTTACCGCTGAGGCTTCAGGACATTTTTGTTAATCTTGTCGGCGGCTTGCGAATTGATGAAACAGCCATCAATCTGGCTGTACTGGTAGCAATGGCTTCCAGCTTCAAGGATATTCCGCTGGATCCGGGCAGTGTATTCATTGGTGAAGTAGGGTTGGTTGGCGAAATTCGGTCTGTGCCGCTGATTGAACAACGGGTTAAAGAAGCCCTGAAATTTGGATTCAAGCCTGTTTATATTCCCCGGGCAAACCTGAAGCAATTAAAAGGTTTTCAAAGCGATGAGGTGATGGGGGTCGATTCTATTAATCAACTATTTGATAAGATATTTTAAGGCTACTGAATTCTATGCAAAATTCGATAAAGACACACGGTAGAATGAAATTTGCTGTTTTGGCAAAAGATTCGGGTTCTCTGGCTCGAGTCTGCCGTTTTGAGACTGATCATGGAACCGTTGAAACGCCGATTTTTATGCCGGTAGGAACTCACGGAGTGGTCAAAACCCTGACGCCGGCTGAACTGGATGACTGTCAGGTTCAGATCATTCTTGGCAACACTTATCACCTCTATTTGCGTCCCGGCCTTGAGATTATCGAGAAAGGCGGCGGATTACACCGGTTCAGCAGCTGGAATAAACCCATGCTGACCGATAGCGGCGGATTTCAGGTGTTCAGTTTGGCGCATCTCGGGAAAATGACGGAAGATGATATTACCTTTCGTTCTCATATCGACGGTTCCCAACATACCCTTTCTCCTGAAATATCCATGGAAATTCAGAATAGTCTCGGCTCCGATATTATGATGGCTTTCGACGAATGTACACCTTATCCCTGTGATTATGAGTACGCGGCAAAATCCTTAGAGCGGACTCATCGTTGGGAACTACGTTCAAAAGAACATTTTGATAAACTTAAACCGCACTATGGGCATCAGCAATTTTTATTCGGGATTGTCCAGGGCAGTATTTATTCCGATTTGCGAGCGAAAAGCGTAGAAGTGCTGACTAATCTGGAATTTGACGGGTATGCTATCGGTGGTTTGGCAGTAGGTGAACCTAAAGCGAAAATGTTTGAACTATTGTCAACGATTAGTCCCTTATTACCGGAGAACAAACCCCACTATTTGATGGGAGTGGGCAAGCCGGAAGATATTATACAGGGTATCGAGCAGGGAATTGATATGTTTGACTGTGTGCTGCCTACCCGCAATGCCCGCAACGGCACGCTTTATACCTGGAATGGTCGGATAGTCCTGAAACAGGCGCAATACCGGATGGATTTCGCGCCGCCTGATGAATCCTGTAATTGCTATACCTGCCGCAATTTTTCAAAAGCCTATCTCAGGCACTTATATATGAACGGTGAAATGACCGGGCTGCGTCTGAACACACTTCATAATATTCACTTCTTTCTTGAAGTTATTTCAAAGGCGCGAGAGGCAATCAAAGCAGGAGGCTTTTCGCAATGGGAAAAGGAATTTTTTAAATATTACCCCGTTGAAGACGATCATTGGGAAATCAATACAGTCCATCGCGAAGAGCGCCGGCGGAAACATCTTAACGAAAACGATCAATCCCGCCAAGGCGGAAATTAAACAGGAAATTGTAATGAATAAAAATATATCATTTCCTCCGGATGCAATGCAAAATTTATCGATAGAAGAATTGGATGCCCGAATCAGAGCTGCCAAAAGTCGGTTAGGCGCTAAACTGTTAATTTTGGGACATCACTATCAATCCGATGAGGTTATTCGGTATGCCGATCATCGCGGTGATTCCTTTGGGCTTGCCAAAGCGGCGGCTCAAACCGATGCGGAATATATTGTATTTTGTGGTGTTCACTTCATGGCGGAAACGGCGGATATTCTGACTTCCCCCAATCAAAAAGTCTTTATTCCCGATGTCACCGCCGGCTGTTCTCTAGCGGATTGTGCCGAAATAGATCAGGTTGAGGATGCCTGGCAAGCCATTCGCGCTTTAGGTGCTTTCCGGGTAACTCCGATCACTTATGTAAACTCAGGTGCCGATTTAAAAGCCTTTTGCGGAAGAAACGGCGGTTTGGTATGTACATCTTCCAACGCCGAAGCGGCAATTGAATGGGCTTTGGAACGGGGCGAAAAGTTATTCTTTTTTCCCGATCAGCATTTGGGACGTAATACGGCTTTTAAAATGGGAATACCTTTGGATGAGATGGTTGTCTGGGAGCCGGAAAAACCGCTCGGAGGCAACACCCCGGAAAATATCCGGAAAGCCAAAATCATCCTGTGGGACGGATATTGCTGTGTCCATCAGGAATTTAACGCCGCCTATATAGAAAACCTGTGCAAAAAAGACCCCGCCATAAATGTTATCATTCATCCTGAATGTAATTTTGAGTTGGCTCAAACGGCGGATTATATGGGCAGCACCGCCTATATTATCCGTGTAATCGATGAGAGCCCTGCCGGTACACGCTGGGCTGTTGCTACGGAAAAAAACCTGGTAAACCGTCTGAAAAATCAATATTCCGATAAACATATCGAAATTTTGCAGTCGTTCGAACCTTTCTGTGAGACCATGGCGAAAATAACAACGGCAAATTTGTGCTATCAATTGGAGCAACTTGTGCAGGGTAATCTGATCAACCAGGTGGTCGTTGAGGAAAAGTATTGTAAAGAAGCCTTAAAGGCTGTTAACCGAATGTTAGGATTAAAGATATGAAATCTGCAGATGCTATTATAGAAACCGATGTGTTGGTTATCGGAGCCGGCTTAGCCGGCTGTTCGGCGGCTTTTGCGGCTGCCCGGGAAGGATTACAGGTTACGCTGATCACATCTGAAAAGCAGTTCACCGAATCTTCCTCATTTTATGCTCAGGGTGGGATTATCTACAAAGCCGAGGATGATACGGAAGCCGGTCTTTTAGAGGATTTTCAACGGACAGGTGCTGGTATTGTCAATGAAGACGCCGTTCGCCAGATTTACCGGTACGGGGCGGAATTTATTGATGAGATACTGTGTGATCAGCTGAACGTTCCGTTTGGTAGAGGAGCGGACAATACTCTTGATTTAACCCGGGAAGGTTCTCACTCAAGAGCCCGGATTGCCTTTGTCAAGGATTATACCGGTCAATCGATTCAGGAAGTTTTTTACCAAAAAATCAAAGAAACCGAAAATATCCGGATTGTCACAGAAGCCACCTGCGTCGATCTCATTACACTGGCGCACCATTCGCTAAATCATTTGCATATATATGAACCCAGCACCTGTGTTGGCGCTTATGTCCTGTTTCAATCTGAAAACCGTGTTTATCCGATTCTGGCGAAACAGACTATTTTGGCGTCCGGCGGACTCGGCAGTTTATATCTGCATACCTCAAACCCATCCCATGTCCGCGGCGACGGCTATGCCATGGCGTATCGCGCGGGCGCTCGCATCATGAATATGGAATATGTGCAATTTCATCCGACAACGCTTTTTTCAACAAATGAGGAGCGTTTTTTAATTTCGGAAGCCTTGCGTGGAGAAGGTGCTATATTAAGGAATAAAAACGGTGAAGATTTCATGAAACGTTATCATGAAATGGGCTCTCTGGCGCCACGGGATATTGTTTCACGCAGTATTATTGCCGAAATGAATGAGACCGGCGGGCAATACGTAAATCTGGATATTACGCATAAAAATCCCGACTGGATAAAACAGCGCTTTCCCAAAATATATCAGAAATGTCTCGATGTTAAAGTTGATATTACAACTGAAGGGATTCCGGTGGTTCCCGCTGCTCATTATGAATGTGGCGGAATCGCGACAGATATGCGGGGTAACACCACAATTCGCCGGTTGAAGGCAGTTGGCGAAGTTGCCTGTACGGGATTACATGGCGCCAACCGTCTGGCTAGCAGTTCTCTGCTCGAATGTCTGGTTTTTGGCACTATTGCAGGGCGGGATAGCGCTCAATTTATCAGGACTGAAAAAATGATTATGCCACAGGTAGCCGACTGGTGCCAGCAAGACGAGTCGCCGGACCCCGATCTAGTTCGACAGGATCGCTCTATCATTAAACAGACCATGTGGAATTACGTCGGTATAATCAGGACAAAGAAGAAACTTGAACGAGCGTTCAGAATTCTTTGGCAGCTCAATGAAGATATCCAGAACTTCTATGCAAATAGCCAGCTGAATGACGATCTGATTGGTTTGCGCAATGCGGCAACCACATCCTTATTGGTACTTCACGCGGCTAAACTCAACAAAGAAAGCCGGGGTTGCCATTACGGGGGGGATTGTTTAAATTTAAAATCGGTTGAAATTGGGGGGTTGGTGGAAAATTTTGAATTTTGTTCAAAGTGTTA
>JAGHBC010000026.1 GCA_021161185.1 Fidelibacterota bacterium
GTCCAGATCTGGACTTCTTCGGCATTCAAAGCCGAACCGATGACCGCTGCCGTAAAATCCGAACCACCCCGGCCAAGAGTTGTAGTTATACCCTCCTCTGTGGCGGCAATAAAGCCGGTGATAATTTTTAAGCCGGGGGTATTTTGAAAATAGTCCTGTATTTTGGAGATTGTAATTTTCGGCAGAATTCTAGCTGAACCGAAATTGTCATCCGTAACAATTATCTCGCGAGCATCTACATATTGAGTAGATAATCCGTATGTTTTTCCATAAGCCGCAATAATTTTGGTTGAAAGACGTTCACCAAAACTCATTATGAGATCTTTTGAACGGTCGGAAAGTTCTTTGAGCAAATATATCCCGTGCACGATTTCCTGCAATTCGTTGATCAGTGCATCGATTTCTGTAGTGATGTTTTTTTGTTCTGATTGGGGAAATAGTGCTTCGACAAACTGGATGTGTCGCCGGCGCAGTTGTTCAAGGATATTTCGATAAGTGAGATCTTTTTTTGCAGCTAACCTGCTTATATCAATTAATTGATTGGTGACGCCGGATAATGCCGAAAAGACGGCTGCCGGTTCAGTTTCTTTAAAGATTTCTTTTTCGAGAATCTCGTAGATAATCTTTAGATTTTCGGGCTTTCCGACAGATGTACCACCGAATTTTAATATTTTCATGTAAGGCCCTTTCCGCCTGTTTGCATCACGCATTGATTATGAATACACTTTTTAAGTCTTTTTGAGAAGATTATTAGGAGGGAAAAGTATTACTGACTTAAACTGGAAAAGACTGTCTAACCCATAATATATCAAGGGAAACCATCTAATAAACCTGGTTTCCGAAAGATCTCAAATCGACGACTGAATTAAAAGAGCAACGATCAACAAATTAAATATCATATCTGTTCTGTAAATTATCCTACTTACCGGAAAATTGAAACTAAAATATAGTATTTTCTTATTAAAAAAGAAGGGAAAATAGTGTCGGCGGATTATTCCCGACGGTGTTTATTGGCGCTATTTGTTATCTTGTCTGGTTTGAGGATCGTTCGGAGTAGAAATGTGTGCTTCCCACTGCATCGGTTGCAGATTCTCAATATTATCTGTGCCGCCATATACCGGGGATATAATATGGTCGATTAGCCAGCCAAATACGGAATATATATTGGCGTAATCGGCATAAAAAATCATGTTGCCGTGGCAATCGGTGCGCCATACGTCGGGATTCTCACCCGGAATTATTTTTCCTTTTTGCCATACGGCGTCGATCAGTTGTTTGTTTTTTTCTATGACCGGGTCTATGAATGTCATAAATCCACCCGTATTGTTTTTTTAGACAGATTTGGTGTCGGACAGTATGATTGAATACTCCAAACAGGTTTTGAAAACCTGACAGGTGTACATTTGGATATATTGCGCTGATTGTCACGCCGCAGAAGTTTCCTGGCGAAACAGGAGAGGTGGTGGAAGAAGAGGATTTCTTCCGTGTCATGGTGCGATCTGCGTCGGCAGATTATTTTTTTTGCGCCATAAGGGGCAATGTCATCTTGCATAATATTTTTCCCTAAGTAGATTTTTAACAGGATATTTAAGACTTTTCAAAAAACCGGAAGAGTGGTAATCGAGAGATTAACCGCTTTCCCATTGCCCCTATACTTAAATTAAGTATCTGAAATTATTTAACAAGATGCAAGTAAAAAATATTGTAATTAATCAAAAGTATGGTTTTCATTTATGCTACCCAATAAATTGGATGGTTAATCCTTGGAAAGTGATTAGGCGAAGAGTGCCAGTGAAAACGTTAACTCTGATGTATCGGAACTTCAACCGGTTGGTTATATAGTTGTTATATGGTTGTTGTATGCGGTCTAAAATTTTCTTGATTATAAATATGTTCGATTGTAAGTTTATCCGCTGTTTTAACTGTAGGAATGAGAGAAGTAATGTATAAGACATATTATCCGAAACTTAACGAAATTGATCAGAAATGGTATGTGGTTGATGCGGATGGAATGATATTAGGCCGCCTTGCCAGTCAGATCGCTTCGATTCTCCGGGGGAAAAATAAACCCTATTATACTCCTCATATGGATACAGGAGATTTCGTTGTAGTGGTGAACGCCGAGAGAATCAGACTTTCCGGTCGTAAAGCCGAAATGAAAAAATATTTTACACACTCCGGGTTCATGGGCGGCGGACGTTTTGAGAGTTATCGGGAGACTATGGAAAATCATCCTGAAGAAATTATCAAACGTGCTGTTAAGGGAATGTTGCCCAAAAGCACCCTGGGGCGACAACTATTCAAAAAGTTAAAAGTTTATAGCGGTCCTGAACATCCGCATGATGCCCAACAACCAGAATCTTTGAAATTAGAAGGATAAGCAAACATGCCAAAATTAGAATATATTTCTCTTGGTCGCCGGAAAAGAGCTATTGCACGTTTAAAAATGGCTACCGGCAAAGGGGAAATTACGATTAACAAACGTCCTTTTGAAGAGTATTTCGGACGTGACAGTCTTAAACAAATTATCAAACAGCCTCTGGAACTCTGTGAAGTTGTGGGACAGTTTGATATTCGTGTAAATGTTTGTGGCGGTGGATTATCCGGTCAGGCGGGCGCCATTAAGCTGGCTATTGCCCGGGCGTTGGAAAAATATAATCCCGAATTGAGACAAAAGTTAAAATCCGCCGGGTTTTTAACGAGAGACGCGCGGGTTGTGGAACGGAAGAAATACGGTCTTGCCGGCGCACGTCGCGCATACCAGTTCTCCAAACGTTAATAGTAGGAAGATAATCTATATGAGTAATGTAACATTTGAACAACTCTGGAAATCAGGCGCCCATTTCGGTCACTTAACCAGAAAATGGAACCCTAAGATGAAGAGTTACATTTTTATGCAAAAAAGCGGTATTCATATTATCGATTTAAATAAAACCGCAGAATGTTTGGATGTGGCTACCCGTTTTATTAGGGAAACCGTACGCAAAGGCGGCGATGTTTTATTCGTTGGCACCAAGAAACAGGCGAAAGATATTATTCAGAAAGAAGCCGACCGTTGCGGCATGTTTTATGTCGTAGAACGCTGGCTCGGTGGCACCCTGACCAATTTTTCGACGATCAAGAAAAGTATTCGCCATCTTTTGAAACTCGAGAAAGATAAATCCTCGGGTTATGATACAAATCTTACCAAAAAAGAAAAACTTTCCCTTGAAAGAGAACGGATAAAATTGGCTGACCTGCATCGTGGTATTAAAGATATGAGAAAAATACCTGATATACTGGTCGTGGTTGATATCCTTCATGATGATATTGCTGTTAAAGAAGCAAAACGCCTTGACATTCCGGTTGTCGCAATTATTGATACAAACGCGGATCCGACGGAAGTTGATTATCCCATTCCCGCCAATGATGATTCTATTCAGGCAATTCAGCTTATTATTGGTGAATTGGCGAATGCGATTATAGAGGCGAAAAGTTCAAAATTGGTCGAAGCACCGTCCCCCACCGTTTAATGACACTGTAAATTAATCTGAAAAGAAAGGATTGTAAATGGAGATTACCGCATCTCAGGTAAAAGCCTTAAGAGATAAAACTGGTATTGGAATGATGGATTGTAAAGCAGCCCTCATTGAAGCCGAAGGTGACATAGATAAATCTATTGATATTCTGAGGAAAAAGGGTATAGCCAAAGCCGAGAAAAAAGCCTCCCGTGATGCTTCGGAAGGATTGATCTGGTC
This sequence comes from Fidelibacterota bacterium, assembly GCA_021161185.1. GTDB lineage: Bacteria > Fidelibacterota > UBA2242 > UBA2242 > UBA2242 > DPVY01. Next base: position 3,738 of record JAGHBC010000026.1, read on the forward strand.
ATACATTCATCCTGGAAATAAAATCGGTGTATTAGTTGAAGTCAATTGCGAGACTGATTTTGTCGCCAAAACCCCCGATTTTCAAAATTTCGTTAAAGACATAGCAATGCATATTGCTGCTACAAATCCGGCCGCAATTCGCCGGGAAGAGATTGATCCGCAGCTAGTCGAAAAAGAACGTGAAATTTTTATGGAACAGGCTAAATCCCAAAACAAACCTGAAAATATTCTGGCTCGGATAGTCGAAGGCAAATTAGATAAATACTACCAGGAAAATTGTCTGTTGGAACAAGCCTTTGTAAAAGATCCGCAGAAAACTATTAAAGAATATCTGACCGAAACTATTGCCAGGACCGGTGAAAATATCAATATATCACGATTTGTCCGCTTTCAATTAGGCGAAAGATAAAGTAAATTTATTTAAATCACATAAACAGCGATATTGATGTCAAAAGTCAAATACCAGCGAGTTTTACTGAAATTTTCGGGGGAAGCGCTTGCCGGTACCAGAGCATCTGGTATCGATCTTGCCATGCTCAATCGGCTTTGTGATGAATTAGCTGAGGTCGAGGTACTCGGTATTCAACTTGGTATAGTGATTGGTGGGGGAAATATATTTCGGGGGCTGAATGCCAGTCAGCAGGGTATGAATCGGGTTAAAGCCGATTATATGGGTATGCTGGCTACGGTTATAAACGCTTTGGCTGTACAGGATGCTCTGGAAACAAGGGGATTAAAAGTTACCGTAATGTCGGCGATTCAGATGCTTGAGGTTGCTGAACCTATGGTGATTCGCAAGGCGGTCGAATATCTTTCAAAAGGACATATTGTAATCTTTAGTGCAGGGACCGGACGACCATTTTTCAGTACCGATACGGGTGCGGCTTTACGGGCGGTCGAGATACAGGCAGATGCAATTATCAAAGCCACAAAAGTCGACGGAGTTTACGACAAAGACCCCGTAAAATTCAGTGATGCCCAATTTTATCGTCATCTCGATTACCAGACGGCAGTTGAAAAAAAGTTGCAAATCATGGATTTGACAGCGATTACACTTTGTCAGGATAATCAGTTACCAATTCTTGTCTATAATATGAAAACACCGGGTAATCTTCGCAGGTTACTTCTTGGGGAAGAAATCGGGACAATAATTTCCGGGGGGAAGCATGCTTGATGATATTTTAAAGGACGCCGAAAATCGGATGAAGAAGAGCACCGATGCAACCCATTTAGAACTGGCCGCTATCCGGACAGGTAGAGCTAATCCGGCGTTGCTCGATTCCATTAAAGTCGATTATTATGGAACATTAACTCCGTTGAGACAGATTGCCAATGTTGCCGCACCGGATCATCGTTTACTTGTTCTGCAGGTGTTTGATCGTAATGCCGTCTCAGCGGTTGATAAGGCGATTAAATCATCCGATCTGGGTTTAAATCCGCAAATAGATGGTAATTTGTTAAGACTGCCAATTCCGGCTTTAACGGAAGATCGGCGTCGTGACCTGGTAAAGTATGCTCATAAAATCGCCGAAGAAGGCAAAGTTGCAATACGTAATGTCCGTCGGGATGTGAATGATATGATCAAGGAGTTGGAGAGGGAACATGAGGTGTCCGAAGATGCTTCTCATGATGCAATGGACAAAGTTCAAAGATTTACAAATAAATATATTGAACAGATTGACGGTCTTTTGAAAAATAAAGAGAAGGAGATAATGGAAGATTAATTTCAGCCTTTGTTATAGATGTAAAAAGAGCCCTCAATTGAGGGCTCTTGTATTTTATTTGCCAATTTTGATCTTAACCTGAGTTTGATTGTACTCCAAGTTTAACATTTCGTTGTAAAAAGAGGCGGTTCTAAAAATATCTATAGATGGGAGAGTATTAAAAAC
>JAGHBC010000013.1 GCA_021161185.1 Fidelibacterota bacterium
AGGGCCGACAGACGTGATCTATGTTCTGGCTTCCGATGAAGTAAAAAATGTCCTGCAGCCGGCAATTGATACAACATTTTCATTTGGAATCAGAACGCCGCAATTTCAACGCTACTTCTATACCGAATGGCATCCAGTTGACGAGTTATCAGAATATATTTACTATCCGAATACGATTGTCATCGCAGACCTGAATCGGAACGATGCCGCCACCCAATTTATTAAGGGGATGCTCAATCAGGAACGGTATGAATCGATTAAACAGGATACTGTCGCCATGTTCGCGCTGGAGGATTACTGGCGCCGGATGCAGATGTTTATTGCGGTTGCCGGTTACGATATGGATAAATTGTCCGCCTATATTCTGGAGCGGCAGGGTTGGCTGTATGGTAAATTCAATAATAAATACAAGAAACGTCAGTTAAAATATATTTATAATAAACATGAACAGAGGGATTTGGCTGAAAAATTGTGGGAGAAATATCACTGGTCATTTCGAGTTCCCAGTGATTATTTTATTCTGCATGAATATCCGATGCGTAATTTTGTATGGCTGGGACGGGGGTTGCCTTACCGCTGGATATCGGTTTCCTGGGCGGCGGGAATTAAAACCGAGTGGCTGACTGCTAACGGACTTTTTAATAAGCGCAATGAGATTGGGAAATTATACCGGAATATCAGAACCGAGAAAAAGTTTCTGGGACATAAATTTGTGAAATTTGGACAGTGGGACGCTTTACGGATGTACGGTTTATGGTATAATGAAGAAAAACCGCAGGGGGGACCTTTCGTGAGTTATGCCTTTTATGACGAAGCCAGTGACCGGACTTATGTCATCGATCTGATGGCATTTTGCCCAGGTGAAAAGTACACTAATTATATTCGTCAGCTGGAATTAATTGTTGAAACGTTCAGAACAACCGAACAGGAAACGCCGCCTGAATTTTAAATGCAATATCCATGATGTTATTATTCAATTGCCTATTGAAGTGAGGACGTTTAAATTAATTTGGGGTCAATGAGGATATGTTGAAAATGTCAAATATAGTTGGTAATACAATAAATTTAGGCGTTCATGGATTTGCGCCATGATCTGTATAATAAAAACTCCGCAATTGATCGATAAAATAACTTGAGCGCCTATTCCAATGAATTTTAAAATAAAAAATATAGACGAGAAGCCTATGACTATTTTAATTACCGGGGCAAACGGTATGCTTGGCGAAGAGTGTACTAAATTGTTGTCAGGCAAATATTCTGTCGTCGCTACTGATATACATGACAGTTTGTCTATGCCGGATGATTCAATTATTTATGAGCATCTGGATATAACTAATGAAAACCGTGTACATGAGATTGTTAAGCGTATTCAGCCGGATGTGGTTTTGAATTGTGCGGCTTATACCGATGTGGATGGTGCCGAACGGGAAAATGAATCAGCCTGGACAGTGAATGTCGGAGGCGTGCAGCATATCGTAAATGCTCTGAAAAAATTCGGCGGAGCGATCATTCATATTTCCACGGATTATGTCTTTGACGGGACAGCGGGACCTTATGGGGAAGATAATAAACCTAACCCTGTTAATTATTATGGAAAAACCAAACTGGAGTCTGAAAAAGTTCTGACGGATTCTCAATTGCACTGGACCATCATCCGAACGAATATCCTGTTTGGCAATACAAGTCGTCAGCAAGCCAGTTTTGTTCGCTGGGTGATTGAAAAATTATCCCGTTTTGAGAATATTTCCATCGTTAATGATCAATTTGGGAATCCCACCTGGTCTTATGGTTTGGCTCAGGCGATTTATAAAATTATCGAGTCCGGGAAACACGGGCTATACCATTATGCCGGGAAGGATTATATAAACCGATTTGAATTTGGGCTGAAAATTGCCGGTATTTATGGTCTTGACCCGACACTAATTCGTAAAACAACGACCCGGGCATTAAATCAGCCTGCCAACAGGCCTTTTAAATCCGGGCTTACCTGTGAACGAATCGAGCACGAACTTGCCGTAACAATTTATTCCGTAAATGAAGCCTTAACAGCAATGAGAGGAAATACATAGTGGAATCGGTAATATTAATCCCAACCTACAATGAGAAAGAAAATATCGCCACAGTCATCGATAAACTCAATACATTGAACCTTGACCTGGATATTTTGGTTATTGATGATAGCAGTCCGGACGGTACCGCTCAGATTGTTAAAGAATTACAAAAAACCAATAAACGCTTATTTATTATCGAACGTCCCGGAAAGCTTGGGCTCGGAACGGCATACGTAAAGGGTTTTTACTGGGCTCTGGAAAAGGGATATCGGTATATTCTTGAAATGGATGCCGACCTTTCACATAATCCCGAAGATGTCCCGCGCTTAATTGAAGCTTGCAAAAATGGAACGGATCTTGCAATCGGGTCACGTTACAGCGAAGGCGTTAATGTTGTCAACTGGCCGATAAAACGACTTCTGTTGAGCTATGGGGCTAATAAATATACCCGTATCGTTACCGGTCTGCCGGTTAAAGATGCTACGGCAGGTTTTAAATGCTTTAATCGGGAAGTTTTGAAGACAATTGATTTAAGCAAAGTTAAGTCCTCCGGGTATTCTTTCCAGATTGAAATGAATTTCCGTGCCTGGAAAAAAGGGTTTAAAATTACCGAGGTTCCCATTATTTTTGTTGAACGTTCTGAAGGTCATTCTAAAATGTCAAAAAGTATCGTTTACGAAGCGGTTTTTATGGTCTGGAAACTAAAATTATTAAGTTGCTTAGGTCGATTGGATTAATGAAAATTTCGGTTATAATCGTTAGTTATAATGTTAAGGAGTTTCTCCAACAGAGTATTCTGTCTTTAAAGAACTCTCTGAATAATCTGGAACATGAAATAATAGTTGTCGACAATAATTCTGTCGATGGGACTAACGAGATCATCCGCTATAAATTTCCGGAAGTCATTTTAATTGAAAATGATACTAACCGTGGTTTTGCGGCTGCCTGTAACCAGGGATTGGCGGTTTCAAAAGGTGAATATTTATTATTACTGAATCCCGATACGATGATTCAGGAAGATACTATCCAGACAATGATTGGTTTTTTTGAATCCATGCCAGATGCCGGTGCTGCCGGATGTAAAATTTTAAATGCTGACGGGACCCTTCAATTAGCCTGTCGGCGCAGTTTTCCCAGTCCCCTGGTAGCATTACCCAAATTACTTGGGCTCAGTCGCTTATTCCCTAAGGTAAAAATGTTTGGGAAATACAATTTGACTTATGCCGATCCCAATGAATTGTTGGAAGTCGACGCCATCAGCGGTTCATTTCTAATGTTTCGACGAGAGGTCTATGAAAAGATTGAGGGGCTTGATGAAGACTTTTTTATGTATGGCGAAGACCTGGATTATTGTTACCGTATAAAGGAGGCTGGTTGGAAGATTTATTATGTCCCCGATACTAAAATTATTCATTATAAAGGGGAAAGTGCCAAACACGCCAGTTTTGATAATTTTATTACCTTTTATAAGGCGATGGATATTTTTGTCAAAAAACATTTCCGGAAGAGTCATTACTTCTTTCTTGATATAGCATTTCGAATGGGGATTTTAATCAGAGGTTTGATATCTCTGATTGGACGATATTTTCGGAAACATGCAATCATGATGGTTGACGGCGCAGCTGTTACAGCCGCCATATTATTTGCTCATTATCTGCAGCCCGGACCGCTGCCTGATTTTTCCGGTTTGATTTCAATATTGATGTTTTACCTGCTTTTATGGCTTGGAACCGGCTATGCCATCGGATTATATGACCGCCGCGAGTTATCTTACTCCAGGTCTTCGATAGCATCAATAATAAGTTTTGTTACATCTCTGATATTCTATTTATTATTTAAAGAGTCTATTTATTCACCTAATGTAATTATCTGGAGTTTCATTATTTTAATGATCTTTTTACCGGGATGGCGAATATTTCTTCTTTTTCTCCAGAGGCATCGGATTATTTCACCAAAATCACCCTTGTCAAGAGCATTGTTATCCCGCAGGACCATTATTGCCGGAACTGGTAAGGAGGGGGAACGAATTGCCAAGAAATTACAAAGCCATATTGAGCACGGTTTTGAAATCCTCGGGTTTGTAGATAAAGAATTTGCGGTCAAAAATACATTTGGATTTCCATTTTTAGGTGTTGTCGACGATCTCAGGGAACTTATCCGGATTCACAATGTGACCGAAATTATTTTTACAACAGATCAATTCTCAAACGACGATATTTTGAATATTCTGGACCAAATTCAGAAAGTCCGGATCATCATCAAAATCGTTCCCAGGCATCTCGATTACATTATCGGCAAATCAAGCGTTGAAAAAATTGAGGATATCCCATTGATCGAGCTTGAATATAATCTTTTCCGAATAGCTAACCGTTTTTCTAAGCGGATATTTGATATTGTAGTGGCAATCTCAGGACTCGTGGTTTTATCGCCAATTATAATTACCTATGGGTATTTATATGGCTATCGTTTTTGCAAGATGAAATATTTGGGTAAGGAAGGGACACTTTTTTCCGGATTAATCTTAAAAAAACGGAATGGAAATCATGCCCGGAAAACGGTGGAGCGGTTTCCTTTGTTGCTTTCAATATTAAAGGGCGATATGAGCATAGTCGGCAGTGAATTGCTTTCTGCTAATCCACATATTCGCAGACTGCGGTGCAAGCCGGGACTGACCGGACTTTTTCAACTTCAGGAGACTCACAGACCGGATGAAATAGATAAACAAAATTATGAATATTACTATATGCAGAATCACTCATTATTTCTGGATGTTGAAATTATTTTAAAAGCTTTATTAAATATATAAATGGTATGCTATGGCAAAAT
>JAGHBC010000135.1 GCA_021161185.1 Fidelibacterota bacterium
ATTTTGTTTTGTCGTCCTCCATCGATCGAATATTCTCCGAATTAGTCCGTTGTAACTTTTGGAAAGACTTTGCTCGGGATAAATTAATCTTCCTCTCCTCAGCGTTATCCCAAAAATTATCACCGTATGAACGTTTCCGAGATACTGCCACATAGTTATAGTTTTTAGATTTGATTATTTTAATATTATCATCTGTGGCTATTCCAGCATCTATGACTATGGTCTTTCTCGTATTAAAGAGATTTGTATCAGTATATTCCGAAAGATCGTCCAACATTCTTGTCAGAGTCTTAGGTTCTGATACATTACCATCCAATAACAAACTCTGTTTGGGAAATCCCTCTTCATCTACAGTGAGCGCTAAAGTAATCAAAGGACGATCATTCCTCCGCTCCTTTGACTTACCTCCTGGTTTGGCTATCCGACTACCGCGTTTGCTCCCCTCAAAGTAGGTATTTGTCAAATCATAGAGTATGACCGATTCCTCTAACGAAAATATATTTTTGGCTGTTTTCGATAACTGTTTTTCTATGGACTCATGATGTTGCCATATCTTGATAGCCGTTCGATGAAGAGCATTATCATATACCTTCACATCTGTTCTCAGTAATTCTTTAATAGCGCTGTTTTCATTTATCCATCTAACGGTTTCCCTTTCACTAGCAGGATGAACCATTCTGCCGACAATAAGCATCTTTGCATAAACGATTTGTTTATCATCGAATTGTAGACTTCTTAGAATATTATCAAATCCATATTCATCCATCTGTTTGATAGCAATATGTTCAGCGCCCTGAGTTCTTGCATTTGAGGTGGAAACCGAGTGTATATCGACGCTTTCATATTGCGTCCGGCTTTCCTTTTCATGCTCTTCTTGGATATCTTCTATCTTTTCTGAGGCTTGCTGCAGCCGCTTTTCCAGGATCAGGGCTACGTAATGTTCAGCCAGCTTTTCTATTTCCCGGTCAATCTGAAAAAATCTATTCTGATTACATAGTTTCTCTTTGATGACATTGACTAACAATTTCCATTTATCCTTTTCCAAATCCAGGATACCAAGATTGAGGAGTACATTTTGTCTGGGACCGTCAGGTGTGCGAACTGATTCCAGTAATTGATGTTGAACATATCGTTTGTTATTTACGGTTTTTATTTTTTCTCGAATATACATATTATAATTTATACAGCAGGAATATGAAAGTCAAGTATTAAATATATGTTCAGTCCCTACATTCTAACTCCGAAATAATCAGATCAATAAAAACAATGAGTTGCGATGTTTGATAAACCTTTTTTATGATTTTTAGAATGAAAGTTGTCGAACTTGGGGTAATACTTCAGATTGAATAAAATAATTCTTATAGTTGCTGCTATTCTATGCTGTCGGTAGTGTTCGTTGTTTCATTCTGAACGATGCACAAACGCCTCGACTCGCCGGTTACTGAATCTTAAATGTCGAGCAAGGAATGCTGAATGTTGATTCAGGATGCTTTATCCGTGAGTTTGATGGTCATGGCTGTACCTTAATCATTACAACGCCATGAGAAGGCACTACATCCGAGTATTTATTTGAATATTTACCCATATTTTTCTTTTGCCATAAGTCTCTTACTTTCGCTTTCAAATGACTTGGATAACCAAGCTCTGTCCATTTAACTGTCATTTTAGCTGATTCATCACTGCGATTAAATAAAACCACGGCACGAGACCCATCATGAAGTTGTTTCACCCAAACCTCCAAATCGCCATCGTCTCTTACCTTAATCCCCTGACGACCGAGAATATCCTGATCCACTGCAATAACTTCTTTATTTGTCAAAATTTCGTGGACTTCCGGACTTAAGTTCCGGATATCGTTCCCTAACATAAGAGGAGCTGCAAGAATACACCATAGGCTAAAATGTGCTCTGTTTTCTTCCAGGGTCAAATCCCCATTTCCCACTTCGAGCATATCCGGATCATTCCAGTGTCCCGGGCCGGCATAAGATTCGAGTCCGACTTGCTGATCCAGAATTTTTGTAAATCCAAGAAAATTTTCAACCCTTACACCTTTCGACAGCATATATTCACCACAAGACCAACAAGGACGTATATCAAAAGTAGTACGCCATAAATTTCCAATACCTTCAGCCCACAACCAGGGTTTCGAAGTACCCCAATCACAAATGCTGAATACAATGGGACGTCCGGCAGCCCTTAAAGCATCCCTCATAATCATATAACTGTCAGGAGAACTTTGATTACCTGTAAAACACCAGTCATATTTTAAATAATCAACACCCCATTTTGCATATTGACGTGCATCCTGAAATTCATATCCCCGACTTCCGGGAAGCCCTCCACAGGTCTTTGTACCGGCATCAGAATAAATTCCAAACTTGAGTCCTTTAGAATGAACATAGTCAGCTAATGCTTTTATTCCTGAAGGAAATTTATCTATATCGGGTATGATATTCCCATCTTCATCTCTTTTGATTTGCCAACCATCATCGATAACGATAAACTCATAACCGGCTTCTTTTAAACCCTTTTCGATAAATAAATCAGCCGTTATTTTTATTAAATTTTCATTAACATTTAGCCCAAATGCATTCCAACTGTTCCAACCCATGGGTGG
>JAGHBC010000132.1 GCA_021161185.1 Fidelibacterota bacterium
CGTCGGTCAAAAGGGTTATGTTGTAAACAATCTATACTTTGATACGCCGGATATGCGATTTTACACTGACACTAAGTTTCGCAAAATGACCCGCTATAAACCCCGGGTGCGATTCTATGGAGATCAGATTGGCGAATTCATCTGGCCTGAAATCAAATATCGTCATGGCAGCATAATCTGGAAACATCGTCAGCCATTGCGATCCGAAAAGTGGCCAGAGTTGTTTGCTGTCCAACCGTCCAAAAACAGATATCCACAGATTAAGTCCGGGATTGACTCCTTTCAAGAAATGATATACTGGCACAATGCTTCGCCAACTGTGCATGTGCGTTATTTTCGGGAGGCGTATGTGTCTACGTTAGAAGAATACGGGCGAATCACTTTTGATCGGCGTCTCAGTTATTGTCCGTTGTATGGCTCAATCGACCTCCGGCAACGGGAGCAGGAGATGATTTATTACGACGATCCTGTAACAACCGTCAGCAACTGTTCTTACTTGATTATGGAGATCAAAGTTGAAACATTGATGCCCTATTGGGTTGTCAACATGATCAAACAATTCCAATTAGAGCAACGCCCCTTTTCCAAGTACTGCTACAGTATCGATCATATGCTTGGAAACACTCCTTCCGAACGCAATTTTCCGCGGTCGCATTTTCATATTTCTGGTTCTGCTCGTCAAAAACACCAACGGTTTAAGGAAAATATATGAGAAAATATATTCTGTTTAATTTATTGCTAAATACAATCTTTTTTCAATTTGTAACTGCCGATGACATTATCATTAATGAAATCATGTATAACAGCCCCGGCACGGACGTTGAATTTGTTGAATTATACAACTCATCCATTCTGGTAGTAAATTTACAGGGCTGCTACCTGCTGGATGACAACGAGGCGCATATTCCCTGCTATCTGGAAGGTAATCTGGAACCGGGGAAATTTCTGATTGTCGCTGGGGATGTATCCCTTTTTACAAGCAATTACCCGGGAGTGGGACCGATCAATTCTCAGGATTTTGGAACCGGAACAGACGGCTGGTCTCTGGGGAATGGAGGCGATGTGGTGCGTTTGTATAGCGCTTCTCATCAACTATTGGATATTGTTGCATACGAAGATGGTAATGAATGGCCCGGGTCTGCCGATGGTAACGGCTCTTCATTGGAACTGCTCAATCCTAACTTTGATAACGCTTTATCCATATCATGGGACCCGAGTTCGGTTGCCGGAGGTACGCCGGGCAGCGAAAATAGTGTTTTGACCAATAATATCATGCCAGTCTGCAAAGATGGGTACCGCGGGATTGATTTGCCGGAAAGTGGCATTAGTGTGCCGGTTATGGTAACGGCATATGACTTTGAGGGGCTCAGCAAAGTTGAACTGATGGTTGATGCCGGCGATGGTTTTTCACCAATCATTATGACTGATGACGGGCAGGGTGATGATTTTGCAGCCGGTGATTCCATTTATACGGCAACCATTCCGGGATATTCCGGTGGTACTTTGGTGAAATACTATGCAGTTGCCACCGATAACGTCAACCAGAGCGACAGTTGGCCGAATAACGCTCCGGCTGAATACCGCGCTTATACCATTGACTACAAGCCGCCGGACCTGCGGATTACGGAAGTACTGGCCGTCAACGATAGGGTAAACAGAGATGCTTATGGCGAATACGATGATTGGGTGGAAATCTATAACAACGATGACAGAACCATCAATCTGGAGGGATTGTATCTCAGCAATGACATGAGCAATTCACAAGGTTTTGAATTACCGGATCGGGAATTGGCGCCGGGTGCCTATGTTTTAATTTGGGCCGATAATGATTTTTCTCAGGGTGATCTGCATGCCGATTTCAAACTCTCCTCCGAGGGTGAAGCCGTAGCCCTCTTCGAAAGCATTGAGCATGGGAATGTCCTGATCGACGGTTGGCAATATGGCCGCATGAGCGCTGATATATCAATGGGCTTTCCTTCGATGACTGCCACGGCGCCGGAGTACCTATCAACACCGAGCCCCGGCGCAAGCAATACGGCCAGTTCACTATTTTCACCTGTCTGCATCAATGAGTTTTTGACCACCAGCAACTTTGGCGGCATCGATGACTGGATTGAGATCTTCAACCGTGGTCAAGTCGATTATGATCTTTCCGGCTGTTTTTTGGCCGATGGACGCAGGAATAATACGCAATGGACCTTTCCGGCGGGAACCGTTCTGAAGCCAAACGATTATCTGGTGATTTATGAAGATGCACTGGGATTTAGTCTCACTTCCGGGGGCGGTGACGTTATCATGCTCACCGCAGCCGATAGTGTTACCGGATTGGATTTTTATGACTTCGGTTCTCAAAATCCAGATCAGAGCGAGGGACGTTATCCCGATGGCACCAGCACCTGGCAGCGCTTAAACGAACAAACTCCCGGGAGCGCCAACACTGGAGCGAACTCAATTGATATGAATTCTGTCAGTCTGGTACCCCGCGACATTCTATATGCAAATTATCCAAATCCTTTTAATCCGGTGACTGTGATACCCTATGAATTGTCTGCAGATATTCATGTTAATCTGTCGATTTATAATCTTAGAGGGCAATGTCTCGAGATACTGATAGATCAGAACCAAACTCGTGGAAAACACCAGGTGCACTGGGATGCAAGTTGTTTTCCTTCGGGAGTATATTTTATACGTCTTAAAACCGATCGAAAGGAGTATATTCGCAAATGTATTTTACTGCAATAAAGTTTTTGATAAATGACGATGCCGACCTCCGATTCCGGTAAATACGCAAATGGATCCTTTAAAAATAGAATTGTATGGATACAAACTTTCGATATACGTTCTTGCCGGTTAATTATTGTGGAATGATGTCTTGAAGAAAAAGATCGAAGGATTAATAGCAGCGTTACTGACCGGTTTTTATTCGGATGGCTGTGCGGAAAAGAGAGATTCGGTGATAACTCATTGCCACAAAAGTAGATTTATAAACTCCATAAATGTTTTAAAGAAGAACATGGAAGTATTACTTGTAAGGAAGTCAGAAAAAGTGCCGATGGAAAATGTTCTGAGATCGTTGGCATGGCAGCTAAGCGGACAGCAGAAATCCTGCCGAGGCAGTTTATTTAATATAAAAAAAGAGAGTACTGATATGAACAGAAATGCAAAATTAATTAAAATACGAGAGAGATCTAAGATGAAAACAGATAAAATCATTTTTCTTGTCGCCACTCTAATGGCATTTTTACTGTGCTCGGCATGTGATGACGGTGAACTGAAATCCGATACTATCATCGGCCTGGATGTCGAAGTGGTGGGTGTACCGGTCATTTATGAAACGGATATGACTCTGGATGTGGATGATGTGGGAGCGCTGGCTGTACTCCATGGGTTGCAGATGGAAGGGAAAGTGACTATACTGGGTATTTCTTACAACGAAACCCATCCACTGGCCCCGGCTGCAATTGATGCAATAAATACGTATTACAATTGCGGGACAATTCCCATCGGAAAATACACAAAAATTCTCAGGGACCCGGATCCATCGGATTACTATAGCGCTCGCACGGATGATGTGGATAACATGACACATGATTTGAGTGATAACTCGGTCGTTGACGCGGTAGAACTCTACAAGCAGATTCTTGCCAACCAGCTTGACAGCTCAGTGGTGGTTATCAGTGTTGGATTTCTCAACAACCTGTATGATCTGTTAAAGGATCCGGAGGGTTTCATGTTGGTAGAGAGTAAAGTAAGATTGTTGGCGGTGATGGGCGGATTACACAATGACGGGTTTAATTTCGTGCGACATAACCTTGTCAGCCAAACCCAGTATGTGATCGAAAACTGGCCGGGACCTTTGGTCACCACTCATGTTGGAGGCGATATGATTACCGGTGAAACCCTTACCAGCAGAACTCCCGCTACCAATCCGGTGAGGAAAGCATATGAATTGGAGTGGGGTGTAGGGCCTAATAAGGGAAGGTCCAGCTGGGATCAGGTGACTACGATGTATGCAATATTTGGCACTCAGTATTTTATAGAAGACTGGGAAGGCAACGGTAGTCTGCCCAATGGATATAGCTGGGACTTCAGTAAAGGTTACAGGGGATATGCAGCCCCCATTGATGACAGACAAGTTGAGCAGAAAATCGAACGCTTGATGACTCTGACGCCTTTCTCAGGGCTATAATTCTTTGTGTTTTTCCCAACTATGAGGGAGATCTTTAACGCTTAAGCTTACATTTCGGATCAATGTTAAGGGAATAAAAGAATGAAAAAGGAAGAGAAATTAATAAACACCTGGTGCCAATTCCTGGTATCTGCAGCGCTGGGTTCGGTGACCTGTGGTTTGAACGGGAAAAATCTGATTGCCGTTACTGCAGTAAAAAGCGGACAGACAGTACTAAAAAAGACCAGTCGTATTGGTGTTGATAATCGAGGTAAAACCACTGTTTATAAAATGTATGACTTTAATAAAAATTGAGGTGAATTATGCGCATTAAAAATTTATTCTATTTTACAATCCTTTTTTCTTTAATGATCTTATCAAACGTCCGGGCTCAATATTATCCAGTACTTCCAGAAACGTTCCGACTTAAGCAATTAGTACCTCCAGGTGGACAAATACGGATGGTTCTGGATACTGATACTTATAATGAAGTGGATGATCAATTTGCGCTGGCGTATACGGTATTATCTCAAGATAAACTAAAACTCGAAGCAGTCTATGCTGCGCCGTTCCATAATAGTCGATCCAAAGGACCCGGTGACGGCATGGAGATGAGTTACCAGGAAATTTTAAAAATTTTAAAAATGCTGAAAGTTTCCGCGAAGAATTTCGTTTTCCGAGGCTCCTCTGATTATCTAAGGGATATTGAAAAACCGTATCGGAGTGATGCTGCAATGGATCTGGTGAACCGCGCCATGCAAAGCAGTCCGGATAATCCTCTGTATGTAGTATCAATCGGGTGTATTACAAATATCGCTTCAGCTATCCTGATCGAGCCGAAAATCATTGAAAATATTGTGGTTGTCTGGCTTGGTGGCAATGCATTGTATTGGCCAAATCAGCGGGAATTTAATTTACGCCAGGATGTGCTTGCGGCTCGCGTCGTGTTTGATTCAGGAGTACCTTTCGTGACATTGCCATGCCGACCGGTTGTTTCCCATCTTCACACAACAATTCCTGAGTTAACTCATTACCTCAAAGGAAAAACCGAGATTTCAGATTATCTACTCAACATTGTGGTTGAGTACAGTAAAGGCCGGGAGGCATACTCCAAGGCTATTTGGGATGTATCTGCCGTGGCCTGGCTTATTAATCCGGAATGGGTGGCAACGAATCTGGTTCATAGCCCGATTATGACCGATCAGGTCACATTTAGTATTGACCAGTCCCGTCACTTAATGCGAATGGCAACCTCTTTGGATCGGGATAAGATATTCGCTGATTTCTTTAAAAAATTGACAAACGAATCATAAATGATGTCCTGTCTGTTTTGACCAGTGGAATTGGCTTTTTTAGGTACTCAGTTAGAAGTAACAATCAATAATTATCTAAAATGAAAAGGAGAAAAAAAATGGTTACTCGAATTAGAATTTTTACGTTACTATTTCTTGTCATGCTCAGTTGTGCATTTGGCAATGTTAAAACTCTGGATATCGGGGCCACTGGCCCGGATTTTAACCTTATTGGGATAGATGGTAAATATTATACTCTAACATTTCTCACTTGAAAAAGTATTGTATAAGGTGATAATAAAC
>JAGHBC010000107.1 GCA_021161185.1 Fidelibacterota bacterium
CGGATATGCGGAATGGTGATTGAGCCGCCCACGACTAAGCCGATCGCGATAACCTCTTCTATTTCCTTATCGCTTACGCCGAGATTATGGCACTGAATCAAGTGATATTTTATACAATCGTCACAGTGCAGCACCAGAGACGCAACCATTCCCAGCATCTCTTTGGTTTTTTTATCCAGCGCGCCACTTTCGTAAGCCTGAGTGTCCAGGCTAAAAAACCGTTTTGTGGTTTTACTACTGTATTTCATCACCAGATCATTTAGAAACTGACGTTCCCTTTCAAATTGCTCTCGTCCTTGTTCATTCATAGCAGATCCTCATTGGATTCAATTCCATTGTGAAAACAAAGTATATGAAAATTAACAGTTGTTTCGGAAAGGAAATAAAAAAACCCGCAACCAAAAAGAGTAAAGTGGGGTTACCCTGTATATTTTGAGATTGCGGGATCTGTTTAATTTAAAACGCTGACGGCTTTTTTACTGCGCCCTTTGCGTTCGAATGTCACAACACCGTCAACAAGCGCAAAAAGAGTGTCATCGCTACCGATACTAACATTGGTCCCGGGATGAATTCTTGTTCCGCGTTGACGTACTATGATTGAGCCGGCAGATACAAACTGACCGCCAAAACGTTTCACGCCCAGGCGTTGGGCGTTGCTATCTCGACCGTTTTTTGAACTACCGACACCTTTTTTATGAGCCATGGTATATACTCCTACTCTTTCGGGGCTGCGTCTTCTTTTTCTTTAGCGGTTGTTTTCGCCTTGGTTGGGGTTGCCGCCATAAGCCCCTTTACTTCCAGAACCGTATAATGCTGACGATGACCCTTTTTTACTTTATAACCTTTACGGCGCTTCTTTTTGAAAACAATAACCTTGGGAAAGCGTTTGTGCTCAATGACACTCGTTTCTATTCGGGCGCCTTTTACGACCGGATTACCAACTTTTACCGCGTCCCCTTCTCTGAGGTAAAGAACGGAATCGATGATGTATTCTTTCCCAATCTCAACATCAAGTTTAGGGACGGCTATCTTTTTCCCTGTTTCCAGAACAACCTGATCACCGGCTATTTCGGCTATTGCGTATAATTCACTCTTCATAAATCTCTCTTATCTTGAATTTCAACAAGGCTGGCTAATTTAGAGAATCCTTTAAGATTTGTCAAGTCTAATATTGATCCGTTATGTCGACATCACCTTTTGACAAATAAACTTTAAAATCATCAATCGGGATTGTATTGTCCTCAACAATTTTGATCCGGAGGAAATTACTCCACTGAATTTTCCGCACTAAATTGTTCGTTGAGGCTCGCAGGTATTCAGCCATATCCGGATGAATACAGAGGGTTAGGCGTTTGCTCCGGGATTTCACCTTAAAACGGCGAAACCAGCTCTCAATTTTTGTTACTACCGATTCTTTTGAAGTAATTCGTCCCGAACCATGACACAGGGGACACTCTTCACTGACACTATGCAGAAGATTCACCCGGGTGCGCTGGCGAGTCATTTCTAATAATCCGAAATCAGATATTGGGGAAAGCGCAACCTTAGCCCGGTCGCTGTGCAGTTCTCTTTTCAAACTCTGATAAACTTTCTTTTTATTCTCATCTTCTTCCATATCAATAAAGTCAATCACGATCAATCCGCCAATGTTCCTGAGGCGTAATTGACGGGCAATCTCTTTAGCAGCCTGAAGATTAATTTTCAAGGAGTTTGACTCATGGTCCTTTTTACCAATGAATTTCCCGCTGTTGACGTCAATCGTGGTCATGGCTTCCGTGTGTTCTATTATAATAAAACCGCCGCTCTTTAACCAGACTCTCTTGTTTAGGGATTTTTCAAACTCTTTCTGAACATTGTAATCATCAAAAATGGGGTTGCGAGAGTGGTAATATTCAATTTTCCTGAGAAATTGAGGGGAAACGTTTTTAATGTATGAATGCAGCTGTTTATACAACGTTTTTGAGTCTACGACAATCTTATCCACATCGGGAGTTAATAAATCTCTTATTACAGAAGATGTCAACTCCATGTCCCGATAGACACATGCCGGCGCCGGGTTTTTCTTGACGCTGTCTTGCAGCTGGGCCCATGTCTGCATCAGGTTGTCTAGATCATTTTGAAGAGTTTTCTCATCCTGTCCTTTGGCGACCGTGCGTATAATCAGACCAAACTTATCGGGCTTAATTGACCGGACAAGTGTCCTTAAGCGCTTTTTTTCATCGCGTTCGCAAATCTTTCTGGAAATGCCGATATAATCTGCGTTTGGGACCAAAACTAAAAATCGCCCGGGCAGCGAAATGTCCGTGGTGACCCGCGGTCCTTTTTGGGCAAAAGGCTCTTTGATGACCTGCACCAGAATTTCCCGCCCCTTTTTTAAGATAACATCCTGTGTTTTTGACGTTCTTTTACGACGGGGTGATGCCGCTATAGAATCTTCATCATGATCAACACTCTCAATAATGGATACGACCGATGCGCTATCGTTCATCTCTGAAAAAGGCAGAAAAGCATTGCTTGCGGAGTAGCCAATATCTATAAAGGCGGCTTGAATGGCATCGATGACATTCTCTACTATACCTTTGTATATATTGCCGACCATCCTGGTTTGCTCCGGTTTCTCTACGAAAAACTCTACCAGATCCTGGTTTTCCAGGATTGCTATCCGAGTCTCTTTACTGGTCACGTTAATTATTATTTTTTTTTCCATAATCTTTTTCCGATCTATGGTTAATTGGTTTTAAAATACGTCTTTTTACGACATACTAATATGTTTTTATCTACTCCAAGATAGTCTAAAATCTCTGCCACTCGCGCGGTTTGTCCTGTCACCACCCGGGTTTTTAATAAAAGTTTGTGCTGCGTTAAGTTTATTATTGCAACAAATTTTCGGAGGTTTATAGTCTTTTTGCGATGCTTCCGTTCACGTTCAATTAAAACCTCTTCCATTTCTAAAAATGCGCTGATTTTTTCTGCTATTCCCTCGGGCAACTCCCCTAAAACATCAATTTCATAATCAAATCCGGTAACCTCCGAGAAAATTGACGCCGCCTTTAGCGGGATTACCGACATCGCTTCTATTTCCAGCCCCTCCGGCAATTGCCTGTTCAGGCGATTGACAATATCTCTTGCCTCCTTTTTCAAAATGACTTCAATATACTCCTCATCCGATGAATAGCCCAGAGGCAGGGGATAACCGGAAGAGATTTTAGGACGCCTGTTATAGCCCTGCGAAAAAACCGGCTCCAGCCCCGCCCGGCGGATTGCCTGCTGAAATACCCGCAATATATCTAAATGAGAAATAAAGCGCACCAACCCCTTTTTTTGATAGCGAAGACGGTATCTGGTCGGGTTTTGCTCAGATTCAACTGGATTTGCGTCTCCGTTATTATTTCCAGGCGTCTCTTTTTTAGTGACGAGTTTCATCACTAAACTTCCCGGGTCACATACGCCGCAACCGATACAACCATTCCGGCAGTCCTGAGAAATAATCCCCTTATAGGCAAGCTCGCGCTCTTTCAATAAAAATGTTTGAGAAACCAGCGAATCAATATGGTCCCATGGTAAAGAACTATTCGTCTGTCTTGCCCCCATGTATTTCCCGGGATCAATCTCATTTTTTAAAAACGCCTCGTTCCAAAGAGTCGGAACAAAATTTTCTCGCCACGAATCGAACTTGGCGCCGGCTTTCCAAGCGTCATAAATACCCCCGGCGACTTGGCGATCACCCCTCGACAAAACACCCTCTAATTGGGAATAGAAGGGATCCCGCGCCATGACCTTGACATGTTTTAGCGATCTTAACCGTGGTTTCAGTATATCCAGCTTGCGCTGGACGGCTACGGGATCATCCTGTGGTTCCCATTGAAAGGGCGTAAAGGGTTTAGGAATAAAAGTAGACAGGGTAATATTCAAATTAAGTTGTTTATGCCCACACTGTAAGAGTAATTCGGCAAGCCGGATAATTGCTTCAATATCCTCATCGGTTTCAGTCGGCAGACCCAGCATAAAATACAGTTTTATCGTTCGCCATCCGTGCTGCAGGGCAATGTCGACCGAACGGAGCAAATCCTCTTCGGATATTTTTTTGTTAATGACATTTCTTAACCTTTGCGATCCGGCTTCGGGAGCGAAAGTCAATCCCGATTTTCGGGTTTTGCGGGCAATATAGGCGATTTCCGGTGAAAAACTATCCAGCCGCATTGAAGGCAGGGACAGCCCGATGCGCTGGCAATCCATCAGCCCGGAAATCCCGTTGATCAGCTCACTCATGCCGTTGTAATCCGAAGACGACAGGGACAGCAGCGAAACATTTTCATAGCCCGTCGCTGCCAAAGAATTTTCAATTTGGCGCTGAATGTCAGCCGGATTCCGTTCTCTCACCGGACGATAGATCATGCCCGCCTGGCAGAACCGGCACCCCTGGGTACAGCCGCGCATAATCTCCGCTACCAAACGATCCTGAGCAATTTCAATCAGGGGGAGCACCGGTTTCTCAGGGAAATAGTCCGGTTGCAACTCGGGCACCCGTAGAGATCTTACTTTATCAGGAATGCCCGGCTCCGACGGATACGCGATCATGAACCCCTCGTTGTCCGGCTCACAATCATAGAAAAGGGGAACATACACACCTTGAAACGAACGAACTACATCGCGCAATAATTCCAGTCTGGGCACACCACTTCTTTTTCTTTCGGCAATAAATTCTACCAGCGGTACGATTACCGCCTCACCGTCACCAACAACAAACATATCGATAAATGGTGACAGCGGCTCCGGATTGTATGAATTGCTGCCGCCGGCAACGACAATCGGATCTCGATCGGTACGATTTTCGGAATATACGGGTATTTGGGAAAGATCAAGCATGTTCAAAATGTTCGTGAACGTCAATTCATAAGGCAGTGTAAAACCTAACAGGTCAAATTGGCGAACGGGAATCCGGGACTCCAAACTGCACAGTGGCAGGGAGCGGACGCGCAACTGCTTTTCATAATCCGTCCAGGGCGCATAAACTCTGTCGGCAATTATTGATTCTTCCCGGTTTAGAATGTGATATAAAATCTGAAAGCCGTAATATGACATCCCTACATCGTAAACGTCCGGATAAGCCAGAACGATCGACGAGTCGGCTTTGGAAAAACCCTTATGATACACGTGAACCTCATTGCCGATGTATCGTCCGGGTTTTTCGACAACAGGTAATATTTCCTGTTCGATAGCGGAATAGCAGTTCTTAGCCTGCCGAAAAAACGTCAGTAAATCTCCTAACTAGAGAAAAATTTATGTTTACCGCCCTCTCTTAATGATCAGGGAAGAAGCGGATTTTTACTCATCTGAATATTAACTAAAAATATTGGTTTTATCAACCTTCCGTTTTGATTACACCTTCCAGCCCTATTTCCCGGGCAATGGTTTTTAATCCATCGATCACCCGCTGGATGTGCTCGGTCTCGTCAACCCCTAATTCCTGAATACCCTGTTGGATCTCTTCCCGATTGACTTTGGCAGCAAAGGCTTTTGTTTTTAATTTCTTTTTTACGGATTTTGGTTTTACCTCATAAATGCTTTTAGATGGACGCACCAGCGCAACCGCCATAATAAAACCGGAAAGTTCATCAACGGCAAACAACGTTCTGGCCATTAATGTATCTCTGACAACCCCGGTATAGGCGGCGTGCCCCATAATTGCCCGGCGCATTTCCTCCGGATAGCCCTCTTTTTCCAAAATTTCATTGCCGCGGTAGGGATGATTTTGCTCATCAGGGTATTTCTCATAATCGAAATCGTGTAATAGCCCCACAATTCCCCAGTAATCTTCATCTTCTCCATAATGTTTGGCGTAAAAACGCATAGCCGCCTCGACCGCCAGGGCATGTTTGATCAGACCGTCATTTTTTGTGTATGTTGTTAACAGCGCCCAGGCTTTTTCTCGATTCATCATAGGACTTCCTTTTTCAATTACTCCCATAATATAGTGAAATCAGCTCTTGTTTATGAATTAAAATTCAATTGCGTAGTTTTCTGCCCGGGATTATTGTTGTTTGCGAACATGATAAATAATATTCCGCTCTTTTAAATATTGCAGGACGAAATCTACGTTTTCGGAATCTTCACCAAGATACTCCGGAGGTGAAATTCCTTTCCGGGAAAATTGACCCATCAAAACAAGGTTTGCCACAGCAGTACAGGCATAACCTGTAGTTCTTGCCATCGATGATGTTTGGGTGATTTTATCATATTGGTCATACATATCATAAATATAGGTTTGCGGTTGGTCGTGTTCAGTTCCGGAAATTGTAATCTGCATGACGGTAAATTCGGGTTCTTCGGGCATAAGCTCCCATTGCTTAAACAGCAGGTTTGAGCTGACATCAAGAGGCACAACTGTTTGTCCCTTGACTGTTATCGGTTGATCGCTAAAAAATCCCGTTTCTCTTAAAACGCGGATATAATCAATATGCCCGGGATATCGTACTGTCTTCTCTTTCATGTTCGGTACATTAACAGTCTTAATCAGCGATCTTAAGCCGTCGGTATTAAATGCTTCAAGAGTTCCGACGGGATCAATATTGACCATCTCCGGTTCAGAGAGCGCCTCGCGTATAACCACCTTGCCATTTTCCACCAGACGCGCAGGGCGAATATATTCTTCAATGACATCGGACGGCGAAAAGGGTGCTTTGTACTGATAGGGCCAGGTCCTTTTCATCGGCAAGCCACCAACGAGACATTCAAAAGACTCAACCTTCATGCGCTTGTAATGATAGCCCAATAATAAATTGCTCATCCCGGGCGCCACGCCACAATCAACAACGGCTGTAACTCCGGCTTTTCGGGCTAAATCATCAAGATCCAGGACATCTTCAGGAAAAAAGGCAATATCGATCACATTCTTGCCGTTTTGAATGATAGTCTTTAATGTCTGATAACCCATCGAGCCCGGAACGGCGGATATGACCAGATCATAATTTTTAATCACCTTTTTTAACAATTCGGGTTTTGATAAGTCTTCGGAGATTACGTTTATACCATAATTCTCTTTCAGATGCCCCAGCCGAATTTCGTCAATATCAACCGATGTTACCGCATATTGTTTTTGCAAATCAACGGCAATGGCGCTTCCGACCATTCCCGCACCCAACACAACAATTCGCTGCATATTAAATTCCTCTTAATTTAAGCGGTACAATTCCGGTTTGCGGTCCACAAATAAATCATTGTTTTGGTTAATGGCTTTATTATCAGCCTCGGCGGGATTGATCTCCACCACTAAAACATTTTCCTCATGGCGAGATAACTGTCCCAATCGTTTACCGTCAATGCCGGTTACCTGGCTGCCGCCGATAAATGTCAGTTCTTCTCCGCAGGAAAGCCTCTCTTTTCCTGTCCGGTTGGCGGTTGCCGTAAAGACCCTGTTTTCGATGCTGCGCGTGATCATTGCATCGGGACAATAGGGTAAAACCAGGTTCGCCGGGTGAGCGATCAATTGGGCGCCGTTCAGCGCCAGTGTTCTAACTGTTTCCGGAAATATCCAGTCAAAACAGATCATAACGCCTACCCGGGTTCCCTTTATTAAAAAAACTGCGGGGGGTTCCCCGCCCGGATCGAATAGTAATTTTTCCCGATCAAAAAGATGGATTTTGCGATAAGTGCCGATATGTTTTCCATTATTAAAAACGGCGGCGCTATTATAAATTTTTCCATTATACTCTTCGGCAACCCCGAGAATGAGGGACGTATTGTTGCGCTTCGTTACAGCTTCGATGCGCGAGCATGTTTCGCCGCCGGGAAACGGCTCCGCGAGAGGTTTCAGGATTTGTCTTGAATCAAAGATATAGCCGGTTGTACACAGTTCGGGTAAAATCCACAGATCAATATCGGGATAATGATCGATTCTCGATTCGATTTTTTTCAGATTGCCCGCTTTATTTCCCCAAAAGGGTGCAAATTGATAAATCGCTATCTTCATAGAGTTTTCACAAAATTAAATAAAATTAAAGCCCAGGTTAAGAATAAAAAGAGCATATAATATCAACAGGAAAACGCCCTCCAAACGTGACAGTTTCCGCCCGGTAAATAAAAATACGGAAAATAAAATTGTGCCCCCCAGCATCAGAAAATTATCAACCCGGATCACGTGAGGATCTATTTTCAATGAATGGATCATTGGTATAACACCTAAAACGAACGCCGTATTGAATAAATTGCTGCCGATAATATTCCCAATGGATATATCGTCTTCCTTCTTAATCACCGCCACGACACTGGTAAACAATTCCGGCAGGGAGGTGCCCAGCGCTACAACGGTTAGCCCGATAATCAGATCGGAAATCCCAAATGCTTGCGCCAGCCCAATGGCTCCGCGAACCGTTAATTGTCCACCAATAATCAAACCGGCTAAACCTGAAATTGTGAAGAGGCTGTTTTTTATCAGATGCCCGGTTTCCATCGGCACTAATTCAATATCCGCCTCTTCGCGCACCTTGCGGTTGATAATAATAAAGGTCATATAAGCAATAAAAACAGCCAGCATAATCCCGCCTTCATAGCCCACCAGGGCGCCGTCCCTACAAAACAGCACAAACAAAATGGTAATGGATAGTAAAACAGGTAGTTCGAGACGAAATATCCGTCTCCTTGCCTTTACCGGATGAATAACGGCGGCGATCCCCAGGACCAATAATATATTTGCAAGGTTGCTGCCAACAATATTGCCCACGCTGACACCGTCGGCTTTCTCCATGGCAGCGAAAAAACTGACCACAAATTCCGGCATTGACGTGCCAAGTGCGACAATAGTCAAACCCACAACTATTTTTTTTATTCCCATGGAAACGGCGATAGCCGAGCTGCCCCTTACAAGAAAATTCGCACCAAAATAAAGCAGACCAAAACCGACAAGAAAATAGAGTAAATACATAAAACTATTGATATCCATATTTCATTACGGTATTTAAAGTAGTCTTTTAAAACAAATTTGGCAATAAAAACCGTTCTGTTTTATTAAAACCTGTTGTATTTTTAATTAGGTTTTGAAGGAAAGGAGATGTCCGGGCACTTAAGCGAAACAATTGTCTCATCAATCATCGGTCATAGACTCGGTATAAAACAGGAAGTAGCGCATTTTCAGCATTGGCGGCATTGTTCCGGGTGTCGTCATTTGTTATTCCTACAAATGACTGCTGTCGGCTTCAAAACCACAACTTTAAAACCGGAATCGATATATTTATTGTCCGGTCAAGCCGGCATTTCCTACTACGTGCTGGCGACGAATCGAGACATAGTGGCTATTTCTTTTGATTGCGATGAGATTGATCGGCTATTGGATAAATTAAATTTACATCCTCAGGTGGAGCCGCTTCCTCCGTTCGCCCTCCAATTGATTGACGGGATTGATACATATCTGAAAACCGGGCAACCATTTCAAATACCGCCGATAAATACTTTTTTTATTGATTCGGCATTCAAGCTGCGCGTTTTATTCTGGACTTTTTTAGTGCCCTTCGGTACTGTCGTCAGTTATGGTGATATAGCAGCCTGGTGTGAACGACCAAAAGCATACCGGGCGGTCGGCGGCGCTTTGCATCACAATCCTTTGCCTTTGGTAATTCCCTGTCACCGGATCATCGGCAAAAACGGACATCTTACGGGGTTTGGCGGCGGGTTACCCCTTAAAAAACAGCTGTTGTCGATCGAACAACACTATCCGGAGTCCCCAACTTAAAAAAAGGGAGTTGTATTCGAAGAACAATTTTGAGTTTCTCGGTAAATTAATGTAATTTTATGATAATGAAATGCCTCAAGTTAGGTCTCGTAAATCTGCTGTTCTTCGCAACTCTTTCGGGAGACATGCTGCTCGACGGAACCTGGCTTTTTAATATTGGCGACGACTCCACATGGTCTGCTGTTGATCTCAATGATTCGACCTGGTATCCGATAACTGTGCCGGGCTCCTGGGAAGATCAGGGTTTTGCAAACTATGACGGTATCGCCTGGTATCGTATCCATTTTGTTGCCGACTCAAGTTGGTTTCTATATGACACACTTTTCCTGAACCTCGGACAGATTCAAGATACCGATCAGACATTTTTCAACGGCGTTATAATCGGCGAAACCGGTTCTTTTAGATCGCCCCATCCGGCAGAATCATCTAAGCCTCGCTGCTATGCCCTGCCAGTACGCCTATTACAACGTCAAAACACCATTGCCCTGCGGATTAATAATCAAGAGGGCGCCGGGGGAATCGTTTCCGGACCGGTTCTGTTATCTTTGACTCCACCGTCCCCAGTCATCAAACAAAACAAAATCCGCCCTCATTGCTCTGTCCAACAGATTCCTTTCAGTAACGGCATCGCATTTGCCAACTATCATATTATCAACCGGGAATATACCGATTTCAGTCCGCATATATACGTCCGGTTTGACGAGGTCACCGAGACGCCCCGGTTGGTTTCTTCCGCCCGTACGGTTTTATTTCAAAACCGCCGGGAAATTCCTCTTACCGAATTGTCAACAAAATCCGTCGGGTATATTAAGGGGACCGGTATTGTTCATCATAAGCTCCTCGGAGATAATATTACCTTGGATCAGTATGCTTTTTCACCTTTCTCGTTTGAAAAACCAATCTGGATTT
Organism: Fidelibacterota bacterium; assembly: GCA_021161185.1. Lineage (GTDB taxonomy): Bacteria > Fidelibacterota > UBA2242 > UBA2242 > UBA2242 > DPVY01. The sequence goes on from JAGHBC010000107.1 coordinate 10,634, forward strand.
TCTACGCGGTTCTGGAGGGAAATTCAGTCGAAGAATATTCCCTGAATTTTGAAATCATCGGTGAAGATCAAAATCTTTACATCGGAAAATGGTCTTTCCGGGGCCAGAAGCGTAAATGGTTGTTTGTTATCTGTTACTATGATGATAATATACCGAACTCAAAGCCCTATAATATTCTTCGAAAATACAAAAATGAACACCCCGGTTTTACGGCGCTGATTAAAGAAATAGAGTGGTGGAAAAATTGGCAGGCTTTAACACTGGTGCCCCCAGACTTGTCATCTGAAGAGTCTGCCGTTTATTCTCAGTCCCTGGCTGTTCTTAAAATGGCCCAGTGTCGCGATAAATTTCCCGCGAGAGGACAGATTGTCTCCGCATTTATTCCATCTCCCCTGGCGACATCCGCTCCGCTGAGCATGAGTTTTGCCATCGATGCGCTTATTTTGTCCGGACATTACGATGAGGCATTGACGGCTATACAATTCGTCATGAACGGACGTTGCGGCAAATATAAACATTACCAATGGGCCGGTGAAAACACGGGGCTCGGACGGGATTACGCCGTTTCCGTCAGCAGATATTTCGGCAACGGAACGGAAGCAATCTCTACCGGTCAATTTGGGCCGGAAATCTATCTTGGCGGATTCGGTTTAACGCTTTGGAATTTAAGACAATATATTGACGCCACAAACGACATTAAATTTCTAGAATATTACTGGCCCAAAATTTCAAGCGGAATTGCCGATGTGGTAATGAATTTAACCGATGAAACAAAACTATCGGTTATTGACAATGGCTTCTATAACCCCGGCGCTCCGAAACACTACAGCTTCACCGCCGCCTGTAATTATCGCGGTCTAATTGACGCCGCCTGGCTTGCCCGCATGATAAATGACGAAATGAAAGCTTTGGAATATGAAAACGCTGCCGTAGCATTGCATCAACAGATTAAAATGAATCTTTACGATGAAAATGCGACTGTTCTGAAAGCATTCTTAGAAGGAAAAAGTCCGGACGTCCCTCTTGATGCGGCCGGTGCAATGGCGCTAATCTGGGTTTTTAATCCCCAGGACTTCATAAGCAAAAGTACCCTCTCGGTCTTTGAAAAGAAACTTGCTTTGAATAATGGATACCGCCGTTTTGCCAATATCGGCGTCCAGCCTCAACATGAATGGGTCTTCGGCAATCTTCTGATTTCTATTTTAAACCAAAGAATGACAAATTTTAATAAAGCCAAAGAGCTGAGAGACTGGGTAACAAATCAGGCTTACCATAATTTCGGGTTTATTCCGGAATATTATAATTATATGAATGCCGATTACGGGGGCGAGCTCCCGCTCTGCGGTCTTGGCGCCGGAATATATATATCTTCATTCTGGGAGGAATAAATTATCAATAAAAATTTTGTTCTGTGTTTCCTTTGGCTTTGGTTTGTCTTTACGTTAATTAATTGTTCGAAAAGTCCCTTCTCTCGCGAAGAACGTCTTATATTACAGTCCCAGAACAGTCACCGGGTTCAAGAACTGATTCAGAATGCTTCCACGTTTCGCCTCCCCGAAAATCAATTCAGGGCTTGTCTGGCAGCGGCAAACAGCCGAGACACACTTATTGTCACGTCTCTTGATCCTTTTTTGGAAAATTCGTCTCAGCTCGTGCGCCTTGGCGCTGTTTTCGCACTAGGACAATTGCCGTCAAAAATCTCCAATGAGAAACTGATCTCCCGCCTCGAGGTAGAAAATATTGCCGCTGTTCGCAACCAGATCGTGCTTTCGCTCGGACGGGTTGGCGATCAAAATACCATCAGCCTTCTGAACCGGCAATGGCGCTCCGAAATTCCCGATGTTGTTTTCATGCGCACTTGCGTATACCTTTTTTCACGGGGAATTTTACTACCCGAAAATATAACCGAATGTTGTAATCTTCTGAACTCCGATAATATGAATACGCGACGCCTGGCGGCTGTTGCTCTCCAAAGAATTCAAGCCTCCGATCTACTTTTACCACATCTTGCATCATTAACGCGTGCAGCGTCAAACCCGGACAGTGAAATTCGCCGGTCGGTTGCGCAAATCATGCGACCTCTGACATTTGCAGAGAAAAAACAGGTTTACAAAGCCCTGCTCACCGATGAGGATTGGCGGGTACGTTATGAAAGCGTATTAACCATACCCACATTGGAACAGCCGGAAGATTTGTGGATATTTGCCTTAAGCGATTCAAATAATCACGTCGTAGCTGCCGCCCTTCAAAACGTGCCGCAAAACATTTCTTTATCGTCCCGACTGATTAATATACTTACCAATCTGTTTAACCAATCATCGGAACACATTAAAGGCTCAATCGTCCGGTTTGTCACGTCTCGAATAGATTCCAACACTCAACATATAAAGGAAATAATCCGGTCTCGGGAAAATCTGCTGGTGTATAGAGCAGAAGGACTTGGCAAATTACAAAACAGAAAATCCTATGAAGCGCTGGCGTCTCTGGTGAAGCATAAAACATTTTCCATAGCTTCAGCCGCCTATATGGAGTTGATAAATATGCTCAACCCGCTATTGGACAATAAGTCTATTACATTGGAAGAATACCTTTCCGTATTACGCCACGGACTTACCGGTAACGACCCTGTCCAAATCTACCTGGCGGCGAATATAATGACAGAAACCACTGTTGATGTCGGCAGCCTTTTACCGGACCTCTATGCTTGCCTCGAGAAACAGAACGATTTCAAATTTTCCGAATCTTTGCTGACAGTTTTAAGGACAATCGAAAAATTACACCCCGACGACGCTCCGGATCACATCAGCCGCCTGCTTGTTAGCCGTCAAGAACAATTGCGCAATGAAAGCCGGCGGATATTGAGAGAAACCTACCGACTGCCCCTTACTCCTCCACTGGAATTTACCGATCCCTTTTTATACTCAAATCTTGACAAATTAAATCAGCACGGTCTTCATCCTCACGTTGAAATAATGACAAATAAAGGCTCTTTTGTGATCCGCTGTGACGGGTATTATGCGCCCTATACCACTGCTGCTTTTCTTGACCGTATAGACAGCGGATTTTATTGCGGACTGATTTTCCACCGGGTGGTCCCCAATTTTGTAGTTCAGGGCGGCGATCCCCGCGGTGACGGCTGGGGTGGTCCCAATTATCACCTGCTAACCGAAAAATCACCAATTGGATATAATACCGGGTCGGTTGGAATGGCCAGCTCCGGACCGGACACAGAAGGATCTCAATTTTTTATCACCATGACCCCCCAATATCATCTTGACTGCAACTATACGCGATTTGGCGAAATTGTTGAAGGATTAAACGTAGTGCTTGAAATTGAACGGGGTGACCAAATTCTTTCGACCCGAATTCTGCAATCGTCAAACTAATTTTGCTAAAACAAATCCAACGGCAAAACCAACCAAAAAAATTATGGTTGCGATCCGGTAATTTATGACATCTCTGCTATAACCCCTTTTAATAGCTATCACAGAAATATAATATCCCCCCGCATTTAACAGCCAAAAGATTGGTAGCGACAACACCTTTACAATTAGAGGACCGACTACGGGAATCATGGCGATAAGGCCAGCAAGCCCCGCAAAAGCATTGGACACAATACCAAATATAACAACAGTAACAGTGATTATTTGTTTATTAATTTTGAAATACAGACCAAGAACAATAGCTGCGGTAATAATCAGCCACGTAATGATAAACCGTCGGTTGCGATACAGGAAAAAGTAAATGTTACGGGTAAATATCATCTTTATCTGCGCTTAATGTAGCAACCAGCCATACGGGCGACAGGTGGAATTCAGCTTTGACAATACGCCGGGGGGGCAGTGCGTTCAATCCAGATAAATTTCCGGCTATCGGGCGAACCGATATTCTGATGAAATATATCTGTTTTTTCGGTTACGGCGGGCCGACCGGTAGTTAATAAAAACAGCGATATTTCGATCTTATCGGCCAAAATACCGCCCTCATCAACCGTCACAATCTCATCGCCACTATAGCTAAGTTGGGCTTCATATAAATTGCCCTCTAACTCAACAAAAATCTTTTCCCTGTCAAGTTGTTCACGATCCATCATTCGCAAGTGCATTAACAGTGAAAATATGTTGTGCGCCCCGGGCAAGATTGAACGGATGGAATCATTGGAATATTTTACGATATTATCGGAATATTCCGCCGAGATGTTTTGAGAAAGATTCGACTGTTCTATTTTATTTTCAGAAAGAACAACCTGAAAGGTTTCCGGATGATATACCGTTTTATAGATGTTGTTAACCTGAAAAAGCGGATTAAAAAACGGGCGGGTCCGGGTGTAATAATCCACTTTCTTCAATCGTTGTCCCCGAACGTCTGTTGTATCGGAAATTTCCATAACGATCTCGACACATGGTATAAATATAAAATCAAGGTCGAATTTGTATATTTCTTTGGCAAAAATCTCTCTCTTGCCGACGCCAAAAACAATCAGCCATCCCAAGAAATACAATTTCAAGTGTGCAGAAAGTTTCAATTTATTAAACAATATTCCTGTTTCTCCGAATAAGATTCTTTTACGGTTTATTCGCTATCCAACTCCGGTTCATTTCATATATCAGATAAAGCCCCTCAAGGGTAAGGTTTGGATTGGCAACATCAATATCGGGTGTATGCTTTTGCAACTCCTGACAATATCCGCCGGTGGCAATTACCATTACGGGTGTTTCTGCAAACTCTTTCTTAATCCGATTGACAAGCCCCTCGATCATCGCGATGTGCCCGACAAAAATTCCGCTCTGCAGGTGCTCTTTTGTGGTTTTTCCGATGATATTCTCCGGATAGGTTAAGTCAATCTCGTGTAATTGCGACGCTTTTTTGATCAGCTCGAGTGAGCCCGTCAGCAATCCGGGAGAAATCGCCCCGCCAATATAATCCCCTTTTTTATCTAAAACATCAAATGTTGTGGCGGTTCCTAAATCGACGACAATAAGAGGAGTGGTATACATTTTTCGGGCAGCAACGGCGTTGCAGATTCTATCGGCGCCAAGCTGTTTGGGCTCCCGTATCAAAAGCTTTAGCCCCAGGTTCAAAGAATCTCCGACAATAACAGGTTCAACCGATAAGTACTTTTGAGACATTTTTACAAAACTTTTAGTAAGCTCCGGCACAACTGAGCTAATAATAACGCCCTTAATGTCACCGGTATTAATTCCGGCGTCACTGCACAACAATTTCTCCATAATCCAAAACTCATCAACCGTGCGGGTATGCGAGCTTATAAGCCGCCAGCTCTCTACCAGCGTCTTGTTGCGATATATTCCAATCACAGTGTTGGTGTTGCCGATATCAATAACTAATAGCGTCACTATCTTTCTTTACTATTGTCACGTCCGCAGCGTGAAAAACCTTTGTTTTTTCTTTAATTCTAAGAACGAGTCCGCCGTTTGCCGATACATCTTCAAAAATTCCCCGATATACCCGTTTGTCGGCGTTTACCGCCACGGTCTTGCCGATAGAATCACAACTGCTTTTCCATGTTTTTAAAATAGCCTCTTCGCCGGCGTCTCTCAATCTAAGCAGAGCTTGATCGAGAGATTTTAAAATACGTTTTAAAACGTCATTGCGGTCGAATGTTTTGCCAATAGACGCCCCCAAAGATGTTGCCCGGGTGAGTTCGCCAAAAAAAAAATCTTGCGGTTGGTTTACATTCAGTCCTATTCCTATAACCAACCGTTGAATCTTCTGCCCACTCATCCGGCTCTGAACCAGAATACCGCACACTTTTTTTTGATCAAGCAAGACATCGTTGGGCCATTTTAATGCAAGTTTATGGGAATCCGGTATTTGAATTTTTAACCCGCTATAAACACCCACGGCGGCAAGAAATGTATAGATATATAAGGGAACTCTATCGGGCAGCTCCGTCAATAAAACAGAGAAAAGTAGCGCTTCTTCCGGGGGGCTTTGCCAGCACCTTCCGAATCGACCGCGTCCCGCTGTCTGATAGTCCGCCAATAAAACAGTTCCGTTGGGGTAATCATTATCCTGCAACAAACAGGTGTTTGTAGAATCAATAACTTCCGTATGTAAAACGATCGGCTGAAGAACAGACAGCCCGACAGAAAGATTGTTTATTGTTTTAAAAGTACTTTCTTTACAGGCAAGCACCGGTTAGAATCCCCGTTCTTTGCGAATTGTTTGATAGGCATCATTGATCGACTTAAATTTTTCCTCAGCCAGTTTTTGTATTTCCGGCCCCAGTTGGCTTACCTTATCGGGATGATACTTTACCGCAAGCTCCCGATACGCTTTTTTGATGACATCAATATCATCGTCAGGGTGTACGTTTAAGATGGCGTATGCCTGATTACTGCTTTTAATAAATATTGACTTGATCGATTCGTAATCTTTTGAAGAAATTCCCAGACCGCTACAAATCTCCTGAATGGCTCGCAATTCCGCTTCCCGAAATATATTGTCCGCCCCGGCAATACCGAACATAACATGAACCAGTTCCAGCCTGGAATAATAATCCATGTGCTGTGCGATCTGCCGGGAAACATCGTGTATGTTATAGTCTTTCTTCAATATCTCTTTATATAAATACAAAAGGTCCTGAGCATTCCGGGGACCAAATTTTTCAATGAGGAATTTCTTCACATATCGTATTTCGGATGATTGAACGGTTTTATCCGATTTGCTGACATAGGCAAACAGGGATAACATTGCCACGGCAAAATCTCCGGCGCGAGTATCGCCGTATGGCGAAGCCCCTCTCTTAACATCTGCTTCTACGTACCCTTTTCCGCGAGAATCTTCCGCCACCATGCTCCCGATATAAGCGCCAAAAATTGCACCCAGGGGCCCAAACAGCGCCCAGCCAATTCCACTGCCAATGACTGTTCCTATCCATTTACCCATTTGAAAAGCCTCTCCCGTTTACTTACAACAAACAGTCAATAATAAAGCTAAATCATCAAAATTCCAATGTACTATTAACAAAAGTCCTCCGGGTTAATCCCCGGAAGGCTTCTTTATGAAATTTTGGTATTTTGGTAATAATTCACCACTGATTTTCACCAGATATCTTTATTAAATAAAAAAAATGAATCCATATATAAAACTTTCTATGGAGTGAACGGAGTTACCCAACATGGACCCCGCTGAGAATCCTTTGGAAAAAACCTTCAGAAGATTATTAATCTCGTAAAAAGTAAAAATCATGTCATTCTGAATGAGGTACGAATGAAGAATCTCAGCCAATTATCGACAAGATTCTTCCCCGACGAGTCGGGGCTGCCTCAGAATGACAGCTTCGAGCCTTTTTACGAGACCATCATTAATAAAAAATTTATTTAAATATAAATCCTGCTGACAAAGTAGCAGATGAATATTTCCCTACGGAGCCTTCTAAATTAATATAGGTAAATGGAATAGCTTGCAGTGTTAAACCAAGAGTTGTGCGAAATTTGTTTTCACCTTCTATGTCAAACTTTAGTTCCTTGTCTTCGTCCAATCCTGGAACACTTCCTCCTGGAATAGTATACTTTAAATTTAAGTCGGTTTTATCCATTCCTATACCAGCATAAGGATAGATTTTGATGATCGAAATCGGGAGTTTCTTCCCTGCTTCTGCGTGGAAATTGAGGTTATTAGCTTCAAAGAAGTCACCTATTTCCATCTTTTGGAGAAAAGCGCCAACACTTAAATCTACAATTGGTACGGGTATACTTTTTCGTAGACCAAGTCCATACATTTTGAATTTTCCAATTTCTTCCGAGATTTCAATTTCCGGTAATGCTCTTGCCGAAATCTCTATACCAAATGGTATCCGGACATTTGCCTGTAAACCAACTACTGGAACGATAGGAATGTTTAAACCGTCGGGGAATTGAAACGGCATAATAATATTTGATATATCCTCATCAGTAAATTGACTTTCAATGGTAGCTCTATATTGATCAGGATTATCAACATCGTTATTTCCCAATTCAGTGATTATTGCATTGATAATCTCAGAATATTCTTTTCGGGATAATTTGGCGCCCTCTTCATCGCTGGCTATATTTGGTGTCTTTTCTTTGTCTGCATTGTATAGATCTTCGAATTTTAAATCAATATTTGGCAATTGGGGATTTACTTCATCATGTAGTGGAAATGTTATTATATTTTCCGTTAAATCGTACTCAAATTCTTTATCCTCATCGGGAATGAAAGACATACTGGTTACTAATCCTACATCAATACCAATGGGAATGGGAAGCGCACCGGTTTTTACACTTGCTTTTTTATATAAGCCGCTATTTATTGCAGCACCAAAGCCGGTAATTAGTGGTTGAGTATAACCTTTTGCATTCTTCTCAAGCATCATTTGTAAACTTTCCTCAAGAGATTGTGCCGAGGACATTCCAGTAAAAAATACAACAACTAACAAGACGCAAAGGACTTTTAAGTAGTGTTTCATATCATTCTCCTTGTTAAAATGCTAAACTATTTATTTCTGTTTAACTGACGTTATGGCAATTTGCTGCAAAAATCAAGTAATAATTACAAATTCTATCGCGCAAGCACCAATGTTGTGACATATCCCACGGTCTGGTCGCTCATTGAATCTGTGGCGGTACAGCGGACGACGTACATTCCGACTCGCGCTTTTCCACCATACTTGCTTGCACCGTTCCAATATACCGCACCCTCAGAAGAAGACAGGACATTTTTCGCCGGTTGATAAATTAACCGACCCATCATATCATAGATTTCTACGGTAACCATCGCACTGGGAAAGGGTATCTGAAACAATATCACCGCTTCATCGTCAATGCCGTCTCCGTTGGGAGAAAACGGGTTGGGTTCGACTTTAATCCCCGGTTTTTGCCACTCCTTAGAAATCGCCACGCTGTTCGACAGCCCCGGAGTGCCGCCCGCAGGTGACGTGGACAGGCGCCAGTTGTTGCCGGCATTGGGATTTGTATAATACACTCTTTCGTGGGAGTTGCTTTTCGTTATTCCCCATCCAGATGAATATCGCAAACTATCAATCGTTTTACCGGTAGGATCTTTGAAAACAATACAATCTTCATCATTGTTTAAGGAAGGAAATTTTGCCAAAACAATAGTTTGGCATGCGCTTAATCCGGAATATTGAAACACCGTTGAATCGGAAGCAATAACAAAATAATCCCGGGAGGGCACTGATTTATTCTCAAAAAGCTGAATCGGCTTATCGGTATTTTCATCGCTGATAAACCACCCCCTCAGATAAACATCTTCCGGTCCGGGATTATAAACCTCAACGTACTCGGCGACGGAATTACCGCCGGCTTCGATTTCACCCGGCATTGCCATAAATTCAGAAAGCAGCAGAGCGCCACTTTCAAATGAAACCCTCACGGCAATTTGCATAGAGTCGTTTTGATCGTTCTGATCGACAGCCCAGTCCAGACCTACTATTAGCGTGTGCAAACCGGACGAAAGAGTTCCGACGGAAAATGACAGGCTGTCTGTTTTGCCTGCCTCCATTGATCCGGTTGGGTAGGAGATTATCGGACCGGTTATATTCTCCTGTTTATCAAATATGTGAATAAACGCATCGGGGCATTCGCTTAAACCTATGTTTGACACTTTTATTAAAATGGTAAACTCGGTAGCCTCATCACCCATTGTCGGAGACAGGGCAATAGAATCCAGACTTAAATCATACATTGGCGGCGTAATGGAATTTAGCATTCCCGGCGTTGCCCCGAATTCGGCGTTGGACGGCGTCCAATTTTCTAATAAGTTGCCCGTCAAACCGGGAAGTTTTTTTTCCATCGAAATTCCCTGCCGCAATCCCCAGGATTCATCATACTCCACGGAATCAATAACCGTACCAGTTAGGTCTTTTAATAAAATTTTGCCCGCCGTGTTATTTAATCCCGGCCATTTCGGGGGCACCAACGCCACGGTATTAGAAGGAGGAAAATAATTAAAATAGGCGCTACTGTCATTTACAAGAACGAGATATTCACCCGGTTTAATAATAACCGGCGCCTTGATTTTGACGGCGCTGCGCTTGTTTGCCAAAAACCAATCCGCTATCTGAATATTATCGCTGCTAATATTTACAAGTTCAATGAATTCTGTCTGTTCCGCCGTCGGATAGGCTAAAAATTCATTCAAGACCATTGCTCCAGGCTGATAGCTCACCAGCAGATCCGTATAAGCGACATTATCCTCAATGTTTTCTTCGCCGGTCATAGCCACCATTGCAAGATAGTGACATCGCCCCGATCTTTGTGAAAATATCTCTCCGCCCAGAACTATCGATGAGTCCGGCAACAGAGGCGGAATGCAATGCAGACTCCAGACAATCTCCTGGGGCGCTGCACTTGAATCGAGATTGGTATCGTGAAACAGCTCCAGTGAAAATGGATTAGATTTTCGGCTACCGGAGTTTATGATTTCAATCTGAAATCGTGCGGCATCTATTAAAGACACCGTCGAGTCCACAAACCGGAAGCTCCCGGGTATAATGGAAAGATCATATTGATACTTTAAAATCGAATTGGCATATCCCGGCGTAGCTCTTTCAGGCGCGATGGAACTTCCCCAGTTATTTTCATACAGAGCGGGAACATTGGGATCTTTCCGCTCAACGCTGTTTCCAACAGCGCCGCCCCAGGACTTTTCAAAATATACCCGCTCGACAGGATGGTTGATTGCATCACACAGAAACAAGGAATCCGATGTATTGTTGATAACCGGAAAACCATCCGGAACAATTAATTGTCCGTTAAAAGCAGGATAAGCCTGTAGAAAATCCTGCTGTGCAGCGACAATTGCAAAAGATTCCGGAAGAAGTATCTCCGATTGGTTAATAAGAACCCGCCACTTCCCATTAGCATCCCGGTATTTCCACTGATTCAAATCTACTTTTATTGAAAGCGGATTGAATATTTCAAACCATTCGGCTTCGCCGGTCTCCGGCATATACATAATTTCATTAATAATCAGGCTGTTTTCCGGATATCCCACCGCTAATGAACAGGTGTCGCTATCATTGTAAACATCTTCATCTCTTTCATAAATAACCTCGGCTAGAACCTGAAAAATCCCACCATTTTCCGGTGCTATTTCCAGACGGTACGTTTGCTCTCCTCCCGGCTCCAAGGAATCATTTGCCACAACAATTGAATCGAAAACGGTTTTCTTATCCGCATCCAACAGGGTAAAGCGGGTTAAGTAGCCCAAAGCCGTATTTAAACCCCTGTTTCTGACAATGCTTTTTACCGTCACTGAATCACCAATTATTATATTCGGCGTAAGGATTATTAAACTATCCATTTCAAGATCATAGTTTTTAACCATGACGCTGTTGCGTTTACCGGGCGTTCCGCCCTCTGCCACCCCGGACAGGTTCCAGTTTAAGGAGCTTTGATCGTCAATATAGGGGTTGATTCTCTCGAGAGAAACACCCGGCTTTTTCCCCCAGGAGCTCGAATACTCCAGAGCGTCAATTGTCTGTCCGCATAAATCTCTTACGACAATGGAATCAATGGTATTAGTCAACGCCGGCAGTGTCGTTTGGGATTTTATGAAATACCCCCCGACATCCCAATATTCCAACAACACCGAATCTGAGGCGATAACTACATAAGACCCCGGTGGTACAAAATAATCCGCATCGGTCATTAATGCCCGGGTAGAGTTGTCTGCAATGGTCCAGTTTTTCAGATTTAGCGTATCACCGGATACATTTAATATCTCAATCCATTCCCCTCCAGCGTCTGTATCCGGCGTATACATAAATTCATTGATAGCAATTGCTTTCTCTGGAAAGCCAACGGCAAACAGACAACTATCCCGGTTGTTATCAGAAAATTCGTCCCCTTGGCAAAAAACAGATGCAAAGAGCTGATAAGCACCGCCGTTTAACGCTTCAATTATTTGGGATCCGGTGTGTGTGTTTCCAGATTCAATAGAATCCAATACGATTATTGTTGACTCAAAGACAATATTAGAATCTGACATCGCCGCTTGCGACATAACCGTAAAGCGAACAGAATATTGATAAACAGTATTCATACCTGCGTTTTTTATTCCATAATTCATCTGTACCGATTCGCCGTTCATAGCACACTGTGGCTGCGTTTCTATATAGTCCATTGCAAGATCATAGTTTTTTACCATGACGCTGTTGCGTTTACCGGGTGTTCCGCCCTCTGCCGCCCCGGACAGGTTCCAGTTTGACGAGCTTTGATCGTCAATATAGGGGTTGATTCTCTCGAGAGAAACACCCGGCTTTTTCCCCCAGGAGCTCGAATATTTCAGAGCGTCAATTGTCTGTCCGCATAAATCTCTTACGACAATGGAATCACCGGCATTGTTCAACGCTGGCAGTGTCGTTTGGGATTTTATGAAATACCCCCCGACATCCCAGTATTCCAACAACACCGAATCTGAGGCGATAACCACATAAGACCCCGGTGGTACAAAATAATCCGCAGCGGTCATTAATGCCCGGGTAGAGTTGTCTGCAATGGTCCAGTTTTTCAGATTTAGCGTATCACCGGATACATTTAATATCTCAATCCATTCCCCTCCAGCGTCTGTATTCGGCGTATACATAAATTCGTTGATCACCATACAACCTTTCGGATAAGGCACATAAAATTCCAGACAAACGGAGTTGTTGGCGGGATTTTCGTCATCATATAAAACCGTACCCAACAGGGGCATGACACCGGAGCGGGCTTTGGGCAGCACGGGAAACATAACCACCGAATCGCCTGATTCAATTGTCATAACGTCGTTGTAAAATATCTCTTCATCCTGAAGGGTGGTGTCTCTGTTGGCATCTTCTCCCAAAAGCAGTTCGGCGTTCGATATTGTCTTCAGACCAAGATTTTGTGCTTTTAATAAAAACCGTACCGGTTCGCCGGGCGTCGGATATTCAATATCATCAAAGTAGCGCAAATCAATAATTGCCACATCATAATCCCGTGGGGAGATGCTGTTTTTAAATCCGGGAGTTCCTAAATATGAAAGGCTGTTGCCCCAGTTGTCCGGATTATTGGGACCATCCAAAAGAATCTTTTCATCAGAATAGCCTTCTGCTTGATCTGGCGTTGTTACAATGGCGGAAAGCGTATCGCCATTGCCGGCTATAAGATAAATTGTATGCGCGGCGCTGTTGACCATCCCGCTACCGCAAAAGGAATTATCATGGATAGTTAAAAGCAGAGCGCCATCCGGGATCAGATGACTATAAACAGAGTCATTATGCTCAATAATATAATCCCGGTCGAGAATAAGCCCGTAAGACCTTGGTGAAAGCGTGTTTTGGGAACCAATAAACTTTAAGGTGTCGGCATTGCCGTCAATTGAAAGATAACAACCCTCGAGACACTGCGCCGAATCGCTTAGATTAAAAATTTCGATAAACTCATTATAGTATTCAGAGCCCGGCGCGTCGAACATGACCTCGCTTATTGTTATGGTTTGTCCATTCAGATAAAATATTTGAATAAACAATAGAAATACAAGTGATATTTTAATTTGTCTATCTCTATTCACGGTTGTGAGCCCTATAAAATTTCACTCAATTTTATGATTCATATCACATAATGTCAACAATAATATAATTTACCCGCTACTACCAAGAAAAAGGTTGACAACAAGCCTCTTTGCACCGAAATTTAATTTACATAAATTTTATGACTACAAACATATAAAGGTTTCGTCATAGTGCTCAAAGAATTAAAATCATATCGAAAAGAATGAATCTTCGTTTTTACACCATAGCGATGCTTGTTGCAGGTTTTTTATCCGCCGACGGTATAACTCAAACACTGGAAAAATATAGCCGAAAATCAATATCCTGTGTTGACGCGCTCTTAGTCGCCGGCAACTTTAAATTATCTCCAGCCGAGCAGCAATATTTCCTGGAGGCTATTCGCGCCGGCATTCAAATCGCCCGGTTCGACTATAATACGCTTCCGGAGAATATCCAGCAATCTTTTAAACGACAACTTGCTATTGGGGAATATACTTCGGAAGCAGATATCGAATCCCTTATCAACAATACCCTTGTCCCGGAAATCATTAAAATCCTGGATGCCAACAAGGAAATACGGGCACAATCACTTGTCAGCGAAACTCAACGCAATTCATTTATTGCCTTAAAAGCAAAAGAGATCGGCATTACCGCAGAACAGTTGGAACAGGTGATGAATTCATCTTATATTTATATTCCCTTTATCGATGCTTATCACGAAAAGTGGAGCAAAAACAAAAAAGAGGTCGATGTCCGCATAGAGGGCGGTTTGTTGTGGTACCATGTCATTACCGCCGAAAATCCCCGTGTGGAGAAATTCGCCAAAATATCATCCGCTGGAACAGGCAGCGCGGATTCCGAAGAGGATTACAAAATTGACGCTGAGCGGGTTAACGCAAAAGATTTTGCTTTCCGAAATGCCGCTCAGACCCTGGCAACGAACCTTGAGGTTAAGATCAGGGAACTTGACATGTTTAAACTTATGGCGCCAATTTCAGAAGTTTACCGGCACAATATCCGGTTTCCACTCGGTCGCGCCGAGGGTATTAAATTGGACGCGCCCTTCTTTGTTGGAGAATGGGTTCAGGCAGATAATGGGAAAGTGAAATTAGAAAAGTCCGGATTTGTGCGCGTGAGCACAGTTTCGGAGAACCGGAGAGCGCCGGGACAACTATCCCAGGCGGTGGCAATCAAAAAGGGCAACTGGGTAAAAGGAATGATGGTTGTGGAACACCCAAGACTTGGAATTGACATTGCGGTAAAACCGCGTTGGCTTACCCTGAAAATTGAGGAGGGTGCCTTTCAGTCAGACAAATTTGCCGTTGGTTTTGAAAACTTTAACGGCGGCGTTGCGGGGGTCGATTTGGATTTTCAATGTAACATCGCTTCTTTAACAAAGAAGAGACAATCATTTTTAGTTATCGGCGGCACGGGAGCAATTGTTCCCGTAAAAAGCAGGGTTTGTTCCCGACAAGAATTATTTAACCTTTTTGACATTTTCAAAATAAGCGTTGAACGCGAACAGGAAAATTCTTTTGCAACTTACTTTAGTGGTCATTTAGGCTATATGAGAAAATTTTATTTCGGTCGATTTGCTTTGCACGGCGAAACTCTTTTGGGAGCGCAGGGTCTATCCATCGGCGGAAAATATGATGATAAGGACATCCGCATCATAAATGTCAGTGTTGGTGGAAGGGTGAATATCGGTTTGGAATATGCACTGAACATTGATTGCAATGTCGGTGTTTTTACCGGGTATAACATATTTGCACCCATGAATATATGGTATGTAAAATATGATGAAAAAGAGGAGGATATTACAAATTTCTTTGCAGAAAATTATCCGAAAATTTCCAGTGTCGGATCAACTCTTGGCTTTTATATTCACTTTTCTCCTCCCGCAATTCCTTTCAATCCCTTTGCCGTGGTTCAAAAAAACATGAAAAGTTTTTAAGAGGTATTATATGCAAAGGATTTTGATAGTCATTTTACTTATTATTAATAACGGTTTGTTTGGTCAGGGGAATTTACCCCGAGCCCGGGAGGCTGTACTTCTTGAAAGCAGTTCCCCGTCCGAAGTGATGGTGCGCGCAACCGGTTTCGGCATTGATAGGAAACACCGAAAACCAAAAGCAAAGACGCTTGATAAAAGCGCCAACAACGACGCTAAAAAGACAGCCGTCTGGTTTGTTCTTTTCGGGGGAAGCGATCCGCTTTTACAAACCGATGGCGAGAAACAAAAATTTGAAAAAATCCAGGAAGATTTTTTCAAAACGGATAATATTCACAAGTATATTTCCTGGGAAGCCGACTATTACGATAAACGTCTCAGGATAGATAACGGCAAAATGCTTAAAGTGGAAAAAACCTTCAAGATAAATAAAAGCCTGCTCGAAGCAGAATTGGTAAAACGTTCTATCATCATAAAACCAGCTTCGATCTCTAAATTAGTCGGCATGCCTACAATTATGGTGATCCCCGAGACAACCGGAGATATTGCCCCACTGGAGTTGCTCAAAATAGATCCGGATATTAAGAAGGGCGCTGAAGTTATTGAATCCTATCTGACCGCGAAAAAATACACGGTAATTGTTCCCGAACAGCAACAGGTGTTGCAGGAATTAACAGCTACTCAATATGCCCTGGGCGGAGTGGAGGAAGATTACAGCTATCTGCTGGCGCTATCTATCGGAAGCGATGTATATATTTCGTACAATGTTTTCGTTGCGTCGCGAAAAATCGGGTCGTCAACGGTAAAAAAAGCCGTTGTGGGCTGCCGCGCCTATGAAACGACAACTGGTCGGCTTCTGGGAACCGAAACCGGCTATAGCCGTGAACGCCTTGCGCCAAACCCGGCGCTTATTGAGGAGGCGATGAACGACGCCGTTGATAAGGTGCTCAGCAGAATCTCCAACTACTGGAAATCCGATATTAAACGGGGTGTTCAATATAAGATGATCGTTTCAGTCAGCGATTCTTACGATTCCGATGAAGCGGAAGACATTATTTTTAAAATAAGCGATCTCCTAAAAGAGATTGCTTCATCGCTAAAAGAAAATTCCGTGGCTGATTACACTTACGATGTCTTAATTTGGGTAACGCCTGAACAGTATCCTTCCGCAACTGACATTTATCGAACATTAAAAAGCCGATACAATGGCGCGGGATCCGTAAAAAAGATTTCTATCTCCCGAAAATTAATCCTTTTGTCGGTCAGTGATGAATAGGGAGTGGGTATGCATAAATTTTTAACAACAATATTGATTTGCATGATGAGCCTGAATCTCTTAGCCCAGGTTCCGGAGTGGTCCAAAACCAACAGTCACAAGAAATATCCTCCCTCCAAATACCTTCTTGGCGTTGGTATTTCCGATGATAAAACCAAGGCGGTGGAGCTGGCTCGTGCCGACGTTGCCGGGCAAATTCAGGTTAAAATAGAATCGGAGTTGGAAATCATCGAGGAAGAAATCAGCACCGGCGACCAAACAGCTATTAAATCTGATATTACCTCGAAAACAAAATCTTCAGTATCAGAAACCATCGCGGGCATCGAGATTAAGGAGATAAAAGCCGTCAAGGGAAAATATTACGCGCTTGCGGTTCTGAACAAACAGCATTTCAGCACCGGACTTGAGCAGGAAATGGACGATATTATCTCAGAAACCGCCAAATTTATTAACGCCGCGCGGGAACAGGCTGCCGGTGGAAATATTTTTAATGCTCTCGATAATTATATCTCTGCTCAGAACACAATTCCGAGATTTTTTGTGAAGCGCGCACTCTATTCAGCCTTAACGGGCACAAGATATGGAAATACCAATGAATATTCTCCCGCCGGTATTCTGGCTGAAATCCGCGGTCTATTAACAAGAATAAATATAAAAGTGGTCAGCGGCGATAACCAAACCGCCCGCACCGGCACAACACTAAACGAGCCTTTGGTGGCAAGGGTGTTTTATGTTGATAAGAACGGACGTGAGGTTGGCGTGAAGTGGTATCCGGTAATTGTTAAATATTTAAATGGTGAAACTATTTCAAAAATATCGTCAACAACAGACGGCATGGTTAAAACAAACGTCGTTGCCGCTCCAGTCGGAGCCGTCACAAAAAAAGGAGCAATTATATTTACTCTTGGGTTAAGCAATTTGTCCGACGCATTCAGGGACGACCTGTCAAAAATTCAAGCAATTTTTAACTACAACATACAAGCAAGCGATCTGTCGTTTTCCGTTATGATTACAAACAACACTGGAGATGAGCTCCCCGAGCTCACAGATCTCGTCACATCATGGATTAACGCTAACGGTTTCAACACCGACCCCGGCGCCCCGTTAATTATTAACGGAACCGTATCGGTTTCCAGCGAAAAAACCGTCGATTCTCCCGCCGGAAAGCAATACTTTGTCGAATCGGAAATGTTGTTAACGCTTACAGATAAAAATTCACGGGAACAGCTCGCCGCGATAACCGCGTCCGGTAAAGGACTGGCTTTGGGCTCAAGAGATGCTGCTTTTCAAAAAGCCACCGGCAAAATGAAAGTGTCAAAAGATAAATTCGCTGCTTTTTTACAGGCAGCCAACCGATCGCATTAAAAAAGTACTTAATTTAGAACGAAAGGAGAAAACCATGAAAAAGTTAATCGTAATCGCGTTGCTAATTCCGCTGGCTTTGATGCTGGTAAATTGTGGTGGCGGTAAGCCCAAAGCCAAAATGGACGACATCCCGGAGTGGTATTTAAATCCACCCAAAGCAGAGGATGCCATTTATGAAGCTGGCGACGCCGCCAAACAGAGTATGGGACTGGCAAAGGAAGCCGCCGACGCCCGCGCACGAGATGCAATTGCACGTACATTAGAGGTGAAAGTATCCAACATGTTGAAAAACTTCATGCAGGAAAGCGGCATTGGCGAAGACGCCGAGGCGCTGGAATTCACTTCGTCGGTCAGCAAGCAGGTTGCAAATACCGTTCTGCGTGGATGTCGTATTGTCAAACGTGAAATGAAAACCGAAGGCGCCCTGTATCATGCCTACTCTTTGGCAGAATACAACCTCAACA
Source organism: Fidelibacterota bacterium (assembly GCA_021161185.1). Taxonomy (GTDB): domain Bacteria; phylum Fidelibacterota; class UBA2242; order UBA2242; family UBA2242; genus DPVY01. Next base: position 29,215 of record JAGHBC010000107.1, read on the forward strand.
GCCTGATCCAGGAAACTTTGAACGAAGCCAGGAAACAGAAAGCCTTGTACAATGAAGCCAAGGCAAACCTCAGTTTTGATGATTTGGAAAAAGAGATTCAAAAGCTCGAAGCCGTCGGTCAGTAAACTAAAAAAAACACCTGCCGGACTTTTGCAGTTCGGCGGGTGCTTTCCAACAATGTCCCGCTTATATTCCATCATTGTTCCGGTGGTCTTTCTACTAAACGGTCTCACCGCCCAGAATATCATTCCCGAATGGTTTGAGAAATTACCGGATTCACCGAAAGGTATTTTTTACTCCGTCGGATATTCCGGGAAGTACCAGAACCAAAGCCTGGCAAGAGAAGTTGCAATTTCCCGGGCGTTGACAAATATGGCTAAACAACATCAGGTCCGGCTTATTTTCGAGATTGAGGAATTCGCCGACGGAAGGTTTCGGCTGTTAAATCCGTCGTTTGAACTTTCCTATGACGAATCGGTACTGTTAAATGTTTCAACAAACTATTCGCCTGTTGATTCCTCAATCACAAACGACGGCTACTATATATTAATTGCCTGCCCGTCAATTGAACGGCGTCTGCACATTCCTTCAAACGATAAAACCTGGGAAAAACAGCCGGAATGGACAAAAGCGCTTCCAGATTCCAGACGATATAACTATGGGGTCGGCATTGTGTCCAAATATTCATCCTGGGTAAGGGCTTGGAAAGATGCCGATGAATACGCGCGCTTTGATCTTGGTAAAAACATCCAAATAGAAGCTCAATCCGTACACACCGCCAAACGAGATAATAGGTTTGTTGTTGAATCTAAGATAATCAGACAGTCGTATGATATGACGCTAAAGAACTCTATTATTATTGCCAGATGGTATGATCAGAAAAACGACACCTATTATTCTTTGTGTCGCAAGGATCGCCGGAGTAATCCATATTAAAGACAGTGTATTATTTCTATTATCAAGGTCTCGATTGCTCCTCCCGAAATATCTTTCGGAAATAAAATTCCGGCTGATTCTTTCGACATCTGTTTTGCAGAAATGGCACCGGCAAAAACATCCTGAGACAATACGACATTTTGCCGCAAGCCTATAATATCGTTTTCGAGTGCGGTCAGTTCGGTTTTATTCTCCGGAATCAAACATACAGACTTCCGGTAAGGCAATTGAGCGTTTTCAAAACAGCCAATTATCTTTTCATTGAGGGCGTTATTATATAATCCGGTCATATCGGGAAACCGGTCGCCAAACATATCATCATTTGGACCAATAAGCGGATTCTGCCCGGAAACATTGATGTGATCGGTTATTATATATCCAAAAACTCTTTCGCTTGCCCCGGGAGTAATTCCTTTTCCAATGAATAAAAATTTCTCAGACCCCATCAGCACGGCTGCCCGGGTAACATCTCTCCATAATACAACAGAGCCGTTTTTCAGGGTCCATAAATAAGCGTTTCCGCCTTTGGTTTTGATGGCGCCGAAATCAAAATCTTCAGAAAGGTGGGGAGGGGTCGTTTCGGCAGAAAGCGGTATTGATGAGATTACCGATACCGTAGATTTTAAAAAAGATGATTTTTCTAAATGATCAATAATCTCTTGGGCTGAATATCTATTCTGTTTTATCATAAGGGTTTTCTATTTCGGTCTCGTTGTCAATATCGTTGTCCAAACTACTAATAAAATTCAATAATTCGGCTTGTTTTCGCATCGCGTTTTTCAGCAATTGGATTAATTGATTTTTGTGGATTTGCAACTTAACTATATCTTTTTCTTCAGCTTCTTTTTTCTTTTTTGCAGTGTTTAAAACTTCTTCCGCCAGTTTTTCTGAATCGGCGACAATTTTTCGGGCGCGTTCCCCGGCTTCGTTAATAATATTTTCCGGAGACTTAATATTCATCTGTTGCATCTGTTTTTCGATTGGCTCCAGTTCGGCTATGCGTTTTTCCAGTTTCTCAAATTCATCAGCCAGCATTTCGAGAAAATATTGGATTTCAACCGTATCGTAACCACGCAAAGACTTGTGAAATTTTCGCTCTAATATATCTTTTTTTGTAATCATATTACTACTTGTTCTTTTTTAATATTTCACCACTGATTTTCACCCCGTTAGATATCTTTGTTAAAAAAAAGAATTCATATATAAAACCTATCTAATGGGGTGAACGGAGCTACACTGAATTCTCAAAATATTCTTCTCATCATTTTTATAATAAACATCTAGCTCTAACTGTTTTTGGTAAGACATGATGGTTTCGTAAAATGTCTGGGGAGTGTCATTCTGAGCGATAACGAAGAATCTCTAATGCCTTTACGAACAATGTTATGGAGATTCTTCACTTCGTTCAAGAATGACATATTTTCCCCTTTTTACGAAACTATCAGACATACCCATTAAATCAAGCTCGTGGTACAAGGCATCTTCTTCATTCACCCCGTGTAATAGATTGTTCATTAATCATCTTATTATCTTCTTTTTTACTGTTTTCTTTGTTTCTCTGCGCCTCTGCGGCAAACTATTCCCTTTTTTTAATATGTGCGGGGACCAAAAATTGCGCGTCCCAATCTCAGCATGGTAGAGCCTTCTTCTATTGCAATCTCATAATCATCGGTCATCCCCATAGAGAGAATATCAAAACCGGGATATTTCCTATCCTGAATATTTCTGAAATATTCCCACATAGCAGCGAAGGATTGCCTGATACGATGAATGTCTGTAGTCAGCGGTCCAATCGTCATTATGCCCCGGCAATGAATATTCGGCATCTCCTGAATTTCATCGACAAACCGCGGAAGTTCGTCCGGCTGAATTCCAAACTTAGATGTTTCTCCGGAAATATTTACTTCAATCAAAAAATCTACGGTCTTTCCCAGCTGGACGGCAGCGTTTGACATTTTACCGGCAAGTTTTAGGGAATCAACAGATTGAATAAGTGAAAATTTCATTGCAGCCAACTTAGCCTTATTAGACTGAAGATGACCAACCATATGCCAGGTGAGATCGGGGGATCCTTTCTCAAAATATTCTATTTTGGGAATTGCTTCCTGGATTTTGTTTTCACCCAGATCTTTTATCCCGGCGTCTATTACATGTTGAACAACGTCTGTCGGCCAGGTCTTACTGACAACGACGAGCGAAATTTCCCGAACATCCCTTCCGGAGCGTTGGGAGGCGGAATTGATTCTTTCATTAACCCTTTTCAGGTTATCTAAAATTAACCGCTCTTTCTCACTCTGAAGATTCATTTTTTAATATCTTTTAAATTATTTATCTTTTTCTTCGCCGGACTCAGAAAAATCATTTTCAGCACCTTCGTCTATCGTTGTATCCTCCGGCTCGGTAATGTTTCCTTCGGATAATAGTGATGGCTGGTTGTTTTCTTCCTTATCACTATTCGATTCGAGGATACGTGTCACCGCCGAAATTGAATCTCCATCATCAAGTTTTATCAACCGGACTCCCTGGGTGTTTCTGCTAATCGTACGAATTGCCGCTATCGGCAGTCTGATCAAAACACCTTGTTCGGTTATAATCATCAGGTCATCGGAATCCACCACTTCACGCAAGGCAACCATGTAACCGTTGCGGGCTGAGGTCTTCAGTGTAATTACACCAACACCGCCCCGCTTGATAACGGGATAATCTTTGATATCGGTGCGTTTTCCATAACCGTTTTCCGAAACGGCTAATAATGTTCCGCCCTCATGTCTAACAATAACCATTCCGATAACGTGATTGTTTTTACCGGGCAATTTAATGCCCCTGACGCCGGCGGCGGTTCTGCCCATGGGTCTAACGTCGGATTCTCTAAAGCGAATCGATTTTCCGTGAGATGTGCCCAATATAATATCCTGATCACCATTAGTCATTTTTACATCAATCAGATCGTCTTCATCGCCGATATTCACGGCTTTGATACCGCTCCGCCTTGGATTGCTGAATTGCGATAGCGCTGTTTTTTTAATTATACCTTTCTTGGTAGCCATTACAATAAAATGCTCGTCATCAAATTTTTTCACGTTAAGAACCGCCCGGACCTGCTCGCCCTCTTGGGTTTCAATCAGGTTAACGATTGCGCGACCTCTTGACGTCTTGCTGCCCCGGGGAATTTCATGCACTTTTAACCAGTAACACTTACCGCGACTGGTGAAAAACATTATGTAATCATGAGTGTTGGCAATGAACAGATTTTGGACAAAGTCGTCGTCTTTCGCCTGGGCGCCCTGACTACCGCGTCCGCCCCGATTCTGCCGCCTTGAAATATCAACCGGGAAACGCTTTATGTAGCCATTATGAGTTATCGTAATAACCATATCCTCTTCGGCTATCATGTCTTCTACGGAAAAATCACCAATATCGCCAATAATCTCGGTTCGGCGTTCATCACCGTATTTATCCCGGATGTCTATAATCTCCTGTTTTAAAATCTCCATCCTGAGCGCCTTACTTTCCAAAATTTCTTTCAGGCGAGCTATTAATTTCAGTGTCTCTTTGTATTCGGCAACAATCTTATCAACCTCGAGACCGGTTAACTTTTGCAGGCGCATATCCAGAATAGCCTGAGCCTGGCGCTCCGAAAAACTGAAGCGTTCTATCAGGTTGGTCCTGGCATCGACGGGCGTGGAAGAACCCCGGATAATTGCTATGACCTCGTCAATATTATCCAGGGCGATTTTTAGCCCTTCTAAAATATGTGCTTTATCTTCAGCTGCCTTTAGGTCATACCGGGTGCGTTTAATAATGATTTCATGCCTGAAATTAATATAATGACCTAAAATTTCCTTCAGGTTTAATTGACAAGGAATGCCGTCAACCAATGCCAGCATATTGATTCCGAAGCTGTCCTGAAGCTGAGTGTGGCTATATAATTGGTTTAAGACGACTTCGGGAACCATCTCTTTTTTTATTTCAATAACAATCCGAATTCCATCTTTGTCCGATTCATCCCGAATATCAGAAATTCCTTCAACAATCTTCTCACGAACAAGCTCTGCAATTTTTTCAATCAGTTTTGATTTGTTTACCTGATAGGGTATTTCAGTGATGATAATACTGTCTTTACCAAATTTGCTGGTTTCTATAAAAGCCTGAGCTCTAATTCTGACAATACCTTTTCCAGTCTCATAGGCGCTTTTGATGCCCTGTTTGCCGAGGATTATTGCTCCGGTGGGAAAATCCGGACCCTTTATAAACCTCATCAAATCCTGAATGGTGGTTTCCGGATTGTCTACCTGGTGAATAAGGGCATTACAAACTTCCGTTAAATTGTGGGGCGGTATGTTGGTTGCCATACCGACGGCAATACCGCTGGCGCCATTGACTAATAAAAGGGGAATGGCTGTCGGCAGCACCGTTGGTTCTTTTAAAGAATCATCAAAATTAGGGGTGAAGCTGACCGTGTCCTTATCGATATCTTTCAATAATTCACCGGAAATACGGCTCATTCTGGCTTCCGTATATCGCATCGCCGCAGCTCTATCGCCGTCTACAGAACCAAAGTTACCCTGCCCGTCAACAAGAGGGTACCGAAGCGAAAATGTCTGAGCCATACGTACAAGGGAATCATAAACCGCCGCGTCACCGTGAGGGTGGTATTTACCCATAACCTCACCGACTATCCGGGCACATTTCTTGGTCGGGCGGTTGTATGGCAGTCCTAATTCGGACATACCAAACATAATTCGGCGATGAACCGGTTTTAATCCGTCTCTGACATCGGGCAGTGCCCGCGATACAATAACCGACATTGAATAGTCGAGATACGCCTCTCGCATCTCTTCATCAATGTTCGCATTAATGATTTTATCTCTTTGAAATTCTATATTGACTTGCTTGTTCATTGTTTATATATCCAAATTTCTTACATATTTTGCGTTTTTCTGTATAAAATTACGTCTTGGCTCTACGTCTTCGCCCATAAGCATTGAAAAGGTTTTATCAGCGTGAGATGCATCTTCAACTCCGATCTTTATAAGCGTCCTGGTTTCAGGGTTCATCGTGGTAGACCACAATTGATCTGGATTCATTTCACCCAGTCCTTTATACCGCTGCACGTCTATTTTTTGCCGGCCCTCTTTTTCAAACCTTTTAACTAAAATATCACGTTCATCCTCATCGTAAGCATAAAAACTCTTTTTTCCGCTATAGACCCTATAAAGGGGAGGCTGGGCAATGTAGACGTGCCCCTCTTCGATAAGAGTCGGCATATAGCGATAGAAAAATGTTAGAAGCAGTGTCATAATATGAGATCCATCAACATCGGCGTCGGTCATGATTATAATTTTATTGTAGCGGAGCTTTTCAATGTTGAATTCGTCCTCGCCAAATCCTGTTCCGGTAGCCGTTATTATCGTTCTGATTTCATTATTAGTGAGCACTTTGTCGATTCGCGCTTTTTCGACATTTAAGATTTTTCCGCGAATGGGTAAAATTGCCTGATATTTACGGTCGCGTCCCTGTTTAGCGCTACCGCCCGCGGAGTCACCCTCAACAATATACAGTTCACAAAGGCTGGGGTCTTTTGTTGAGCAGTCCGAAAGTTTACCCGGCAGGTTACCCACATCAAGCGCACTTTTTCGGCGAGTAAGTTCCCTGGCTTTACGCGCCGCATCTCTTGAGCGGGCCGCATTGAGGCACTTCTCAATAATTTTTTTCCCTTCAGCGGGATGTTGTTCAAGAAATTCAGACAGCCCTTCGGTGACAAACGAATCGACATAACCTTTTATTTCGGAATTGCCAAGCTTGGTCTTGGTCTGACCTTCAAATTGCGGTTCGGCAACCTTTATACTAAGCACCGCCGTCAATCCTTCCCTGACATCTTCGCCAGAAAGAGTAAAATTATCTTTTTTGAAAAGCTTGTTTTTCTGGGCATAGTTATTCAGCGTGCGGGTAACGGCTGTTTTAAAGCCCACCAAGTGGGAGCCGCCCTCTACGGTATTTATATTATTAACAAAAGTAAAAATATTGTCGGAATAGGAGATATTGTACTGTAATGCCACCTCCATTGGTACGCTTTCTATTTCTTTTTCAAAATATATTGGTTTCCCAATAATCGACTGTCGCGATTCGTCTAAATATTTTACAAATTCAGCCACCCCGCCTTTATAATAAAACCTTTGTTCGTTATTATCACGCTCATCCCTTAATATAACTTCAAGATTTTTATTTAAAAACGCCAGTTCACGCATGCGGTGTTCGAGAATATCATACTCCCACTGGATTGTTTTAAATATCTCTTCATCAGCTAAAAAACGTATTAGGGTACCGCGTTTCCGGATTTTTCCTTTTTCAATAACTTTCGTTGTGGCAATACCTCTTTTATAAGATTGGGTATATATTTTATTATCCCGATAGATTTCAGCCGTTAACCATTCAGAAAGGGCGTTTACTACGGAAACACCAACACCGTGTAATCCACCGGAAACTTTATATGATCCCTTATCAAATTTTCCACCCGCATGTAAAATTGTCATGACGACTTCAAGGGCTGGGATTTTTTCTTCCTTATGAATATCTACCGGTATTCCACGACCATTATCAAGAACACTAATCGAATTATCTTTATGAATAGTCACAACAATCTTGTTACAGAAGCCGGCAAGAGCTTCGTCAATCGAGTTATCAATAACCTCAAAGACAAGGTGGTGCAAACCCCTTTTGCCCGTATCCCCGATATACATCGCCGGTCTTTTTCTGACCGCTTCCAGTCCCTTAAGGACTGTAATTTTATCGGCGCTATATTCTGCCGATTCTACAAATTTAATATTCCCTACCGTAGCACTATCTCCTTTATTTTTGCTCTATTTAAACGACTATTTATTTTTTTCAATAAACCTTCTTTTTGGAACATCAATTCGTTACGCCAGGCCGAAGAGTCGACTGAAACATATAGTTTACCAAATGAGATTTTTTCCGCCCGGGTATGTTTTGCAATAGTTTCCCCAACAATATCACCCCACAAAGAAACAACCTCCCACTGCCTGACCGTTGTTTCAATTTTTATTTTTCTTAACATTTTATCAATTGCTTTACCAATTGGAATAGCCATTATGATACTCCAATCGGTAGTTTGTGTGTTTTTACATTAAATTTACTCAGATCAAAACCATAGTTTTTAATCACATCAACATCAGTTGTTGTAATAATCGTTTGTTTATTTTTTCCAATTTCGTTAATAATATTTACACAATGGGTCACATCAAGCATTGCGAAAAGGTCGTCCAAAAGGAAAATTACCGGCTCTTTCAGTTTTTGCTCAATAAATATTCCCTCTGCTATTTTTAATGCAACCAATAGCATCTTATGTTCGCCCTGAGAACCGACAAGTCTTATGTCCTTGTCACCAAACAATAATAAAATATTGTCCAAATGTGGTCCCGCTCCGGTACGTCCTAAAATCATATCACTCTCAAACCGGGAATATAGTTTTTCTTTATATTTCTTTTCAAACTCATTGGAGCCAGCTTGAATGTTCGGTATAATTTGCAAGGACACCGATTCGTCATAATGAACTAATTTTTTGTATGCTCTACAAAACACCCTGTTAAACTTTTCAATAAAATCAGCTCTTGTCTTCTGTATTACTGCCCCAAAACCAACTAACATTTCATCAATTGTGTTAATGTAATCATCATATTTATTTTGCTGTTGGGACCGATACTGGTTTAAAAGCAGGTTTCGATTATATATCCGTTTTTTATATTCGATTAATGCTTGAAAATAATCCGAATTAACCTGAGATAAAATTCTATTAATAAAATTTCGTCGTATCAGCGGACCTCCGTCGGTTATTTTTTGATTCTCCGGAGAAAAAATAACAACCGGTAAACGACCAACGATATCTGTTTTCCTTTTTAAATCCGCTTTATTAATAAAAATTTTTTTTCCTTCGTTTTTTGAAAAATTCAAATTAACTAAAAAACTCTTCTCCTTAAAATTTAAAAATTTACCAAAAATCTGAAAATAGTCCCGATTTTTTTTCACAATATTAATATCATTGTTTGTTCTAAAACTCTTGGTAAGCGACAGAAAGTGAATGGCTTCCAATAGGGTTGTTTTGCCGGTTCCATTATCTCCGAAAATTATATGTAAGTTATCACTAAACTCGAAACAACCTTGATCATAATTTCTGAAATTAATCAGTTTTAAATTTTTTATTTTCATTAAAAAATTAATGTTTTTATATATTTAAATATATAATTTTGTAGAATAAACTAAAAAAAACTTATTCATTTAATCTTATCGGCATAAGGAGCATTGTTATCTCCTCATTTTCTTCCTGCTTTTCAGGTAAAATAAGACCTGCGGTTACTTCGGTATTTAATTTAAAAAGAACTTTTTCAGTATCAATATTCCTTAATATTTCTTTAAAATATTCACCATTATATCCTAAAACCAGATTATCCCCGGTATATTCAATTTCAATATCTTCTTCAGCTGAAGATCCTGATTCCGGATTTATAGTTGTTATTTTTGATATTTCATTGCTTATTGACAAAGAAATCTGATGGGTTGTCTTATTGGAAAAAATACTGACACGCCTTAAAGCAGAAAGAAAACTTTTTACATTTGTAACAACGATTTTATCATTATCCCACGGAATAACACTCTCATAATCCGGAAAACGTTCATCAATAATCCGGGTGTAAATTATCGTTGAGTTTAATTCAACTTTTACATGATTCTCACTAATTGAAAGCAACGTTTTTCCTTCACTCTCAAGATATCCTAATAATAAATTTAGAAACTTTATGGGTATAATTACTTCGCCTTCAAAATCCTCATTTATAAAATCTTTCCTTACAATGCAAACGAGACGGTGTCCGTCAGTCGAAACGGCTCTGATTTCATTATTTCTAAACTGAAATAAAACACCCATCAACGCCGGTTTTAATTCATCTTTAGTAACGGCAATCAGTGTTTTTTGAATCATCCTTTTCAAAACAGAATTTTCTAATTTAACATTATTGAAACTTGTAATGTTCGGAACGGCAGGAAACTCAATTCCTGGACGTCCCATTATCTCAAAAACACCTTTTCCAGATTTCAGAGTAACACGTCCCTCTTCATCTGCAAATATTTGAATTTCACCATCTTCAGATTCGTTAACAATATCTAAAATAATGCGGGTTGGTATTGCCACGGAACCATCTTCAACACCGCTTGTTTCAAGTGTAGTGTTCATCGTAATTTCTATATCAGATGATCTAAGCGTTAAATTATTACCGTTAAGTTCAAATAAGATATTGTTTAAAATAGGAGTTACTGAACGAACCGGAGAAACTTTCGAAATCTTTTGAATATGTGCAAGGAGATTATTTTTATCAATTGAAAGTTGCATTTTTTATACTCCTTTAAATAATATAACTACAATTAATTTTACCAAAAAATGGGTATTTATACAAGACATTTTAACATAGATAAAAAG
>JAGHBC010000037.1 GCA_021161185.1 Fidelibacterota bacterium
ATAAAATTTAGAATATACCAATACCATGCTTTTCCAAAAGCACCCCAAACTCCAAAAAGTAAATCAACAATAATTATTAAAACGCTACTCATTTTATCTATTTTTTATGTCTAACATATATGATTAGTTGCGTTTATCATCTCTTTTCACATGTCTAATATTAGGAATATATTTCTACATTTAGCCATTTTTATTTCAACTTCCTAATATTAGGAATATTTATTTCCATACGCTCCAATTCTCGAGACCCGGTTGCTGAGCTGTTCCAAAAACGAGTTCCCGATATTGCTGCGCTTTGTTCATGGAAAACCCGGCAATACTCTCTGATAAGTTATACAAGCCATAATGACGTTTCACTTTAACAAATTATTTCGATAGATGCAACTACAATCTGTCTGAGGTGGATCGGAGTTTCACAGATACTCGACAATTTCGGAAATTGCCTTGCGATTCTTGGCATGCCCGGATTGATAACTATCCTCGGGATAACCCAACGGTGTGATCGCAAAAACCTCATCATTCTCCTTCAAACCCAGCGCTTCCCGCAGGAGGAGCGGATCAAAAGCGGCGATCCAGCAGCTGCCGACACCTTCATTGGCAGCCGCCAGGATCAGGTGATCCATGGCAATGGTCAGATCGGTTTCGATGGAATTGTAACCGTCATATTTACGAGTCCAGGCGTCGTCACGGTTTCCCGTCACAACCAAAATATGCGGCGCTTGCCGAAACCACTCCCCTTTATAGCACATCCGAACCTTATCGAGCATTTCAGCAGATGAGATCAGCAGAAATTTCCACGGCTGACGGTTAGCAGCCGACGGCGCCAGTCGTCCGGCTTCCAGAATCCGGTGTAATACATCTTCGGCAACCGTTTTGTCCGGATCGTAGTTCCGGATACTTTTACGATAACGGATAAGTTCATAAAATTCCATAATACCTCCTTGTTTACCGACTAAAGTCGGGATCTATATGTGTTATCTCTAACCACCGGCTAAAGCCGGTGGTTAATGTTTTACTTATTGAATTTCCAATCATCTTGTCACAAAGGTTACCCCCCTGCCTGTCCCGACCTATCGTTACGCAGGACAGATTAGTTAAACTGGTGCATAGGTGCATGGAAAACGATACAACTATTATAACCATAATACAACTACTATACAACTACTATACAACAAGGAGTCCCGGGGCATCTGGACAAATATTAATGAAAGTATATTCCTATCAATGTTATATTTGTGAAATTCGTGTAATTCATGGACTACTTTCATATAAAACGAATTTCCAATTGTCCCCGGATGCCGATCTTATCATCAATGATGAAAACAGCGGAGAGAATTTCGTTAATATTTTCGGTTTCCGTAAGGACAGTATCGAGATCGGCGGCAGACTGAATTTTATTGCCAAATGCGGTAGCCAGCGCATCGGCAACTGCCGTTTTAGTACAGGCGATCGTGACGGCATGCGCCTTTCCGAAGCTGAATGAATGCCCTACCCGACCTGAAGACGTACAAACACCAAGCGGTGTATTCTCAGGCAGAATTTGTAAAGCAGTTTTTTGCGATAAAGGAGAATCGCCGGCAAATATGCCGATCAAGACAGGACGGTACAAGTCAACATAAATATCGCCACCATTCTCGACGACAATTTCTTCAAGTGAGAACCGGCTTTTGATAATTTTTCCAACGTTTTCCGCAACCGCTCCGGCTACAGCACTCATCGGACCGGTTCCTGCCAGTTGGGCAGCTTTTAACATCTCCTGTACGATCCGGGGAGCAGTTGAATCAAGGGACAAAGGTGAAAAACTTGTCCCGAATTCGGGATTCTTTTGAGAATAAGCCTCTAATTCTTTACGCAGAACAACAATGTATTCACGGACAAATTCGCACACCCGATTTACAGATTCCCGAGAGGAAATCCCGATCCACAGGTCAGTCTCGAGATATGAAGCTTCGAAAGAGGCAAACCGCCCACGTTCCATTTGAGTACGGTAAATTCGCGGTTCAAACATTTGGTTCCTTCTCGTTTAGAATGGGTAATTTCGTAACCTGTTGTCAGTAAAACATCATAAGTCGTTATTTATTGTAAAACACGTCCGCTTTATTTATCATATTTTCCAACACCTGTCTGCGTGCACCGCACAGGCAAAGCTGTCCTTCACTTTTGTTCCTTTCTATCAATCTGTTATACATAATTTATTGCACCATAGTTGTGGGGTTTGCCCTGTTCCGCCGGCTACTTCCGGAGCACTGGGCTTCAGCTCCACTCCCTCAAATTCATTCAAGAGATTAGCCGGCTAAAGTCGGCGCTATGGAGACAACTCTCCCCATCCACCGAATAAATTCGGTGGTTAATGTTTTAATTGTCACACTTTACCTTATCACTTTTCATTTGAACTCAAAGAATCATTATCTACGGACCACGGATTACAGACCACGGACCTATCCACTCGATTCAAGAAAGCACCTTTTTTTTATTTTACCAACTGAATTTGAGAAGGAACCAAACATTTCGATCTAATCCATATTTTTAGAAAAAGTCCAATCGGAATCAATCGGTTGCAGACTCTAATTAAATCTGCGCCCTCCTTCTTCCACACTGCGTATTTCAAGGGATTTTAATGTCGTATTTACGGGTAATGTTTGAACAGGTTGAGTTAAGAAAAATTGACGGTTTTGAATCGACTTCTTTAAAAGAGTGGCGATTTGCCGGGCTTTGGGAAGACTCGACATCGGTGCGGTGCGAACAATTTTACCGTTCAACATTATTTTCCCGGATCGAAGCGCTTCGTAATTCGTTCGGGCAATAGCAGGATGCTTCGGCTTGCTGTAATCATGAATATTGGTCTCAATATCTCGATTTCGTATCGAAACCCGCCGGGCCATATCTTCATCCAGAATTGGAATAGGAATGCCGACTCCAATAAAAATACTGACGCCATAGCCCTTATAATAGGCGGCTTTAATGAACCGTGAATCCATTTTTTTTAGATCACCGATTAGTGCCAATGTGGCGGCGCTGCCAAGCGGAATACCATGTTCATTCCGTGGTTTTGTTGCGTTAAACTGGGTGCCGTTCCAGGCTACATAGCCCTGAGCGCCACAAAGGAATATCCGGGTTCCGACCCCAATAGTACGCAATTCCGGATCGTTAATTAAAGGGCTGAGTTCACCGGCAGTAGAATAGTTTACGTTACTCTCCTGGGGCCGCAAAATGCCCATGTAAGTATAGATCGTCTGGTCGCCGGTGTTGGTGGCTGCCGGGTAATTCTGGTAAACATTGCGGGGATTAAACATGAAGATTTCATTAACGCTGTCTTTATTAATAATCGTATCGATTTCTTTGCGCGGGTAACAATCGGTTCCACTACTATAGGCTCTCAAATGAACGTCTTTTCCGGCTATCAGGGCTTCAATCACATGCGCTCCGCCGTATTTCTCATTATTTTCAGAGTGCTGAGTGGCTCCGAGATAAGCATCAACCGCCGCAATACCGGAATAGGCTTCAACATCATTTAGATAGGTTTTTTGCATGCGGATAGGCGGTTCGGGATGTCCAAAATTAATGAAAATTCCGGAAGAGCACATCGGTCCGAACGTTCCGGTTGTAACAACATCAACCTTTTCGGCGATTTCTTTTGGCGAAGCCTCTTCAGCCATGCAGCTAAGTTCTTCAGCCGTAAGCACTACTGCCGCACCCTTTTTTATTTTGGCATTAATCTCTTCGATACTTTTAGTCATATCTTTTTATTTTCCTGCTGGTAAAGTGAAAAACTCCCGGTGAATAGCCCGCACAGCTTCATCCCGGTCTTTCTTGTTAACGATAAAATAGGCTGCTACCGGCGACGCTCCCACAGAGATTATTTCCACGTTGATCTTCTCCCGAGAGACAGCGCCAAACATCCGTCCGGCGATACCATGAGTTTCTAAAATCCCTTCGCCTACTCCGGCAATAAGGGATAGATCATCTTCGGTAACTACATTGTTTACCACGGTTAAGGACAAACTTTTGACGGCACAGTAAGCCGGCTGTAGGTCCTTTACGCTCAACAGAAAATTTATCGTAGTTTGAGACGTGATCACCGATTTAATATTGATGTTTTTATGATCCAATTCGGTGGTAACCCTGGCTAAAACACCGGGTTTATTACCGATTCCAGGTCCCTGCAGACGCAAAATACAGAAGTCATCGCTATATGTGACGCTCTTGATTATATCGGCTTTCTGTTTGCCATTAGATGTAATAATCGTAAAGGGGTAGTCAGGTCGGTCTGTATTGGCAATATTAAAAATACGAATAGGAATGTTATGAAACATTAACGGTTCAACTGTTCGGGGATGTAGAATTTTTGCACCGAAATACGCCAACTCCGCGGCTTCGGTGTAGGTTAGCCGATCAATGCCGTGCGTGTCCGGCACTAATTTCGGATCGGCGCTTCTAAAACCGTCCACATCTTTCCAGATGTCCAGGGATTCCGCTTGCAGGCAATGGGCAATAGACGCCGCAGTATAATCGCTCCCGCCGCGCCCAAACAACGTCACCCGGTTCTCTTTGGAAATGCCGTAGAAACCGGGTACAATAGCCGTTTTATCTGAGGAGAGCCGCTTCCTGACCGCCTGCTCACTTTCTGCAAAATCCACTTCGGCATTGCCATACTCACCGTCGGTTATCAAATGTAATTCTTCCGGAGTAACCTCCTCGCAATCAATCTGCCGGTCCTGCAGCAAAGCCGTCAGGACCAATGCGCTCAGCCGTTCACCGAAGCTCATAACGATATCCGATACGAAAGCCGGAATATCACCGATGTAATTCACACCCCGCAGGTAGCGCTCGAGTTCACGAATACGGACAAGCACCTGATCTAAAGTTGATTTTTGTAAAACCGGATCGGTAATCATATTGAAGATCACATCCCGCTTTAACGCGATCAGATCGTCAAGACTGTGATCTATAGCCGCATCTTCGTGCCGGGCTTTTAGCAGCATATCTTCCAAAAGATTGGTAATCCCGTAAAAAGCCGAAACGACGACCACCAGAGGGCGGTTGTAATTTTTAACAACGTTGAGTATCTGACGAATATCTTTTTGAGTCTGGAGGTTTGAGCCTCCGAATTTTACGACAATCTTTGACATAACAATTTTCCTGCTTTCAAGTGAGCGAAGGCACCGGCTTTTCCGGCTCAATCTTCGCCCGGTCACTTTAAATAACCGTAAAATTTACACTTTTATTTTTTTCATACCAATAAATCCCGCCAATTAGGACTTTTGTAAACAATAAAAATGATGGTTTCGTAAAATGTCTGGGAAGTGTCATTCTGAGTGATAACGAAGAATCTCTAATGCCTTTATGAACAATATTATAAAGATTCTTCACTTCGTTCAAGAATGACATATTTTCCCCTTTTTACGAAACCATCAAAAATAAATTTTCTTTAAAAATTTTAGTGGATCCATCCTTTTCTTACTCGTTACAAAGCCCCAGCTTTGTAACGAGTAATTTAGTTGCGTCAGGAGCTCACTCCGGACGCATTTATCAGATCTCCATCATATCATAAACCTTCCGAAGGTCTGGTAAGATAAGCGCCTGTGTCATAATGAAAATACCTCGGTTTTTACCGGGGGCTTTCCGTTATACCTGACAGGTATAGGGATTCAGTTGTAAACATTCCCAAGCCGGGGCTTGGGAATGAGAAAAAAAGTGAGTCGCGAAGCTGTGTTGTACTTGTGTCTCCACTCCCGCGGTGGCACAGTTATTTTCCTTCATATTTTGAAAATTCCTTGCCTGACCCGTGAAATCATCTTTTTCTTTTATTACACCGGGGGTTGGATATTGGATATTAACTTACCCACACAATTCTCAGAAGAGCCAAAAAGGGATACGACCAACGGAATTTCTCGCTGATCAGATGCTTTCGACATCTGCTATTTCGCTGATTATTTAGTGTCTGTCCATAAAGTATAAACCACTGAAGTGGTTATTTGATATAAAGAATATTTTTATCACCATAATCCCGACTTTTCGGGATGGTGTTATTTCAACCGCAATATTATCAAAATATTAAGATAACACCTGAATTTATTCAGGTGAACTTAATCGTCAATAATATTTAACTGATTCATCGGTTTTTCAAGTTTATGGACAGGCTCTATTTAGACTTTTCCCTCCAGAATTTGAAGGGTTCAATTACCAGGTGAGCATTCAGATAGCGGGCATCGCCGGTTACCTCCGCGCCTGCCCAGGTGGGTTTTGTGAAGGGCTGGTCTTCACTTGCCAACTCTATTTCCGCCACCACCAGACCGGCATTGTCACCCAAAAATTCATCCACAATCCAGAGCTGACCATCAACGGTGAGTTCATAGCGGTATTTCTCAATAATGGATTTAGTGCAAAGTTTATCGAGCATTTCGACAGCGTCACTAACCGGAATATCATATTCAAATTCCAAACGGGTTATCTCAGACACCAAAGACTTGATGGTCAAAAAAGCCCGGTCTCCGGCGATCCTAACTCTGACAATCCGCTGCACGTCGATGCTGATATAGCCCTGTCGGTAGAGAATTCCCCGGACATTTCTTTTATATTCATCATTTACTACTAAAAACTTTCGTTCGATTTCAATCGCCATAATCAACTTTCCCGGTTAATGGTTTGAGCGATTTTAGCGCCAATTATTTCGAGATAATCGGCAGCCCGGTTGATCGCTTTTAGCTGACTCGCCGCAACGTCGGTTAGCGAGAATAATTCATCAATACCGGCGCGTTTAAACATGGCGGAATCGCCGTCAATCCGCCCGGCAACGACCATTACCGGCACACGCCGCTTCTTAGCACGATTTACAACTCCCATGACGGTTTTGCCCTGCAGGGTTTGCGCATCAATCTGCCCTTCGCCGGTAATTACCAGGCAAGCATTTTCGATTAGGTCATCAAAACTGATTTCATCGAGTACGAGATCGATCCCGCTTTGGATTTTGGCTTTCAGAAAAGCTATTAGTCCGGCGCCTAAGCCCCCGGCGGCTCCCGCTCCGGGAATTTGACGAACCTCTTTCGCTATCGTTTTTTCGACAATTGAATAAAATGAATTCATATTGCGCTCTAAAATGGGCAAATCTTGTTCGGTAGCACCTTTTTGCCTGGCGTAAATATATACCGCACCATCCGGCCCCAACAAGGAGTTCCCGACATCGCCGGCGATTAAAAAGGTGCTTTCAGCGACCCCGAAATGCAGGTTTTCCAGGGATATCCGGTGACAATCGCCAATCAGTTTACCATTCATCGGGTTGGTAATTTCCGTCTCATTGGCATCATAAAAGCGCACGCCCAATGCCTGAGCCATGCCCGCACCGCCATCGTTAGTCGCCGACCCGCCGATTCCGATCACAAAGCGCCGGAAACCTTTATCCAGGGCGTCGGCAATCAGCTGCCCCGTTCCAAAGGTGCTCGTCAAAAGCGGATTTCGCCTTTCTTCGTGAATCAGAGTGAGTCCCGACGCCTGTGCCATTTCGATAACGACGGTCATTGATTTCTCCACGACAAAATATTGCGCCGTAATTGCTTCACCGAGAGGATTAAGAACCGTACAATTATGCAACCCGCCGCTTACATTTTGCCGAAAAACATCGATAAATCCTTCGCCACCGTCGGATAGCGGCACGGAATGAATATTCAGTTCCGGGGCTACTGCGTGAATTCCCCGTTCAAGCGCCTTGCAGACCTCGTCTGAGGTGAGACTACCCTTGAAGGAATCGGGCGCTATGATAATTGACGCTGATTTTTGTTCCATCGTTAATAGACCGATGCTGCGGATTGACGCCGTTTGTCCGGGACGGCAATATAATATTTATTATCCCTATCAACTGCAATTGCATTGACATCGCCAATTGATGATCGTTTCCTTATCGTATATCCTTTTGCCTGCAATAGATCAATCAAATCAGGTGAAAATGAATATTTTTCAGCAAAAATTACGTCTGGCAACCACTGATGATGAAATCGCGGCGCATCCACCGCCTGCACAAGTGTCATGTTATAGTCAATCATATTAATCAGAACCTGCACCACTGTGGTGATGATCGTTCCGCCCCCCGGGGTTCCCAATACCCACATAAGTGAATCGTTGCGACAGACAATCGTCGGCGTCATGGAACTCAACATCCTTTTTTGTGGTTGAATGGCATTAGCTTCAGCTCCCACAAGTCCATACATATTCGGCATTCCGGTTTTTATGGAAAAATCGTCCATTTCATTATTCAAAAGAATGCCGGTCTTTCCGGCAACAAAACCGGAGCCGTAGGCGGAGTTCAGAGTTGTTGTTACGGCAACAGCCCAGCCGTCTTTATCAACCACAGAAAAATGAGTAGTTTCTTCACTTTTGGGCAATGGTGCATGGTCTACCTCACAACTGGGCGTGGCTTTTGTCAAATCGATACTTTTCGCCATAGCGCGTATTAATTCATCACTTAACAGATAGTCTACCGGTACACTAATAAAATCGGGATCGCCAAGATAATGAGCGCGATTGGCATAGGCGCGGCGCTCGGCTTCGGTGATAATCCGAATTGATTGTAACGCCTGAAACCCGTATTCGGCAAGGGGAAATTGCTCCACAACTTTCAGAATCTGTGCCAGACAGATACCACCGGAACTGGGCAGCGGCATAGAAAAAATATCATACCCGCGATAGGTAAAGCGGATGGGCTTGCGTTCTTTTACTTCATAGTGTTGCAGGTCCCAAAGATCGATAATCCCGCCGTTGTCACGAACAGCCTTCACCAATCGCTTTGCAGTTCGACCACGGTAAAATTCTCCGGCACCCTGTTTGGCAATTCGTTTCAGGGTTACCGCCAAATCAGAGAATCTGAGCGTATCCCCAATATCCGGCACGGAGTCATTCTGGTAAAACATCTCAACCGATGCCGGAAACCGGCGCATGAGTTTTTGGTGGTCGCGTAAACCCTCATGAATATAATAGGAAACCGGGAATCCATCTTCGGCCAACTTTATAGCCGGCGCTAGTAATTCATTCCATTTCATGGAGCCGTAATGTTGCAGAGCATATTCATATCCGGCCACCGATCCGGGTACGCCTACCGCCAGGGCGCCCTCGGTGCTCCAACCGTCAACCGGGTTCCCCGATTCATCCAAATACATATCGCGCCGGGCAGATCGGGACGCTTTCTCCCGGAAATCTATAGCGGTCACTTCACCTTCAGGGGAGCATATCAACATAAAGCCGCCACCGCCAATATTTCCAGCCGGTGGGTAAACCACCGCCAGGGCAAAGCCCACGGCAATCGCGGCATCTACGGCGTTACCGCCATTTTTAAGCACTTCAATTCCGACATCAGACGCCTGTTTTGACGCCGACGCTACCGCCCCATTTTTGCCCACCTGGAAATTCTGGGCCCAAATGAACGAACTTAGCAGAAGAAAGCTTATTACTATTTTCTTCATAAATACCCTACAGCCGAAAAGCATCTTCAATGTGTTTGATTTTATGACCGTTATTAGTAAGATTGATTCCGATGATATCAAAACGGCAATCCAGATCAATTTCGGGGTGCCAGGACAACCAGGCGTCGGCAATTAGCCCTAATTGCTCCATTTTACGCTCATCCACCCAACTCTCCGGCACCCCGAAAATATTATGGCGTTGAGTTTTGACTTCCACAAAATTCAACACATTGTCTTTACGAGCAATAATGTCAATCTCTCCATAGGCACCGGCATGAAAATTACGCTGAATAATGGAAAACCCCTTTTGATAGAGATAATAGGCAGCGATATCCTCGCCATATTTCCCCAAATACCGGGTATTATTAACGTTTTGAATATCAACTATATTTTCTTTAACCCCTTTAAAAGTCATCCGGTGAATCGGACAGGGTTTTAGTTTGCGGATAGCATCCAGGTGAATTTTGGTGCCGTAGCCCTTATGCTTCGCGAAATCGTAACCTGGAAATACATTTTCGTATTCATGCATAATTCGATCCCGATAAACCTTGGCAATAATCGAGGCAGCTGAAATTGAATAACAGACTTGGTCACCGCCGATAATCGCGGTTTGAGGAACAATTTTATCCGGCAGGCCGCGCCCATCCACCAGAATATGATCAACTTTCAATCTCAACCTGCCAATCGCCTGACGCATGGCTTTATGGGTCGCCTGTAGGATATTTAGCCGGTCGATATCTTCCGGTTTGACGATTCCAATGCCAACCGCCCGGGCAGTCTCTATTATCACATCGTAAAGTCCTTCGCGCTTTTTAGCAGTTAACTTTTTGGAATCATTAATACCGTTTATCATTTCGGTTTGCGGATCGAATACAACCGCGGCAGCGACAACCGGGCCTGCCAGGGGACCGCGACCGGCTTCATCTATACCGGCGACATTATTTATGCTTTTACCCCAAAGCTCTTGTTCGTACCTGAATGTTGGCAACTCTTTTTTCACAATGTCGGAATTTAAAGGATGATTGGTTAATTATCAATTGATGATCTATCAAATATACCGGCATATAAAAGAGTTACACATCCCCGGAGCATCCTCACAGCGATTTGGTATTTTTGAGAGTGTCGTTATAAAAAGTTGCGACAGACTACCGAATATAAGCGAAGGATTATATTTGCTTCCGTAATTAAAATCGGCGCTTGTTATTTTCCGGCTTTTTTACTTCTGATTTCAGCAATTATTTCTTCTTCAATTGCTTTTGGCAGCGAATTGTACTTTAGGAATTCCATCGAGAATGCCGCGCGTCCACTTGAAAGCGTCCTTAAACCCGAAGCATATCCGAACATCTCCATCAGCGGAACCGTACCGGTCAACTTCTGAGAACCTTTACGATGACGACGCATATTTTCAATTTTGCCCCGTCGCCTGTTAATATCACCGATTATATCGCCCATATATTCATCAGGCGTATTCACTTCGATTTTCATAATCGGCTCGAGTAACTGGGGACCGGCCTTATGAATAACTTCTTTAAGCGCCTGAGATGTACAAATCGAAAAAGCCATTTCACTTGAATCAACTGGGTGATAACTGCCGTCAATTAATACAAACCGAACATTAACCATAGGATATTCCGCATATAATCCTTGTAAAACTCTATTCCGGAAAGATTTTTCAATCGAAGGAATATACTCTTTTGGAATATTACCTCCTTTAACCAGATTAACAAATTCCAAGCCGCCATTTTCATTGGGCTCCAACCGAAAAACTATATGAGCAAATTGCCCCTTACCGCCGGTTTGCTTTTTATATCTATAATTTGATTCGACTTTCCTCGTAATGGTTTCCCGGAATGCGACCGCCGGCTTTCCAACATTGACCACAAGATTATGTTCCGTCTTTAATCTATCGACAATTACTTCAAGATGAAGTTCACCCATCCCGGAAATCACCGTTTCTTCTGTTTGATCATCATATCTGACTTTGAACGAAGGATCTTCCAGGGCTATTTTATTCAATGCCAATCCTAATTTATCCCGTTCTTTCTTGGTTTCCGGTTCAACTTTCATATCAAGTACAGTATCAGGGTAATTAATACTTTCGAGCAATATCGGATCCTGTTCATCACAAAGTGTATCGCCGGTAGTGGTCAGTTTCATCCCGATCAATGCCCCGATATCACCGGCACGCAGTTGGTTTACTTCCTGACGACTATCGGCATGGATGCGTAAAATTCGACCTATGCGCTCCTTCTTTTTCTTGGATGAATTCAACACAGTCGCACCAGCACCCAGTTCACCGGAATAGACCCGTACAAATGTCTGTTGCCCGACATACGCATCGTTTGTAATTTTGAAAGCCAGAGCTGAAAATGGACGTTTATAGGAAGGCTTACGGGACAAAATAATCTCCGGATTATTGATATCATGCCCCGTAATGATACCACGATCTATTGGAGAGGGTAAATAATCCACAACCGCATCAAGCAACAAACGTACACCTTTATTTTTAAACGCCGAGCCACAAAATACCGGTGTAACACACAGACTTAAGACAGCATGACGAGCCGCTTTTTTAATATCGGCGACAGTGATTTCTTCTTCAGCGAGATATTTCTCCATTAAGGTTTCGTCAAAATCAGCCAATTTTTCGATCATGACTTCCCTGAAATTAGCCGCCTCTGCCTGAAATTCCTGAGGAATATCTGAAACAATAATATCGAGATCCTGATAGACAATCGACTTCATCTTTACAAGATCAATTACGCCTTCAAACTCGGCTTCTTTGCCAATAGGTATTTGAAACAGCACGGCATTTGCGCCCAACATCTCATTCATTTGTTCGACCGCATGAAAAAGATCAGCTCCCGGTCGATCCATCTTATTCACAAAGGCAATCCGGGGAACTTTATATCGGTCGGCTTGGTGCCAGACAGTTTCACTCTGTGGTTCGACACCACCAACGGCACAAAAAACCATTACAATTCCATCGAGAACCCGTAACGATCGCTCTACTTCAAGAGTGAAATCTATATGCCCGGGAGTGTCAATAAGATTTATTTGATGATTATTCCACTCCGTCGTGATTGCCGCAGAGGTAATCGTAATACCCCTCTCCTGTTCTTGCTGCATAAAATCCATCACAGCCTGACCGTCATGAACTTCGCCTATTTTATGCGTTAATCCTGTAAAAAAGAGAATCCTTTCACTGGTCGTAGTCTTTCCGGCATCAATATGGGCGACGATCCCAATGTTTCGAATTCTTTGTATTTCTGCATTTTCCATTCCCTAATCTCCATAAAGTTATATAGTTGGTAAACTTAACTGCTTTTACTTAAAATACAAACCGATATTTTATATACATATTTTATATATTTACTGAAATTGTCAGAATGAATTTTCGTTATAACGTCGAATTTCATTTAAAGAACGACGTTGCTTCCTGCGCTGCTTCGTAGATTCATGCGGGTATCCGAGACTGATTAAAATATCTATTTGGGTCGATCGGGGAAGTTTCAATACTTTTTTCACCTGCTTTGCATTAAACCATCCCAGCCAGCAGGTTCCCAATCCGAGTTCTTCCGCCTGCAAAATAAGATGTTCACAGGCAATTCCAATATCAATCAGACTGTATTTGACATTACGAATTTGAGCCCCAAGCCGGGTAATGTAGTCCGTTTTCTTAGTGATAACAACGATCAGCACCGGCGCTTCTCCGGCAAAACCGGTGCTTTTATATATTCCTGAAAACGCTTTTTCCGACAGTTCGGCAATCCTTTTTGGATCATCAATGACAATAAAAGACCAAGGCTGTGTATTACGGGCTGATGGCGCCAGACGCGCTGCTTCTATACATTGGTCAATTAATTTCCTGTCAACCGGTCTGGATGAGTATTTTCGCGTAGATTGCCTTTTTTGAACAAGCTCTAAAAAATTCATCTGATTACTTAATTTGCTGTTAATAATTCCCGGGCTTGCCGGCGGGTTGTATCAGTTACAGAAGATCCTCCAATTAACGAAGCAATCTCCTCTATCCGTTCCGCTTCAGATAACCTGCTGATTTTCGTAAAGCTACGCCCGTCTTCGGACACTTTATACACTTTATAATGGGAATTACCCAAACTGGCAATTTGAGGGAGATGAGTTATACAGATTACCTGGTGAACATTTGCCAGAGATTTTAACTCGTG
Organism: Fidelibacterota bacterium; assembly: GCA_021161185.1. Classification (GTDB taxonomy): domain Bacteria; phylum Fidelibacterota; class UBA2242; order UBA2242; family UBA2242; genus DPVY01. The sequence continues at coordinate 13,637 of JAGHBC010000037.1, forward strand.
TCCTACAACCTGAGCAATTCTGCCTGAAATTCCCGTATCAATTTCATCGAATATAACAACAGGGATACTATCTTTACCAGCCATAATCGATTTCATCGCCAGCATAATTCGGGATGCTTCACCGCCTGAAACAATATTTGCCAGAGGACGTAACGGTTCACCGGGATTTGTGCTGATCTCAAATATCACGTCATCAATTCCGCTACTGTCGCCCTTGACTTTTCCGGTTTCCAACTCCACCAATCCATCGGCATCCGGCTTCTGTCGAATCCTGACTTTAAATTGACTTCCCGGAATACCTAACCTCAGCAGAGCTACACTGATATATTTTTCAAATATTTCAGCCTGTTTTTTGCGTTGTTTTGATAATTCCAGGGCGGCATTGCGATATTCCTGTTTCATTGCATCAATCTCTTTAGAGATCTTTAATATTCCGGTGTCGAGCCCTTCATCATCATTTATACTATGCTGAATATTCTCTTTGTACCGGATCACTTCGGTTAGAGTTTCGCCATATTTTTTCATAAGCTGCTGTAAATTATACAACCGCTGATTAACAGTTTCTAATCGAAGAGGGTCAAATTGAATATTTTCAACGTAGGCTGACAGGTGATTGGATAAATCCTGAACAACAAACCGGGTTTCTTCCAGTTTTTTCAGTTCATCGGAAAATTCAGCATCGATACCGTCTAAAATCGATAGTTTTTGAATTGATGTCAACAGCTGCCGGTATATTGTGTCTCCTTCGCCCTCATACAAAATCCGGGTTAGATCACCGGCCACCTGATGAATTTTCTCCGAATTCTCAAGAAGGGCTTTCTCCCTTACCAATTGATCATATTCATCTTCATAAGGATCAATCTTATTTATTTCATCCAACTGAAATTTCCATAATTCCCGTCTTTCCCGATTGAGCCGTCGTTTTTCTACAAGAAGATCGTATCGTTCAATATTATGGCTTAGCTTTGAATAGATTGATTGAACATTTGTAAGTAGTTCCCGGTATCCGCCGAAATCATCCAAAAATCGAATATGGTTTTCTTCCCGTAAGAGAGATTGATGATCATGCTGACCATGTAAATCGACCAAAAGATCTCCCGTCAATTTTAGTTGGTAAATAGTACAGGGCGCCTCATTAATCCAGGCTTTTGAACGACCATTGGCAGACAGCTGCCTTTTCAAAATGATGAGACCTGAATCAACAGGAAATTGGTTATCCTTTAAAAACTGATAAACCGGGTGATTCCGGTTAATGCCGGTAAATTTACATTCTATCACGGCATTTTCGGCACCCGTGCGAATCATTGCCGGAGACGCTTTTTCACCTAATGCCAGGTTTAAAGCGTCAATAATAATAGACTTACCGGCTCCTGTTTCGCCGGTCAGCACAGTGAAACCGGGTTCAAAGGATACCATGATATTTTCAATAATCGCAAAGTTATCAATTTTTAAGGAAACTAATCCCATAAGCACTTATACCATTATTTGTGCGTTACATTTTGATAATGCATATCTTTAGAGTTGGTCTTGTATTGCACAATTTTATTAAAAATAAACAATCCGAAAAATACTCCTAAAACATCGGCAGATAAATCGAATATGCTCATATCCCGACCAGGAACAAAAAATTGATGAATTTCATCGGACACAGCATAAAGAATCCCTGTAATGAGACTGATACTAAAGGCGTTATTGACAATTTTCTTTGATTTCGAATTGCTGTAAGCCAACATTAATGTCAAACCATATATCAAATATTCAATCAAATGTACGATTTTATCAAAACCGAATAAGCGTACCGGTGGTATACTACTTTGTTGGATTGAAGATAAAAAAAAGATTAATCCAGTATAGAGAATTGCAGGAATGTTATATTTTAGATTCATA
>JAGHBC010000104.1 GCA_021161185.1 Fidelibacterota bacterium
TAAATATAAAGCCATATTTTGTATTTATCAAGCATATTTGCGAATATTACTCATATTTTGTCATTTACCGCATCGTATAGCCATCTGAACATAAAACGCCGTGTCAATGATTCTCTGTTTTGCATTCATGCCACGTAGAGTTTAAACTTGCAATAATAGTGAATTAATAAGAAAGTCCCCTATATGACCCGTAACCTTCTCCTTATCAGCAACTCCACTCTCCACAGTAGCGGCTACCTGGGCCATTGCGAAGCCAATATCCGCGAATTTCTCGCAAAGCGCAAAACGGTTATTTTTGTCCCTTTCGCCCGACCCGGCGGGATCAGCCATGATGGTTATACAAAAGTTGCCTGGAGCGTTTCGCTAAAATGGGCTATGAACTGTCGAGCGTTCATGAAGTCGTAGACATGAAAGCCGCTATCCGTAAGGCTGATGCAATCTTCATTGGCGGCGGGAATACCTTTGTCCTGCTGACCGGTTTATACCAAAATAGCCTCATTGATACAATCCGGGAGGAAATCGCCAAGGGCAAACCCTACATCGGCACAAGCGCCGGGTCCAATGTTGCTTGCCGGAGCATCATGACCACCAACGATATGCCGATCATGTATCCGCCGAGTTTCGATGCACTCCAACTGGTTTCTTTTAACCTCACCCCCCATTACCTCGATCCCGATCCCAATTCCAAACACATGGGCGAGACCCGTGAAACCCGGATTAAAGAATTTCATGTTTTCAACGATATCCCCGTCATCGGGCTTCGCGAAGGCGCAATGCTGCTTGTTACCGGTGATAAAATGATTCTCAAAGGCACTACCGGTGCAAGATTGATGCGTCCCGGACAGAATGCAGTGGAATATAAGCCCGGCGCGGACTTGAGCTTTTTATTGTAAATTGATTCAATCGTTATAAGTTTTTTAAAAAATGATATAACGGCGATATAGATTGGAAACTGATAATCAGTTCGTCCAGCAAATCCACTGAAAAGAGCATTTCTTCTATTGGATGATTACTGACAACATAGAGATTTTTGCGCTGGTACCACTCCAGGATTTCAGGCGGATGATCAGGGTTAAATATTCTTTTGTACTTATCCCCTGCCAATGTAAAAACATCCTGTTCCTGAAATTGCGCAAATACGGTTTTGAAATCCTTTGATCCTTCGTCTATTTTATCCCGCAACTTTGTCATCGTCGCCGGAGTAGCACTATAATACCCCAGACCATAGCGATAGCCATCGGGAAACAGTTCAAAAAAATATGCCGGTTTGCTCTGCCAGTCTTTGATTGCCTGCTTAAATGTGATCCACATATTCGTCCGGAGCAGTGACTTATCTTTTGAAAAGCGGGCATCCCGGTAAATCCGTGAAATCGTCTTATTTACCGCCGGAGTGGTTTCGAATCCTCCATCGATAGTCAGCATAAACTCCCCCAATTCCATCACCAGGCGCCGCATTGGGTTTAGTAAATACTGTCTCCTGCCGGTGTTTTTCAAACCAGGCTTTATTATTATGAGTCTGTAATCCCTTTAGAAAAATAAAGGTCTTTGGCGAAAATCCGGTAAATTCTTCAAATAGACAGGGTTCCATATACATCCTTTCTGAATATTTTAATTATACCTAATTCGAAAAGGGTTTTAATACTTAATCCCGCCGGAGCGGGACAGAGATCACAGACCTGCCCGCCGTTTTTGTTTGATAGACGTGGATTATTATAAATTTGCAATTTAAAACTTGAAATTTGACATTTCAGGTTAGGTTTATCTAATAGGTGCTAATTTATCTTTGGCTTTTCCCATAGGGACTCCTATAGGAGGAAGAATGAACGTATCAGGGCAAAGCAATATTTAACAGGGTATGACCGTATTGGGGTGCCTCTGCATTTATATTTTTTTCAGATTTGAAAATCTATATTTACCTTTTCGAATAGGGGCTATTTAGAATCTAATCCAGGATTTCCCATTCCAGACTCCAATTCCATTTATCAAAATATAGATTTCCACCGCTCCACTCAACCTCACCGCGCTGAGAATCGATAGTTTCCGAACGAACCGATTGCTTTTCAGGGTCAAATTTCATACTGAAACCGTCATTAAATATCAGGCGATAACTGTCCATACCCGACAGGTAAAACCATTTCAGTTTTTCATCGGTTGTTTTGCGCAAACCGTATGTTACATCCACGGGAACCCAACCGTATGGCTCAAAATAGATTTCACCCCAGTCATGCATACTGTCGTCGGGTGGCTGAAACTCCCAACCCGATTGCCATTTTACTGGAATTCCATTCATCCGGCATAATGTCATGAATGTCAGGGTTTGCATCCCGCAATCGCCATGCCGGTTTTCAATTACATAGTCGGGAATATTATAAAATGTTGAATATTCTCTGGCAGACGCCCAGGTGATATTCGTATCTACCCACGCGAAAAGTTTTTGAGCGATACGGTAGGGATTTTTTTCATCGCCAACGATTGAGCGGGACAATTCTTTCATTTTATTCGTGAATTCGAGATGAGGAGGTCGTGATCTGGTATATAAATTCAAATCCTTTTTGTTCGGCACCGGTAAAACTTTTTCCGGATCGACGGGCACATAGACACCATGGGATTTGTAGGTATATTCCACTGAGAATGTCGTTGGTTCACCGCTTCTTGCCGATTTCTCAAAATATATCGTCCGCTGCATATTTTTATTATCCGCCAGATAATACTCGTTTGGCTCCGATGACAGTATTGCGATATCGGTCTGCCTCCGGTCAATTTCTCTTGGAAATGGAATCCAACAACGCAGGATTTCACCAGCCGGAACCACGTCCTGATCAACGATTAAACTCTGTTTAATGCGCATTTTAACGGGACAAACAAAACGGCTACCTGTTGTTTCCGCTGCAGCCAGCACGGTTTTAATATGCTCATCCAGAGGGAATTTTTTTCTTTGAGTCGCCCCGCTGTTTTCAGCATCAATTTTTTTCTTTATAGCCTTTAATTCTTTATCCAACCGGAAAAGATTGTACTGAGCATTGTTAAAATACCGCTTTTGCCCGTCTATAATTTTATATTCCAGCGATTTTTCAGTCTCCCATTTTCTCAAATTTTTCGGTGTAACTTCAGGAACATACTTTCGAATATATTCCAAAACGCTTTCTTCCGAAAGAGTAAAGTCCTTTTCGATCCGGTCCATACGAATCAATTCAAAATTCAGGCGGGCACGCAAATCATCGGATAAATTCCGGTTTGGTAACAGTTCTTCCCTGATCAGACGTCTCGCCGCTTTAAATTCACCTTTTTCGATCAATTCATAATATTTCGGTTTGCCGGAACATTGAAAAAAACCGCCGATAATCCCAAGCATCAGCAGTGTCTCGATCAATATAAAAAGCTGTTTCATGATTAATATTTCCCCGATAATGTTTATACTCACAAGCCGCATTTATTAATGAGATTAATTGTAAACATTCACAGAATGTTGAAAATAGAAATTTGGCCTTCATGCTTTTGTACTGTTGATGAACGCATTCAATTTTGGACCGAGTCAACTATTGCTTTGTATTCTGCCGCGTTTGACTCAGATAAAACTCTTCTTCCGATAAGTTTCCGCAGCCATAATTGGGTTTCTTCAATCGTGCCGGACCATATCTGATAACGCTTCTGCCGGTTTGGACCAGAGGCTTGCCTCCCTCGAATCGGATTCTCTAGATCAACATAAACATCCAACTCGTAAACTCGTTTCATCGCTCCCAAATTTCTACTTTCCAATTTCCCCAAGGGGGGGTGCCTTCGGCACAAGTTTCAAGCCGTGGACGGCTACGATTAATTTATGCTTTTTTCATTAAAATAAAATGTATGAGTCCACTAAAAAAAGCATCAAAAGTTGAATCCATCTGGTGATTATGGAAACTGTTAAAACAGTTCTGTGCCTACGTAACTTACTATTAACCCCCAACTTAAGTTGGGGGTTAATAAAACACA
>JAGHBC010000097.1 GCA_021161185.1 Fidelibacterota bacterium
CCCGATGCTTGCGTCGGGGTTAGAGAATCGATAACTTCAATGCATGAGCGAGCATATATTAAAGAGTCACGACAAAACGCTGTTGTTGTACCATTTAGTATTTCCGGTAAAATATCGAAGGAGTTTGATAGGTCAAGATTTGGGAGAATCGATAGAAGCAATTTGTATCGAGTTATCCGAGCGATATGAGATACATTTTGTAGAGATAGGAACAGATGAAGATCATGTACATTATTTGGTTCAGAGTGTCCCAAAGATTTCGGTTACGCAGATAGTGACAACAATAAAGAGCATTTTAGCACGCGAGATATTTAAAAGGTATCCGGAGGTTAAGAGGTTTTTATGGGGAGGTCACTTTTGGATGAGTGGTTATTATGCGAATACGGTAGGAAGGTATGGAAACGAGATAGTGATCCAGGAGTACGTAAAGGGGCAAGGGAAGAAATACGATCAGATATACCGAGGGCAGCTGAAATTGTTCGAGGGGTTATCCTGATCTTAGATACCCCGATGCTTGCGTCGGGGTAGTTCATTTAACATGCCAAGTGGCTGAAAACAACGCGGCAAATTCCATGGCGTTGTCCTATTGCTTCTTTGAATTACTTGCTTACTTCACATGTATGGCGACAGGATCACAATGGATTCAGTCACCAGGATCCGGGTTTTATTGACCATGTGGTCAACAAAAAAGCGGAAATTGTCCGGGTTTACTTGCCACCTGATGCGAATACTTTGCTTTCAGTCACTGATCACTGTCTTCGAAGCCGACACTATATTAATGTGATCATTGCCGGTAAACAACCTGCCCTACAGTACCTCGATATGGACGCCGCCATAAAGCATTGCACTGCTGGTATAAGCATTTGGGATTGGGCGAGCAATGATCAGGGTGTGGAGCCGGATGTGGTCATGGCCTGTGCTGGTGATATTCCAGCAATGGAAACTCTGGCAGCGGTGGATATCCTCCGTCAACATTTCCCAGAGTTGAAAATTCGAGTGGTAAACATCGTCGATCTCATGACGTTGCAGCCTGAAAGTGAACACCCGCATGGTCTGTCGGACAAAGAATTTGACTCGCTTTTCACGACCGACAAACCCATCATTTTTGCTTTTCATGGTTATCCCTGGTTGATTCATCGATTGACCTATCGAAGGACAAATCACAAAAACCTTCATGTTAGGGGCTACAAAGAAGAAGGAACAACGACAACACCATTTGATATAGTTGTTATGAATGACCTTGATCGATTCCATTTGGCCATTGATGTGATTGAGCGAGTACCGAAGCTTGAACGAATTGCAGCGCATGTAAAACAACAGATGCGTGATAAATTAATCGAACACAAACACTATATCAGAAAGCATGGGGATGATATACCGGAAGTTCGCGAGTGGAAATGGACATACTAAGGATTTGAAGGATAATTTCGTATAAATTTTTAATATGAGGCACATAAAGGACTATTTACTGTTTTTATCGAACTTACGCACACAATATGGCAATGCACCCGACACTACCCACGATATAGCCAAATGTCTCATCGCAGTAATTCGGTCGCTTGTCGCACAGAAAAATGGCTCAACGGCATCTAAAAATGGTATAAGGGCATTATGAAACGGCTGAACGACATGTAGGAATGGTTGAATGAGATTAATGATCAATAGAATTGAGATTAATTCTTAATCCCGCCGTTCGCTGAAGAACGGATATGCAGCCTCTTGTGATAAACGACAATTATTTTTCCCGTATTGTCTCACGAAAGAATCATACCGTAATCAAAAAACTGCCTCATGAGTTTTTCTTTTTTGATTTTTCGATACAAATTGCTTACTCATTTGGTAAATTGTAAATGCAATAAATTCCGCGGTAGTTGATGAGTTGACCGTTAACCACATAAGCAACTATAAGAAAATACTTGGTCGGGGTTCACATATACGTTAACTTTGTAATATGAGTGACTTAGATAAATATATTGATGGCAGGAAGAACAAAGATATTGAATTTTCAGAGAATTGTGACACGGGTTATGAGAATTTCAAAGTTGGTATAACTTCTAAAACAGATGCGTGAAAAATCCGGATATACTCAGGAAGAACTTGCAACTAAACTGGATACCAAGAAATCGGCAATATCAAGAATAGAAAACCATGCAGAGGATATCCGATTGTCTACTCTGGAAAAATACGCACGCGTTCTTGGAATGAAACTTCAAATTAGTATTGCAAATAACTGATAGATTTTGCTATTATATTGGACATCTAAATGAAGAAACAACCGGTATGTATCATTCTCTTATTTTTATTGACATCAACAGTTTCTGGAAGCAGTAGAAATGCAGAGCCCTTTTCCACCATTCAATGGGCGATTGGACCCTTAACTAATATTATCCGGACTGATATTAACCGGTATTGGTGCCATTCTGGTGGCTTTGCCATGAAGGCGCGGACGCCGTTTTATTTTGGTGCTGCCGAACTCGGTGTTGCATTTCATTCTTATGACGAATACAAGTCGGTTGAATTTACCCAAGTCCACTGTTATCTGGCTTTTTTAAAAGAGTTTTCAATATTAAAAAAAATACCCATATATCTCGGAGTAACGATTGGAAATAGTTTCTTCCGATTTGATTCGGAAGAGAATCAGTATCTTCAGAATGAAAGTGAATTGACCCTTGGAATAAGCGGAGGCATAGAAATTCCGATTACCCAAAAACTTTCAGCGGAAATAACTTCATATTATTCAAAAATATTTACATTCCATGCAATAAAAACGACAAATTTAGGGCTGCTGTTTGCATATAAAATTACGACGCCCCGATGGATGGCTATATTCTTAAAATGATTAAGATAATATATCAAATTATTGTCATCGTCTTTCTGTATGTCTCATATTGTTTTGGCAGTGGCTTTAACGATACTGTACGTTTATATGATTTACTGAATACCTCCAATTTCCGTTATGCGGATTTTTTGCAGTATTCGGTGAATGTAAATGTCAGCAGTACTGACTTTTATCATTGGCGAATTAGTATTAACGATCTGTCGGATTACCATGAGAACGGCTGGGTTATTATGATTGACGAGCATCTTTTGAAACCGCTAATCTATGGAGAAAAAATCCTGAATCAATTGGCATTGTCAAGTATGCTTATTGACTCTATCGAAATTATTGATAGCCCCGAATTAATTAGCGGTAATTATTCGGATAACGGGATTATCCATATTCATACCGTTAAACCAAAACGCGGGTTTAATTTATATGGAAGTGTCTTAGCCGGGAATGAATCCGGTGATCCGGGTCCGTATAAATATACTGATAAAAGCTCGCCCAATATTGATAAAATCGGCTATGATAATAGTTTTATAATTGAGTATGCTTTTCGCTCGGGCTGGCTCCGGTTTACCCTTTTTCATCAGCAACATACTTTTACCGATACGGCCATACGTAAGCGGATCACTTCCACTACAGAGGATTGGCCTGGAGCGAATAAAATTGCCGGTTCCTTCGATTTTCAACATTATGGAAAACGGTGGACTCATTCAATTTCCTCTGCACTGGTATCGAATCAGCCCTATTTTTTATATATTGATGTGCTGGGCAGGGAATACCCAATGCATTTGACCTATTTTCAGTGGAGCTATGCCGGTAACAGGCGGAATTTTTTTAAATGGTATGTGGATTATAATCTTAATCAAATCAGGCAATGTGATAATGCGATCCAATCGCTTGAACCTTATGATCAACACACAGTGGATTTACGGACAGAGTTTGTTTTAGATAATTTGATTTTACCGTTGCGGATCGGATACCAGGTCAGTGGCGATGCCTATATTTCCGATGATATAAATACAAGCGGAAATATTTTTTCTCAAAGTATAAACCTGGAGTTTTTTCTTAACAGGAAAAACAGTATATCCAAACTTTTATTGTCGTTTATGTACTTTGATAAAAAATTGGCACTCAATATTTCATTACAGAATAAACAAAAAATATGGAACCGGAGTTTGCTATTCAGCCAATTATCAATGAGCCAGCGTCATACGAGCCGAGACCAGTTTTTTCAATTTTGGCGAGGACCGGGGAGGTCACTCTTAAGCGAACACGGATTTGATTTACCGGATTATCCTGATCTCTATACATTTTATTCCGGCGATATCGGAATTAAAACTACACTGTTCTCGAAAATAAAGACAGATATACGGTTTTTTATCAATCATCAACAGGAGCATTGGTGGTTCAAATCACTTAGTTCCGAATCTGCAGAGGATTTGGAACCGGAATATGCCCTTTTTAAATTTTATAACGGTACCGGAGCCGGTTTGATAATTAATCTGAATCATCGATTCAATAAAGTTATTCATCAGAAATTGTCATTAAAAATCAGGGCTTTGGAAAAAAATTCTGCAGATAATTTTCCGGCGATAAAATTAGTTTACGGCATTAATTATCAGCCGGATCAGAATTTTGTACTATTCACAAATTTTATTTATCGAAGCCGGAGTTACAGGATACATTATCAGTTGAATCCGGAATGTGAGGGAACAGAACAATCAGCTTTTGTTGCGAAAAATATTCTTGCTGGTGGAGTCTGGGGTGAGGCAGGCTTCAATAAATGGTGTTGGAATCGTCGTTTGCTGGTACGGGTCGCTATTCAAAATATTGCTAATAAGCAGCTACAGTTTCATCCGTTGGGAATGAACCGTGAAATGAGTATGATTGCCGGTATTTATTTTTGGTTAAAAGGACAGTAATACTATTAACCTGGTTAATTCACAAACCCGTCAAAAATTATTCTTAGTGCCTTGGTACCCTCGCGGTTATGAATAATACTGTTAGGATTTTTCAATAGCATTAATTCCAAAAGTCTTGAAACCAATGTGAGTAAAGTGTATCTAAGAAAGAAAAAGAAGGAAATCGACAATGAAATTTAAGATTTTAGCGATGATTATAACAGTTTTGATTATGACACAATTTGTTAATGCCGCTGAAAAAGCGTGGTACTCGTACAATGAAGGAATGAAATTTGCCGAGAAAGAGGAGAAGCACATTATCATTGATTTTTACGCCGATTGGTGTACCTGGTGTAAAGTTATGGACAAGGAAACTTTTTCAGATCCGCAAGTGCAGAAATATTTATTTGAAAATTTTATTCCAATTAAGCTCAATGCCGAAAACTCAACTGAAACGGTGGCATTTCAAGGACAGAAATTAACGCCCCGTGAACTGACTACGGCGTTTAGAATTACAGGATTTCCTTCAGTCGCATTTCTGACCCCCAAATCAGAGGTGATTACCGTGGTGCCCGGCTATATTAAAAAAGATATGTTTATGAATCTGCTGCAATATATGCACAAAGAATGTTATAAATCTCAGACGCCTTTTGAAGAGTTTTTGGAAAAGGATTGTGATAATAGAAGTAATGAGATTCACATCGAATAATTATTTTTTTAGGGGGGTAGTCCCCACTCAAATATAAGTGGTTAATGTTTTTGGAGTCGTTCACGGCTTGAAACTTGAAATTGGGAAGTAGAAATTTGATCTTTATGCTCCTGATGAGTTCACTTTGTCATAATTTGGTTTCTTCAGTCGTGCCAGACAATATCTGATAACGCTTCTGCCGGTTTGTGTCAAAGGCATGCTTTCCCCGAAGTAGATTCTTTGGATCGGCATAAACATCCAACTAGTAAACTCGCTTCATCCCTGCCTGTGCGTGTTCGCCTGTATGCGAGCGTACGCGTTCAGACGGGTCTCCCAAAAATTTCAAATTACTATTTTCAACGCTCCATAAACGCTTATATGTGGAATA
>JAGHBC010000021.1 GCA_021161185.1 Fidelibacterota bacterium
AAATTTATTGGAATTATGGATATACTTTGTAAATTTCCCCGCCGTAAGGAAAACATTATGACAAAAAAACTATTGATTGTAGAATCACCGTCCAAAGCCCGCACCATCAAGAAATATCTTGGGGCAGATTTTACCGTTCTGGCGTCGGTCGGTCATATCAGGGACCTGCCGGAAAAGGAATTGGGGATTGATATTGAAAAGGATTTCAAACCCAAATATGTAACCATCAAGGGCAAAACGAAGATCATTCAGCGGTTAAAAGCCGCTGCCAAGGATGCGGATACTATTTACCTGGCGCCGGATCCTGACCGCGAAGGGGAAGCTATTGCCTGGCATATTGCTACTGCTCTAAAAGTCCCCGAGGACCGCATTCTCAGAGTTCTTTTTAATGAGATCACTAAAAGCGGAGTGCAGTATGGGATCAAACATCCCCGCAAAATTGATTTAAGTCTGGTGAATGCTCAGCAAGCCCGGCGAGTCGTTGACCGGCTGGTCGGTTATCAGGTAAGCCCGGTTTTATGGAAAACGCTTTATCGTGGGCTTAGCGCCGGGCGGGTTCAATCCGTAGCTCTGCGGATTATCTGTGAACGGGAAGCCGAAATTGACAATTTTGTTGCCAGGGAATTTTGGGATCTGACGGTTGATCTTGAAGCCACGGAAAACCGGCAGTTTAGCGCTAAATGTGTTAAAATTGCCGGGAAAAAGCCGGACATCCCCGATGAAAAAACAGTTCGTCGGCATGAAACAGTTTTAAAAAATGCGACATATATCATTGATTCCGTAAAGGAAAAAGAGGTTTCTAAATCACCGCCGCCGCCCTTTATAACCAGTACGCTCCAGCAGGAAACAACAAGGCGCTTTCACTATCCGGCGACGAAGACGATGAAGATCGCTCAGCAGCTCTATGAAGGGATCGACATTGGTGGCGAACGGGTGGGTTTGATTACCTATATGCGGACCGATTCAGTGCGCATATCCAAGGAAGCCATTGACGGAGTGCGTGATTTTGTGGCAAAGCGTTTTGGATCGGAATATTTGCCGGACAATCCCAGATATTTTAAGACCAAGAAAAAGAATATCCAGGATGCTCATGAAGGTATTCGCCCGACAAGATTTGATCTTTCACCGGACCAGATAGCCGAGCATCTTTCTCCCGAACAAAAGAAACTCTACCAGTTGATCTGGAACCGTTTTGCCGCCAGCCAGATGGCGCCCGCCCGTTACCGGCAAAAAACCGTTGATGTAAAAGCCGATGTTTATCTTTTCAGGACCGTCAGCAATGATCTTGTATTTGATGGTTTTCTCAGAACCTGGCGGGAGGAAAAGAAAGAAGAGGTCTCCGGAAAAATCCCGGAGAAACTGACTCAGGGAGAAGAGGTGGCGCTGGTTAAATTAAACACCGAACAAAAATTTACCGAACCGCCCTCACGATTCAGCGAAGGAACGTTGATTAAGGAGCTGGACAACCTCGGAATCGGTCGTCCCAGTACTTACGCATCGATTGTTTCGACAATATTGACCCGGAAATATGTGGAACGGAAAACCGGAACGCTTATGCCGACCGATTTGGGTAAAACCGTCAATCAGATCTTGGTTCAGAATATGCCGGAAATCGTTAATGTGAAATTCACGGCGGAGATGGAAGAGGATCTGGATGATGTTGAAGGCAATAAAAAAGCCTGGCTCGATGTTATCCGGGAATTTTATAAACCTTTCAAAGAGTCTTTGGATTCATTTGACACCCAGCGCCAGCAGATCAAGGCAAATCTGCACGAAAAGACCGGCGAAAAATGTGAACTGTGTGGATCGGAGATGGTTATTAAATGGAGCCGGAATGGAAAATTTATGGCTTGTTCCGGATTCCCGGAATGCCGTAATACCAAGCCTATTTTAGATACACCGGCAGAGAATTTACCGGATAAAACATGCCCCAATTGCGATGGCAAAATGATTGTTAAACAGGGTCGATACGGTAAATTCTGGGCCTGTTCCAATTACCCGAAATGTAAAACTACCGAACCGTTTACGCTGAATATTAATTGCCCGGAGCCCGGTTGTGAGGGCAAACTCGTTGAGAAGAAAACCCGTAAAGGCAAGACCTTTTACGGATGCAGCGCTTACCCTAATTGTAAATTTGCCACTTGGAACGAACCGGTAGCAAAGGCATGTCCATCATGTAATTTCGGGATTTTAGAGCGTAAAGAAAGCCGGAGTAAGGGAACGATTATCATTTGCCCGAAATGCAAGACCGAATTTGACGAACAGGATGAACGATTTAAGAAATAGAAGGGTTTTGAGGACTTTATGACAAAACAGGTGAAAAACGAGCAAATGGATAAACTGGGTTCTCTTTGTAAACGCAGAGGATTTATTTTTCAATCCAGTGAGATATACGGTGGTCTTGCCAGTACCTGGGATTACGGTCCCCTTGGTGTGGAATTAAAACGCCATGTCAAAGACCTCTGGTGGCAGGATATGGTTACCGGCAGGGAAGACGTGGTTGGTATGGATGCCAGTATTCTGATGCATCCAAAAGTCTGGGAAGCCTCGGGGCATGTTGAAAATTTCCATGATCCCCTGATTGATTGTAAAAGTTGCAAAACCCGCTTTCGGGCGGATAAAGGCGTTTTCTATTTCAAGTGTTCTGAATGTGATTTGAATTATCGTGTGAACAACGGGCTCCTTGAAACGCAGGATGAGTTTAAAAAATATTTTGACGCAGATCTCTTTGCCGAGGAACCGGATCACTATAAGAACTCCGATTGCCCTCATTGCGGCGGAAAGGGAACGGTTGACGCTGAAAAATTAGCCTGTCCAAAGTGCGGCAGTGCCGATTTGTCCGATGCCCGGCAATTTAATCTGATGTTTAAAACTCATTTCGGCGCTTCCGAAGATTCCGCCAGCGAAGTTTATCTTCGTCCCGAGACGGCACAGGGTATTTTCGTCAATTTTGATAATGTCATCAACACAGTGCGCGTCAAGCTGCCTTTTGGAATCGGGCAAATCGGGAAAGCCTTTCGTAATGAAATTACCACGGGTAATTTTATTTTCCGGTCCCGGGAATTTGAACAGATGGAGTTGGAATATTTTGTAAAACCCGAAGAGAGTCAGAAATGGTATGAATATTGGGTCAATGAGCGCTTCAACTGGTATAAAAAATTGGGTGTTCGTGCGGAAAACCTGCGTCTGAGACCTCATGAAAAAGAGGAACTGGCTCATTACGCCAAAGGTTGCACCGATGTTGAATACAAATTTCCCTTTGGATGGTCTGAATTGGAAGGAATTGCCGACCGGCAGACCTTTGATTTGGATCAGCATATCAAAGCCAGTGGCAAGAAACTCAGCTATTTCGAAACGGAAACCAACACTCATATCGTTCCGGCGGTTGTGGAAAGTTCAGCCGGGGTGGATCGTACGATCCTGACGGTTTTAGCCGATGCATACTGGGAAGATGACGAGCATAATCGCGTTGTACTGCGGCTGAACCCCCAACTTGCGCCGATAAAAGTTGCTATTTTACCGCTGGTTAATCGCGATGGAATGCCGGATATAGCAAAGAATATTTTCTATGATGTTAAGAAGCACATGGCGGCATTTTTCGATCAGAGCGGCTCAATCGGGAGACGCTACCGCCGCCAGGATGAGGCCGGAACACCCTTTGGTATTACGGTTGATTCCCAGACGCTGGAAGACGGAACAGTGACTTTGCGGGAGCGCGATACTCTGGAACAGATTCGAATTTCTGGTGATAATGTCGTCAAAGTTCTGAAAGAGAAGATCGCTTAGCCTTTGCGTTTGAATCAGATAAAACTTTTCTTCGGATGAGTTTTCGTAACCATAATTTGGTTTCTTCATTCGTGTCAGACCATATCTGATAATGCTTCTGCCGGTTTGCGCCAAAAACAGGTCTCCCAAATTTCTACTTTCAAATTTCAAGTTTCAAGCCGTGATCGGCGCCCAACCAAATTTACTAATAGTTTAATCAACTACGGAGGCGCGGTTAAAGCCTGCTACTGAATGTTATATTTTTTCATTTTATAGTGCAGCATACGTTGGGTGATGCCCAGTGTAGTTTTGCAAATGTTTTTTTCCGTCGTTACCAAAGCAGTTGCCAGCTTTGATACATCAGCCCGATTCACCTTTTGAATTGCACGTTTTCTTTTGGGTCAGCACACTGGTCAGAATAATCGCCGCAAATGCCAATAGATAGCTGACGAATCGCTCCGAAATGATACTGTTCAGCCCGGGTATATTTTTCCAGATGACGGTGCTTATCGATCCGGTTAGCATTCCGCCGATAGCAGCCTCTTTCGTCATTTTCTTCCAGTAAATCATGCACAACAGTACCGGACCAAAGCTGGCGCCCAGCCCGGACCAGGCATAGGATACCAGCGAAAACACCAGATCAGTGGATGTGTACGCCATGACGAATGCGATTATGCCGACGACGATTGTGGACAATCTGCTGATTTTCAATAATTTTTCAGGTGACAGATCTTTCCTACCGACTTTATGGATAAGGTCTTCGGATATGGCTGATGCCGTTACCAGCAATTGCGAATCTGCTGTGGACATCATCGCCGCCATCGCGCCGGATATCAGTATCCCGGCAAACCATCCCGGCAACAGACTCGTCGCCATGAACGGCATCAAAAATTCCGGATCGGCAAACTTATCCGCTCCATAAAGGGCTACACCCACGATGCCCATGAAAAACGCCCCGAAAAACGCCGGGATTGCCCATGAAAATGCGATTACTCTGCCCCGTTTTATTTCTCTGGAATCTTTAATAGCAATAAACCTGGCAAGCAGATGCGGTTGTCCGGTATACCCGAATCCCCAACTCAGTCCGCCAAGCACCGCAAGCAATGCTGTTATCCCGGTTTTTCTCCCGGACAAGGAAAACATCGCCGGGGATAATTCGGTAAGATAATTGTGATCAGCCTGCGCTAATTCTATTACCCCGACAACCGGTAATATCACCAGTGTTGAAAACATGATCATGGATTGGACGACATCTGTCCAGACAACAGCGCGGAATCCACCCAAAATCGTATAAAGCAAAATAATCCCGGCTCCGATAACCATACCCGATAATTGCGGGATGCCGAAGGTGACATTGAGTACTTTTCCCGCAGCATTGAATTGCGCCGCTACATAAAATATAAAGAAGAATGTGATGATCAGGGTAGAAATGATTCGCAGCAGTTTCGTTTCATCATTAAAAAAATTGGCGATCAAGTCCGGCAGGGTCAGAGAATCATATTTACCGGCTAATTCCCTTAACGGAACCGCAATGAACAGCCAGGAAAAAATGATCCCGGCAAGACATCCGAAAACCGCCCAGATTTCCAGAAATCCCACCGCCAGCGCCGCGCCGGGCAGTCCGATCAGCAACCACGCCGACTCACCGCTGGCGCGCTCCGAGAGAGCAATTGCCCAGGCGCCTAACTTCCGGTTGGCGATCAGATAGTCGGCGTGGGTTTTATTCTTACCGGTGCTTTTCAAACCGATAGACAAAACCACGATCAGATACAGAATAAGTCCGATTAAGATTGAATTCATCGCGTATCACCATATTTTTTTTTGCCGTCTCTATAACCGTAGAAATATAGAAAAGAAAATTCCCGGCTGCAAGCCGGGAACTCATTGAAAATGAATATAGACCCTACCATTGATCGTAAAAAAATAACTTCTCTGAATATTCCGCTTGAAATACCTGAAAAAATCAAATAGATTAGGTCGTTATTTTAGATATGGGATTCATACAGGGAAGCTCGTGAAAATCGGGCACAGCCCCGCTACTGTAACCGGGTACGCTGCTACAAAAACCACGGTTCCGTTACCGGAATTGGAAGGTGTGGCATCGCGGTCGATCCGGAAGTCAGGATACCTGTCTATTCCATTCTAATCTCTTTGCGCGGGCAATAAAAGGATTAGAAAGTTGATCAAAAATATTTCCTCAAATTATAAATTCCATATTTATTCCAATATAGTCTTGATACCGGGGCTATTTCTTCTGCTGTCATTGGGAAATCTGCATAGCAAACCCCTTATTTCCGGAATAGTTACCGACTCGCGGAATAATCCAATCCCCTTCGTGACAATCCATAATATTTCAACAAATTCATGGTTAACTACGGATGAGAAGGGTGAATTTATCCTATCAACAAAATTTATGGTCGGCGATACGCTGGAAATTACCAGGATCGGATATAAAAAAACCAGCGCGGTTATTCCCGTAAACAACTCGGCGATTGTTATCAAGCTTCCTTTAGATCCCGTTGCTTTAAAATCAATAGAAGTCAGTGGCAGAAAACCAACCGGTTTGCAACGAACCGATCACTTTGCCGAGATGACAATCTCTCCGCAAATGGGACTGCTTGAGCGTCAACAGATATTTTCAGCGATCCCGGGGATTTATATTAAATCTTATGGCGGGGCAGCCGGTGTCAGCACTCTTAGCCTCGATGGGGCTCCGTCATCGCATACAAGCATCACATTTGGCGGATTTGACATAACAAATGCTCAAAATGGTCTGTTGGACATTTCTCAACTTCCAATGCCGCTTATGAATAAAATTAGTTATTCGCCCCTTTTAAACACCAATAATCCCGAATCCGGTAGTTCTGAAGGAAGTATTGAGATTCATCCCGATTTGTCGAAAACCGGTTTTACGATTAGCGCCGGTTCATTTGAACATTATTCTCTGTCTGGTACTGCCGACTTCCATTACCAACGATTGAAAGGTCACATTATTATCGGAAAACGGCACGATGGTGGCAATTATCCGGCAACAAACCCTGTTTCAAATTCAATTAATAAGAGACAAAATAATAAATTTAGTCAGCAATTTATCGCCTCAAGCTTATTAATAACCACCAGCCGGCGATCCTTTTTGCGTTTCTTGGCGCTAAGTACGCAGCAGGAGAGAGGCATTGCCGGACTGGTATGGTCGCCGACTCCTGACGCCAAACGCAACGACTTACTTCAAATGATCGGCTCGAAATTCGGCTGGACGAACAGGCTTGGATACGGCTATTCACAATTCCTGTTCCGTCAATCGAAAGATCATTATGTTAATCCGCAAAATTACATTGATACTCGTCATACCTTACAAACGTACCAACTTCTGATCAAACAATTTGGACAGTTGAGCGATAATCTTGATTTATTGGTTTACTTGGAATCGAAATATGATTATATAAATAGTTCTTCCACAGATATACATGATAAAATCAGTTATAAGGCGGTTGTGTCGTTAACCTACCGGCTATTTGATCATTTGTCAATCCTTCCGGGTTATATGTATAATCATTCTCCCGATAACTATTCAAAATCCGACTATGACCTCAGGTGCCAGCTTCATTTGATGGATAATAAAACTAATTTTTATATAAACGTCGGGAATTTTTATCGTTTTCCTAACTTTAATGATCTTTACTGGCAGCCCGGAGGAAATCCAAATTTAAAACCGGAAAGCACCCAAAAGATTGCTATTGGTACAGACATAACGCCTTTGAAAAATATAACTTTCAGCGCTTTAGCCTTTTCAAAAGAGAGTCGAAATCTTATACTATGGACGCCTTTGCAATCCTACTGGCAGCCCAAAAACATCCGCCAGTCTGTCAGAAAAGGCTACAAATTTATAATAAACTGGAATAGCCGCCGATTCCCGGTCTCCGGCAATTTTCACTACAGTTACAACATTTCTGAAGACAGAACGCCCGGTGATTATTATAAAAAACCGCTCCGCTATGCTCCGAAACATTCTTCATCTTTTTCGTTGACCTGGCGCCCTTCGCAATTTTTATTTCACTTTCAACTTAATCATGTTGGCAAACGAATCGCTATGTACAGCTGGCCGGAAGATATCGCGCTAAAAGCATATAATGATATTTCGTTCAGTTCATCTTATACTTGGGACAAGCGGTTTGGCGCCTTGATCTTTACCGCTGCTGTCACCAATCTGATGGATACAGCCTATGCGACTTTATTGGGTTATCCGGAGCCGGGACGGTCATTCCGATTAACTATGACGTATGAATTTAATTAAATAAAAGAAAGGACTTACAATGAAAAAATTTGGTTTTGTTTTGCTGACATTTCTGATAGTTTCGATTTTTATAATCAGCTGCTCTGATAACCCTGTCAAAAGTGAAGGGTCGGATGGTGAATTGATAAACGCGTTTGTGCTTTGCGAAGGCAATTTTAACAGCACGAATGCATCGCTGTGGTCAATCAATTCCGATCATTCCGCCATAAACGGCCCAATTTACTGGGATCCGGCTGTTAATCCTCTCGGCGATACCGGTCAATCACTGAAGATTCATAATAACAAGCTGTATATTGTGATGAATAATTCCAACACGATAGAGATTGCCGATATTTCAGATGGATTCCAATATGAAAATACGATCGAGGTACCCTTTGCCGGTCCCCGGGATATTGAAATTATCGATAATATCGCCTATATATCCTGTTGGTATTTAAATGGAATTCTTCTTGTTGATTTATCAACCCAAACTTTCATCGATACTTTAATGGTCGACGGCTTACCGGAAGATTTGCTTTACTTTAACGATAAATTATACGCTTCCATAACCATGAATTCCAACTGGACCTCGGCGGACAAAGTGATTGCGATTGACGTTTCAGGTGCAGAACCGGTGATTACGGAGACTTTTACCGTTGTTAGCGGACCGGGACAACTTTTGGGGTATCAATCCGATCTTTATGTAGCCAGTACATACTACGACGATAACTGGAATACTTATGCAGGAAACTCAAGAATTAATTTACAAACGGGTCAGGTCTCTAAGATGGATTTTGGGATTAATTTTCAATTTGGTGCCGATTTAACCCTTTTGAATGATAAGATTTACAGAGTCTATAACGGTGGTGCCTGCCCTGTAACTGAATCCCTTACAATGGACACCCTAAATCAAATCGGTCATTACAACAATATTTATTCAATGGCGTCTAATAACGATTTATTATACTTCGGCTTAAGCGATTATATTGCCCCTGATAATATAACTATTGTCAATCAAAACGGAACCGAATTGGCAAATTTCCAGGTAGGGGCATGCCCGGGCGCCTTTGCCTTTTATAACGAAAATTAAAATGGCTCCTTCTCGTTTAGAGCAGGTAATTTCGTTCCGCGGGGCTCTGCTCCGGAACGTATTCGTGTAACATAGAAGGCAGAATAAAAAATAGTGTTCACTATCGCACTATACAGGGGATATTTAGTATAAACCGTTGAAACGGTAGATAGGTGGACTTCCAGGTTATCGAATTTTACCATTTTAAAACAGGGTGTTGCCTCAATTCCAGAGTTGGTCATATTGGGGCAACACCCGAATTCATTCGGGTGATCAGATACTGTTATCCAACCGGATAACCGCTTCAGCGGTTTATAATTGGAATATAATGAAAACATCCTGTCTGGGGGATAACGCTCCGTGTCAATTGACTCTTTATTGTACAGAAAACAACGGTTTTTATAAAGGTAAATATTGCTTAACTTATCTCGGTTTTTAAAAATTCCAGTTTACAAAGCCATTTGATACAAAAAAGGCAGATTATGGCACGCAATATTGTACACATCGTCGGCACGGGCACTGTCGGAGCTCCCTTAATCGGAATTCTGGCAAGCCGGCGTAAAAAATTGGGAATAGAGGAAGTCACTTTCAAACCGGAAGAGGCGGAAATCCGCAATGTGGCGCTGTTGAAAGGCATGGTTAATCTTGGCGCAAAATTGTGTATATCCGAAGAGAATACTGATGAATTTGCCAGTATCGGTTGTAAAATTGATTATACGGCGAGCGAAGCGATTGATCGGGCGGGCGTAATTATTGATTGTTCAGCGCCCGGTTTGGCAACTGAAAACAAGGCGAAAATATATTCCCGGTATGCCGATTCGGATAAATTATTCATTGCCCAATCAAGAAATCCGGAATTTGGGAAGGATTACGCATTCTGTATTAATGATGATGCTCTGCAGCGCGATAAAGACAAATTTATCCGGATTGTCTCATGTAATGCGCATAATATCTCAAGTATTATCAAAACAATAGCTATCGAAGACAGAGTCTCAAATCTCGAATGGGGGCGTTTCGTTTGTATCCGGCGCGCCAGCGACGTAAGTGAAGCCGAAAATTTTATTCCGTCACCCCAGATTGGTACTCACCAAAACGGAACTTACGGCACTTATCAGGCGGCTGATGCGGCATCATTATTCCATTCAATCGGTTTTGATCTGGATCTCTTTTCTTCCGCGATGAAAGTCAATTCCCAATATCTGCACACCGTGTCTTTCGATATCAAATTAAAATCGGCGACAACCTTGCAAAAAGTGATTAACCGGTTTCAGGCAAATCCATTAATTGCCTTAACTAATAAGCTCTTAGCGAGCCAGATTACAGCTTTCGCCAGAGATTTAGGGTACCATGGAAGAATCCTCAATCAGGCGGTAATTGTCGTCCCCGGCTTAAACCTGCGTAAACAAAACGAGTTGACTGGATTCAGTTTTTCCCTGCAAGACGGGAATTCTCTGTTAAGTTCGATTGCCGCTGCTGTCTGGTACTTTTTTCCACGAAGTTATAAAGAGAAGCTGATAGAGATGAATGACTTGATTTTCGGTGAAATTTAAAAAAAGGAAGTCCGGAATGATTATTGACTCAATTGTAACCGGTTCATTTGTAGAAAACACCTGGATTTTAAGCGATGACGTCAACAGGCATGCGGTTATCTTCGATCCCGGCGATAATGTTTCCAGCATTGTTGGGAAGATAGACGAACTAAAACTGACGCCTGTTTTTATTCTTAATACCCATGCCCATCCCGATCATATCGGAGCAGCGGCAGAATTGCAAAAGCGTTACGATTTACCCTTTGCCCTTCATGAAAAAGAGTTGGATATTTTTAACTCTGCAAAAAACATTGCCCAGTATCTGGGTATCCAAAATTTCCAGCTGCCGGAAGTTACCACACTTTTGAGTGACGGACAGGTATTGGAAGTGAATAGCATGCACCTACAGGTTTTACATACTCCCGGTCATACGCCGGGAAGTGTTTGCTATATTACCGATAAACATCTTTTTGCCGGAGATACATTATTCAGAGGAACGGTTGGCAGGACCGATCTCCCGGGCGGTTCCCTGAAACAGCTGAACGAAAGTCTGCTGCGACTGAGCCAATTAAACCCGGATACTAAAGTCTATCCCGGGCACGGGGAGGCAACTTCTATCACGGAGGAACTGAAGTCCAACCCTTTCTTGAAAGATTTATTATAACGCCTAAAAATATTCTTATGAACCAGGGCGACCGTAATTTATATCAGCAATTCCACTCATTTATTCGGCAAAAGCAGCTGCTTGAGCAAGTCGATTATATCATTTTGGGCGTTTCCGGTGGTGTGGATTCTATGGTATTGCTGCACCTGTTCTTGCAATATAGGCAGCAACATAAAATAGATATTCTGGCAGCCCACTTAAATCACTCCCTGCGCGGTCAAAAAGCGGATAAAGATGAATCTCTGGTAAAGGCATATTGTCAGTCGATCAATTGTGCTTATACCTCCAGAAAGGTTAATGTTCGCGCTTATGCTAAAAAAAATAATTTATCGCTTGAAATGGCGGGGCGTGAGTTGCGATATAATTTTTTTGAGGAGCTTGCCAGGGAAAATCCCCGGTCTTTGATTGCCACGGCTCATACGAAGGACGATCAGGTCGAGACGATTCTATACAGAATCATCAGGGGCGCCGGCGTCAAGGGACTCGCAGGCATTCAATTAAAGCGTGGAAACATCATCCGTCCTCTTCTGTTCGCGTCCAAAGAGCAATTATATGAATATGCCGCTCAACATCAGATTCCTTTTAGTGAAGATCACACCAATCGGGATGAGAAGATCCAGAGAAATTTTATCAGACAAAGCCTGATTCCGTCGATTAAAGCGAACTTAAATCCCTCTTTTGATACCGCCGTTTTACGTTTATCGACCATCTCCGAAGACGTCACCAAATTCATCCATAATGCCGGAACAGAAGCTTTAGACGATTGTTTTGTGTATTCAAATTCAATAGAAATTGCTCTTGATATTTCTCGTCTAAAAAAGTATTTTACAACGGTTAAAATAGAGGTCGTCCGGGAGTGTTTCAATCGCTTAAATTATCCATATCCGGCAGTTGATTACAATATGCTGACCAGAATCGTACAAATCGCCGAAGAGGGAACCACGGGTAAACGCCTGAGAATTGCAGCTAATTTACAGGCTTATGTTGATCGCGGTAATTTGATTTTTGAGTATGATAAAAATCCTCATTGGCAGGCGCTGCAAATTGTTCCGGGAATGGAATATAAAACCGATTATTTTCGTTTTGCTTCGGAAATCGTCAAAGATCGGGATTACTCAGAGGGCATTGAACAACGCACTATTGAATACCTTGATCTTGATAAGTTAGGTGAAAATTTAGTCTTGCGCCCGTGGGAAAAATCCGATCGAATCAAACCCCTGAACGCTCCTTATACAAAAAAAGTAAGTGATATCTTCATCGATCAGAAGATACCGCTGAATAAGAAAAAACGGATACCGATACTCGAATCCGACGGCAAAATTGTCTGGGTCTGTGGTTTGAAACTTTCTGATGAATTTAAGCTCAAACCAATGACTCGGCGAACATTAAAAGTTTATTATGAGGAATTGTTATAATGAAAAAGACTCTTGTACTGGATAATAATTTTGGAAAATTTAGCGGATTAACGCTCCACGAGCTGCTTTCTTACGAAACTATCCAGAATCGCATTCGTGAAATGGCGGAATCTATTTCCAGAGATTACAAAGATTCCGTTCCGATCATGATCGGCGTGTTAAACGGTAGTTTTATATTTTTTGCCGATTTAATTAGAGAAATGTCGATTTACGCCGAAGTTGATTTTATCAAGATTTCCAGCTATGCCAATGAAACCATGACCAGTGGAACCGTGCGGCTCTTAAAAGATATAAGTTGTGATATTACCGGTCGGGATGTTATCATAATCGAGGACATTATCGATTCCGGTCTATCCATTAATTTTCTCAAGAAGCGTCTTGAAGGCAGTGAAACCAAATCCGTACGATTTGCTTCATTATTAATTAAAGAGTATACGAAGCTGGACTTTGACATTGATTATGTCGGATTTACAATCCCCGATAAATATGTTGTCGGGTATGGTCTCGATCTGGCGCAAAAAATGCGAAGTCTGAAATCAATCTACTATTTAAACCAGGATGGAAATAAATGACACTAACAAGCAATCATTTGCAATCGGAATTGCCCAAAGATGGCGGTAAGAAAAAACCAATGATTCCGCCCAAAGGGAAACAATCACCAAAAAATAAACCAAAAGACAGTAACGATGAATTTAAATGGAAGAAAGCCTCTAAAACTTCCCTAATGTGGATCGTCATTATTATCAGTTCCATTTTTCTCATTCAGATTCTGGGCAGCGGCTCAAAAGAAGAGGTTGTTATTACCTTTTCGCAGTATAAGGATCTGCTTGCCAATGAAATGATTTCCGAAGCAACAATCATTGAGCGAGAATTTCATGGTGTGTTAAAGGAAAAAACAACATTAATTATTGGTAACCGTCCCATTGAAGTTAAAAAAATCTATCTGATTCTGCCTCCCAATATCGGACCGGAAATGCTGGAAGAGTGGGATCGTTATAATCTGAAATACAATTTCAAAGAAAAAACCGTTAAATGGACAGACTATTTGGTTAATCTTTTACCGTGGCTTCTGTTTATCGGTATCTGGTTATTTTTCATGCGGCGCATGCAGGGGCAAAATAACAAGGGTATCTTTGGCTTTGGCAAAAGTAAAGCCCGGCTCTGGACGTCGGATCGACCAAAAGTAACTTTTAATGACGTCGCCGGATGTGTCGAAGCCAAAGAGGAGTTGGAAGAAATCATCGAATTTCTCAAATCGCCGGGCAAATTTTCCAGGTTAGGCGGCAAAATTCCCAAAGGCGCTTTGCTTTTAGGTCCTCCCGGAACCGGAAAAACGCTCCTGGCAAAAGCCGTTGCCGGTGAAGCAGGCGTACCTTTTTACAGTATCAGCGGTGCTGATTTTGTTGAAATGTTTGTTGGTGTCGGTGCTTCGCGGGTACGTGATTTATTCGAGCAGGGCAAAAAGAGCGCACCATGTATTATTTTTATTGATGAAATCGATGCTGTCGGTCGGCATCGCGGTGCCGGTCTCGGCGGTGGACATGACGAACGCGAACAGACTCTAAACCAGCTTCTCGTTGAAATGGACGGATTCGATGAAAATACAAACGTTATTATTATCGCGGCAACAAACCGGCCCGATGTGCTCGATACGGCATTATTACGTCCGGGCCGTTTTGACCGGCAGATCGTTGTGGATGTACCCGATGTAAGAGGACGCGAAGGCATTTTGAAGGTTCATACGAAGAATATTCCCCTGGCAAAAGATATTAAATTATCCATAATTGCGAGAGGTACACCCGGTTTAGTCGGCGCCGATCTGGCAAATTTGGTTAATGAAGCGGCGCTTCTGGCTGCCCGCAAAAACAAAAAAGCCGTAGATATGTTGGATTTTGAAGAAGCCAAAGACAAAATCATGATGGGAGTTGAGCGCAAGAGTCTGCAGATCTCCGAGAAAGAACGTAATTTGACTGCCTATCACGAATCCGGTCATGTTCTCGTTGCCATGAATATTCCTGAAGCCGATCCGATTCACAAGGTGACTATCGTACCGCGGGGCCGGGCATTGGGAATTACCCATCAGCTGCCGATGGATGAAAGACACAATTATTCCCGGTCCTATATAACCGCCAGACTAAGCATCTTACTCGGTGGGCGGGCTGCGGAAAAAATCATTTTTAACGAATTAACTACCGGCGCCGGGAATGACATTGAACGTGCTACCGAATTAGCGCGAAAAATGGTTTGTGAGTGGGGTATGAGCGATCGCCTGGGACCGCTGACTTTTGGCAAGCAAAATGAGGAAATATTCCTTGGCAGAGAGATTTCAAAACATCGGGATTTCAGCGAAGATACGGCAAAAATTATTGATCAGGAGGTTCATAAAATTGTCGAAGACGCCGAGGAAGTTGCCGCAAAAATACTTAAAGATAAATTGGACGCCCTCAAGCTGTTAGCCGAATCTCTGTTAGAGTATGAAGTGATAGACGGGGAAGACATTAAACGGCTCTTAAATGGAGGAAAAATTCATAAGCCTGTTAAAAAAATCAAAACCCGGAAACCACGCTCTAAATCAGCAAAAACGGAATTGAAACGGGCGCGCCCGAAACCGCGTATTACTCAATCTAAAAAAGGAGTAAAAGACTCTGCTGAGACAGCTAAAAGTAAATGATATCCCCCATTATATTGAGGAGATGAAAACCTTGCCGGTGGATCCAGGGGGAATTGCGGCTATGGCTCCAAAAGGGGAATTCTTCATTCTTAAAACCGATCCGATCTCCTGTCCGGCTGCTAATATATTAAAACAGCAGATGCTGTCGGTTGGCGGGGAATGTGCCGTTAGCCGGGAAGCCACGACCTGCAATGTGGATAAAGCGCCCGCTATACTGTCCGGCACGAAGAAACAATTTGACAGGCTTATTAATAGTTTGAAATACCAGGATTTTGGATTAGATCGTTTACAGGCGGAATTAAGCGATTTCTTTGAGGATAACTCCCGGCAGATTTACAATGTTAAAATTGGCAATTCGGTATTCGATACCCGAAAAAGAACCTATGTCATGGGAATCCTTAACGTGACTCCCGATTCGTTTTCGGATGGTGGTAAATATTTCGATGAAGATAAAGCCCTGAAAGCGGCTATGACAATGGAGCGGGAGGGAGCCGATATTATCGACATCGGAGGCGAATCGACTCGTCCCGGCGCCGAATCAGTAGATATCCAAACCGAATCAGACCGGGTTATCCCTGTTATTAAAGCTATCCGGAAATATTCAGATATTCCGATTTCCGTAGATACATACAAGTCCGTAGTAGCGGAGGAAGCTCTGCAAAATGGCGCCAATATCGTCAATGATATCAGTGGCTTGACCTATGATCCGGAAATGATTCCGATCATTAAAAAATATAATGCTACCGTCGTAATAATGCATATTAAGGGTACGCCCCGCAATATGCAGAATAATCCGGTTTACACTAATCTTATTGATGAAATCATGCAGTATCTGTTTTCATCGGTTCAAAGGGCTA
This sequence comes from Fidelibacterota bacterium, assembly GCA_021161185.1. Classification (GTDB taxonomy): domain Bacteria; phylum Fidelibacterota; class UBA2242; order UBA2242; family UBA2242; genus DPVY01. Next base: position 16,241 of record JAGHBC010000021.1, read on the forward strand.
TTGACGCCGGAATTTCCAGAAATCAAATAATAATTGATCCCGGATTTGGTTTTGGGAAAACTTTTCAAGATAATTATACGTTATTAAGATATCTCGGTGAATTCCAATCCCTGGGACAACCAATTCTCGTCGGGCTTTCCCGAAAATCTTTTATTGGTAAGCGACTTGATCTGCCGGTGGATCAACGATTGGAAGGCAGTCTGGCATGTATGACCAGCGCTATAATGAATGGCGCCGGGTTTGTCAGAGTTCACGATGTTAGAGAGTCGGTTCGTGCCGTGAAGGTCGTGGATTCAATAATAGGGAAAAATTAACATGCCCCTATTTACAATAAAATTTATTACGGTAACAATATGGGATGTTCTCGATATTCTGATTGTTTACTGGATTTTTTTGAAGCTTTACCAATTTTTCAAAGGTTCCCGCGCTTCACAAATGATATTTGGACTGGCGATTATCTTATTATTATCCTTTCTGGCCCATATCTTCAATTTACAGAGTCTGTCATGGATCATGGGGCAATTACAGACAGTGTGGGTCATTGCATTTGTCATTGTTTTTCAGCCGGAATTGCGCCGGATTCTGATCATGATTGGTCAGAACCGTTTTTTGAGACGGTTTATAAGTGAACCGAAATCAAAAACAATCGAAGCCATTATCGAAGCTTCGTTGGAATTGGTCCGCCGGAAATGGGGCGGTTTATTTGTTCTTGGGCGGGAAATTCGCTTGAAATCTATTCGTGAGAATGCCATTACTATAAACGCCGAGGTATCTTCCAGTCTGCTAATTTCAATATTTAACCCCGGCAGTCCGCTCCACGATGGGGCAGTGATTATTCAAAATGATATTGTCGAAGCAGCCGGAGCTATTTTACCGCTTTCGGATAATCCGGATCTGGATCCCCTCTTGGGCACTCGCCATAGAGCCGCACTGGGATTGTCGGAGGAAACCGACGCCGTTATAGTTATCATCTCGGAAGAGACTCAGAAAATTGCCGTTGCCTACCAGGGAATATTTTATCGCAGCGTTGATGAAGACATGCTGCGGGGCCTTCTGAATAAATTATTCTTCACCGGGAATGGAAAACGGTAAATCCGGGGCTGGAGAATAAACCGGAATAAAAATAGACCACAAAGACGCCAAGGCGCAAAGAAGCGGGAAAGGTTAACCACCCAATTCATTGGTGGATACAGGATACGTGCCGCTTTCCCGAATTCATTCGGGTAACTTACCGACTAAAGTCGGAAACACGGTGGGCAGCCTTCATCCCTCGGTTAAAACCGGGGGTTAATCTTTTTTCCCACTCGTAATCGTATTGCGGGGTCTAAGGACCTGACGAAACTATAAACAAACTAATTTTCAGGGAGCGGAGCGAGCCAAATTGGTTTTAATCACCGGGACTTAGACCTTCAAAAAGATGATAGGCATAACGTGGCAAGAAGAAAAAGGAAGCGAAAAAAAATATAGACATATTTTTCAGGTGTGTTAAATTAATCATGGCAATTATGAAGAACTTTTTATCAGGGAGACACACAGAATACATGTTTTTGTTATACCTGACAGGTATTGAGGGAGACATTCTTGTACAATTCAGTATTTGCCTTAATTATCAATATACTTTTATTGATCCCGATTTTTAATCGCGTTGGTTTTTCAAATCCCCAATTCATAACAAACCAACAGTCAGCTAATTATTCCGATATATGGCTTGACGACAACAGCTGGATATGGCGGGGCTCAGTCGCCGCACCCGATTTTATCATTACAGACGACGGCTTTATTTCAATTCGTGCCGCAGCGCTGGAAAACGACAGCCGGTTGGCTTATCCTTCACTTCCCTGTTTCAACAAAATATTTAATGCAATGCCTGAAGATATCAGTTATCATATTAATGGCTCAAATCGGGTTGTTCTGCCTGTTAACGGTAAACCGGAACGATTTTCCGATAGATCAAAGCCGGACAATACAGAGTTTGAATTCAATGATCAGACCGTTCCCGATATCGGCAATATATATCCCCGGGAAACCGTTATTATCACATTTCTGGGGTATGTCAACAACCTGCCGCTTACAAGCGTACGAATTTATCCCTATCAATTAATCGACAACGGCAAGCAGTTACGCTATTATGAAGAGATGAGTGTTTCCGTATCAATTGCTAATAATTCAAATCTCAGGATACTCCCGAAAGCTGCTAAATCGAATCTGGAAAACGCCTTAGATCTGAACAGTCAGGTTCGGCAATCATTACCGGGAAAGACTCTTATGAAACTGGGCAGCCATTTTTTGTTTGGTCGGAAACTGATGCGCATTACCGTTGATTCCACCGGCATTTACCGCATTACCCGCTCAGCTCTCAAAGACAGCGGTGCCGCGATCAGTAATGTTGATCCGCGGTCGTTGCAGCTGTTCAATAGAGGCAATGAAGTGCCGATTTATGTTAAAGGCGAGTCCGACGGTTCATTTGACAAATCCGATTTTATCGAATTCTACGGACAGCGCAATCCCAACAGCGTTGCCGATTACTATTATGATCCTTTTACGGATAAGAATATCTACTTCCTTACCTGGGGCGAGCAAGACGGTCTGCGTTACGCTGAGGAATCGGCTAAAACGACGATTAGCAGTAATAATGCAATTGTTCCTACGGATTATGAATACACTGCCCATTTTGAAGAGAACAGGTATTTCGACAGACTTGGTAGAGTTGATACCGATCTCCCTACGCACACGCGTGATCACTGGTTCTTTGACAGTGGTATCAACGGCGGAACAACCAGGAGTTATACATTCCCATTGATTTATCCGAATATGAATACCATTGAGCGGTTCAATATTGAAGTCGGCATGCACGGCTTGACCTATCAAGCTGGTAAGCATACAGTTTCCGTTTATATTAATGATTACTATACTGCCACCGACAGCTGGAGCGATCAGGTTCCGCATATCATCCGGAACGATGTCGGGCAGGTACTTCAGAACCGCTATTTGAAGCATGGAGAAAACAAAATCCAGTTGTCGGTTGCCGGTGACGATCCTACGAATAAATATGACAAAGTTCTTTTTGATTATCTGAACATTCGCTATAAACGGCTATATCGAGCACATAAGGATCGGATCGATTTTGCCCGCCCGGAAAATAAGCCGACCGGCATCTATCATTTCAAAATCGGCGGTTTTGAAGATCCGGATATCTCAGTCTATAAAATCGGGAAAAGCAAACTGATGGACTTCAGCGTTGAGTACAGTACGCTGACGGATAACTACTCGGTCCTGATTGAGGATTACATCCACGATGACAATACGCTCTATATTGCCGCTTCTCGAACCGGCATTATGCAGCCGCGCAGTATTCAACCCGACACAATTTTTGATATCAGCGCCGAAGGCAAATCAATTGATCTTTTGATAATATCGGATCAGCAATTTAAGTATAATCTCGCGAAATTGATTTCCTTTTACCAGAGTATCGGCATAAATGCTCATGTTGTCGGAATCAGAGATATTTACAACGAATTCAACGACGGAATCGTTAGCCCTTACGCCATTCGTGACTATCTGGCTTACATTCATGAAAGTTGGACACACAAACCACAAGCGGTCCTTCTGATTGGGGACTCCAAAATCCGGGAGAAAGAGTCTGTTCCTGCTTTTTTTTACCAGTCTTATAAATATGGCGCCTGTCCCAGCGATCATTGGTATGTGGTTCTCGATGAAAAATCCGGGATACCGGAGTATGGTATCGGACGCTGGCCGGTATCGGATCGGGAAGAACTGGAGCTGGTTATTGACAAACGCATTAATTATACAAATGAAACCCCGGTCGGTCCCTGGCACAATGAGCTGCTTTATATCGCCGGTTACGAGGACGCATTCAAGAACCAGACTGAAAATATGATCAACCGGCAGATACCTAAGGAATTCAGCATCAACCGAATCTTCATCAATCCATCATCTGTAAAAACGCCCTTTTTCGGCGGGTCTGACACTCTGATATATCTCTGGAACAAAGGCCTGATACTGATCAATTTCATGGGACATGGCGGTGGAGCGGTATGGTCTGACCGCTCCCTTTTTAACACCTCACACATTGAGTATCTCGATAATTATAATAAACTGCCCTTTATCACCAGTCTGACGTGTTTTACCGCCGATTTCACAAATGTAACCGGACTCGGAGAGCACCTTCTGATAGCCGAAAACGGCGGGGCGATAGGTCTCTGGGGAGCGACCAGTGTCGGCTGGATAAAAAACGACTACCTGATGGCTAAACCCTTCTATGACGTCATTTTCAATCCGGGAATGACTGTTGGAGAGGCAATCCGGTATGCGAAAATCAAGTATCTGGCGGATCATTACTTCGATTATCTGAAATTTTCAATGGTCAATTCTTTTATGCTTATCGGCGATCCGACCATCGAGATTCCCTTTCCCGGAAAACAGTCAAATCTGACGATCAGCGAAAGTAATCCACAACCCGGTCAAACTATCGAACTTTCCGGCTTGACGCCGTTTACATCCGGTGAGATTTATACCCAGTTGTACGATTCTGCTACCTGCCGGGTATACCCGGAACCGCAAATCGGGCAAATCGAAAACGGTATGGTTCGGCAATCGATCGAACTGCCCTTAAACATAAATCCGGGCAATACGTTTATTAATTACTACTTCCACAATGCTGAAGCGATAGACGACGGTCACGGAGTCACATTATTGAACATCCGGGGATTGAATTTCTACAATTTCAATACTCAGCCGGAACTGCCGGAAAAAAACCAGGGTTTCATCATTTCAGTGCGGACAGAATTAGCGAACATCGATTCTATTATATGTGAGCTGGATACGGTCAATGCGTATGAGTACCTCGATGAAAACGGAATTGAGTATGTCAGCAGCTTTAATAATCCGGCGTCAATCACTAAACAAAAAATGGTTCAGGATATCGCAGAACCCAACCGCTGGCATTTGCAAAGTCCTCTGAAAATCGGCGGCGCCGGAAAATTGATCGGTGTCAGATTTGTTGCCTATGATAATTCCCAGAATCAAACCGTCAGTAACGCATTTTCCGTCAAGATAAAACAAAATCCCGATCTCGCGGCAATAGGCATTTCACAGGGGGGAACAACATTCCCGGAATTATTGGTCGAGGTAAATTATAACGGCGACGATACCCTGCAAACAGACATGATAGCATATAAAGTAAACGACAACGCCGAATCGATTTTCAATACCACCCAAATTCGACTGTTACCTAACCGCAAATCCACGCACCCAATTCCCGGAATATTAGGTACAGGCTGGCAACAATTTAAAATTGTTATCGATCCGTTAAATAAAATCAATGAATTGAATGAAGCGAATAATACGTTAACCGATTCCCTCTATATTAACACATTCCCGGTGCTGCCGACAATCGGCACAAGCCTGAATGGTATAAATACCGACACATTGAAATTTGACCGGTATTCAATTCTGATTGAACCAAACAGCCTGATGGATTCATCCGTATTGATTATCAACCGGAAATTCATATCACAGAACTCAAATCAGCCGCAATTTTTAATTCAGAACAGTATCCGCGGCGGGCAGCTCGAAAGTATTGATATTTCGCTGCCCAATGTTTCCGACACTCTTCTCAAGCCGTTGCTGGTTGAGATATTTTCTTCTGATACAACGGATCACGACGTATTCATTGCGCACCGGGATCCCTATCTGAGAATATGGATAAAACAAGCCACTCAGCACCGGCGTAGCAGTTATGTGACCGAGTCATCCCGCCCCGGTCAATTTACGCTTATTAAATGCCTGGACACCGAACCGCCGGCGCTTGAGCTAAGCCTCGACGGACGACAGTTTTTCCAGAATTCTTTCGTCTCCAGGAAACCGAACATTTCCATTATCGCCGAAGATCAGAATGGAGTTTCATTCGACAGGACAGGACTGCGGGTTTTTCTGGATGGAAACGCCGTCAGTTTTTCTGATCTGAATATTCCGGATACTTTGACAAATAGCAATTACGTCTCTGCCCAATTCCGCCCGGAACTTGAATACGGCGATCATGATATTGAAGTCACTATAAAAGATGCAGCCGGCAATCGCACTGCCGATCAGATCGTTTTTACCGTTAGCGATGAACTGAAACTGATCGATTACGGGAACTATCCGAATCCTTTCAAAGACCGAACAACTTTCATATATGAGTTAACCCAGCGGGTTGAAAAATTCAAAATAAATATTTATGCGCCATCCGGGCGTTTAATAAAAGTCCTGGAGGAAGCGACTATTTTCAGCGCCGGTTTGGATATGAATGAAGGCGGGTACCACGAAATTATGTGGGATGGTCTTGATAAAGACGGAAATTTCATTGCCAACGGTGTATATTTTTATAAAATGATCGCAAAAAAACAAAATAAAAAGGCAACATCTATTGGTAAGATCGCAAAGGCCCGATGAAAGTCAGATTCCGAATTTTTATGCTAATGTTTGTTTGCGGGATAATTGCCCAGGGCGGGGAATATGCCGACTCCTTTCTTGAAACGGGAGTCAGCGCCCGCGCTCTGGCGATGGCTAATGCCACAGGTGCGCTTGACCGTAGCGCAACTTCTTTTTCGAGTAATCCCGCTGGTCTGGCATTCGTTCGGCAAACTCAAGTTGGATTAATGTACACTTCCCAATTTGGGCTGGCAAATCATAATTATATCGGACTTGCCCTGCCCCTTTCAGAAAAATCTTCGGGAGCGGTCAGTTGGGTCCGATTCGGTGTGGATGATATTCCAATTCGACCGGATATTCTCAGAGAAGTCACTGATCCGGCGGCCCGGCGGGATTCCATTATTGCCCTGCAGAATTATCCATTTAAAACATTTAGCGATCTTGAGGACGCTTTTTTTATCAGCTATGCTCGTCATATTTCAAAATCTGTTAGTCTCGGTTGGCGTTATTCACGCTTCACCATTGAAATTCCCTGGGGCATTAATTTCAAAATAATCTATAAGAAACTTTATAATCTTGAAGCTTACGGTATTGGTATCGATATTGGCGGACGTTTATGTGTCAGCGGTGAAGAACTGTTTGAAATAAAGAAACTTGGGAAACTCAACGTCGGACTGGCATTGAAAGATGCGACCGGAACAGTAATCTATTGGAATACCAAACGGCAGGATGAGATTAGATTTTACCCGGTTTTTTCTTTTGGACTTGAACAGACTATCGAAAAATATCACATGCATTTAAATGTGGGAATAGAAAAGGATTATCGTCATCAGGATAAAATGAGGTACGGTCTGGAGTGTATTGTTAAGGACAAAATAAGTTTCCGGGCAGGTATAAATAAAACTGGTATAACAACCGGATTAGGTTTAATTTATAAGGTGATGAATCGAATTATTAATACTGATTATACGTTTTTTAACCATGATCTTGGAGCAACCCACAGAATAGGAGTCGGAATCGAACTTTGAAGATAATCTCACTATTAAAAATATTTTTAATGGTTTCAATGATAATAATAGTTCCCAATTGTGGTGAAAGTATCGAGGATCCCGACGCTCCCGCGCCGCCGGTATGGGTTTGCAAATCCGCGCCTACGGACACAATCGCCACCGGTATTCGCCCGTATAACGAAGGCAACGGAATTATACTGGAATGGCATCCAAACCTCGAAGAGGACATTTCAGGCTACAAGCTTTATAAGGCTGAGCAAGATATTGAAAACAAATTCACATTGGTGGCAGATATAAATGCATTTTCAGTGAGTGGTGCAGATACGTTTTTTGTCGATGATTCGGTAAAATTCGGGATCGATTATTACTATTACCTGAGAGCATATGATCAGGCTGGCAATAAAAGCAATCCTTCGGATACAATACAATATGCAGTAATCAGCAAGGTTGAACCACGGAAACCAATCGGAACAATAACCGCTCAACCGATGATATTTGAATGGAATGACTTTTCAAACCTGAATCCTGAATATGTTATCCGGCTTGAAAACTTAGAAACACATAATGTTATTTGGATTTCTCGCTTTACAACACCAAATTATGGAGATTTTTGCCAGTCGATAAATTTTAATTTTGATGGTTTAGCTGAACCCGGCGCTCTGTCATCCGGACAGTGGTATCGCTGGTGTATAAAATCTATAGTTTATGTTGATCCGCATACCAATATTGATATCGAAGGTTCAGTCTCTAATTGGGAGTATTTCTCAATTGAATAGCAAGGGGAAAATGTGAAAAAAGGCTTAATTGTCATATTCTTGATTGTTTTTATAACGACCGGTTTTAGTCAGGAATCTTTGCGAACGCAAAGCGATTTAACGAATCGTCCAAGCGCTTCACGGTATATCCTCTCCGCGACAAATGATGCGTTGTTAATGACCGTCAGAGTCTGGGGGGAGGTTAAGAAACCTGGCCTGTATGATGTCCCGATTGGAACCGATCTGGTTGAGTTGATCTCTTCAGCCGGAGGGCCGACGAACATGGCAAAATTAACTAAAATTAAGGTCATTCACTCGTCTCATAAGGATGAAGAAAATTATGTATCTGTTATTAATATCAAAGAATTTCTTGATACCGGTAATGCCGAACTAATCCCGGAAATCAGACCAAACGATACGGTTGTCGTACCCATTAAACCAACTCAATACATCCTAACCTCTCTATCGTGGACTCAACAATTATTAAGTCTGTTTTCTGCTTATGCGTTAATACAATACTACACCAGTAGATAATTAATTGATTTCAATGATTACTATATGAATCTAAAAAAAAATAGGAGTTTCTAAATATGATTGACTCAATTGATGTACAAATTCTCGATATTCTTCAAAAAGACGGAAGAATTCAGCGGAATCGAATTGCCGAAAAAGTCGGATTAACTATTCCCGCTGTGAGTGAACGCATGCGGAAATTGGAAAAAAAAGGCATTATAGCCGGATATCATGCTAAAGTCAATAACGCAGCTATTGGAAAAGATGTAACCGCTTTTGTATTTGTTATGACATCTCCGTCAAAAAGACATGATGACTTTATCAAGAAAGCGCGTGAAGAAAACGATGTCATAGAATGTCATTCAATAACCGGTGAAGGTTCACATTTATTAAAGATACAGACCGAAAACACGTCAACACTGGAAGGGTTATTATCGGAGATCCAATTATGGCCTGGTGTATTACAGACACGAACTTATATTGTTCTTTCCAGTTACAAAGATTTTTCTTCTCTGAAACCTTCCAAGGCAATGTTGAAATAAGCCCAACTCTTTATTAAAAATAATGATTAATGATATAAAATCAGAGATAGATACCCTTGAACCGAGGGTCAGTGAACTTCGGAGGTTCCTTTGACGTTGAATCGAAACAACGTCAACTGAAAAAATATCAGGAAAAAATATCGGCAAGTGATTTTTGGAATGATCGGGAGAGAGCCCAGAATATCCTTCAGCAGGTTAGCTCTATAGAAACCGATTTGGAGCAATATCAATCCATTCAAACACTGTTCAGCGATATTGAAGAACTCATTGAATTAGCTATAGATGAAAAGGATGAGTCTGTTCTTGCCGATATTCAGTCGATGATCCGGGAATTAAATGACAATCTTGATAAAATTGAACTCCAGAACATGCTGAGTGATGATGACGATTCAAAGAACGCCATAATGACTATACATCCCGGCGCCGGTGGAACCGAATCACAGGATTGGGCGGAGATGTTACTCAGAATGTATACACGCTGGTTTGAACGGTCCGGTATGAACGCCGAAATCATCAACCTGATCAAGGGTGACGAAGCCGGTATTAAAGAGGTTACAATAGAAGTTAAAGGACCTTATGCCTACGGCTATCTGAAGTCGGAAGCGGGGATTCACCGTCTGGTACGAATTTCGCCGTTTGATTCCAATCGAAGGCGGCATACATCTTTTGCTTCGGTTTTTGTATACCCTGAAGTTGAAGAAGACATTGAAATTGAAATCAATACCGAAGATTTACGGGTTGATACTTACCGTGCCAGTGGCGCCGGCGGTCAACATGTCAACAAAACCGATTCCGCAATTCGGATCACTCACATTCCAACCGGCATCGTGGTTCAGTGTCAAAACGAGCGTTCTCAGTTTAAAAACAAAGCTTCAGCTTTAAAGATTCTGAAAGCGCGCCTATATCAGTTAAGGAAAGAAGAACAGAAAAAGGAACAATCCGAGATAGAAAAAAACAAAAAAGATATTTCCTGGGGTAATCAAATTCGTTCCTATGTATTTCAACCCTATACGATGGTCAAAGATCATCGCACTAAGTGTGAAAATACAAATATTCAGGCTGTCATGGACGGCGATATTGACGAATTTTTACGCCAGTATTTAATTTATATCGCAAAAATGGGGAGAAAGTAATCTTGAATAACCAGGAAAAGCAAATTGGTAAATCTCTAAGCGAAATCCTTCAAATCCGGAAAGAAAAAGTTCGAAAAATCCGGGAATTGGGCTTTGAACCTTATGCCTACAGTTTTCCTAAAAGTCACTCCAACAAGGCTATTCTCGATAATTTTGCCGAATTGGAAGAAACTACTGTCGTTAAAATTGCCGGGCGCATCATGGCTATCCGAAAAATGGGGCGCGCCAGTTTTTGCCATATCCAGGATGATGATACCAGATTACAGATATATTTTCAGGAAGATAAAATCGGTAAGAAAAATTATGACCTTTTCCGGCTGCTGGACATCGGTGACATTATCGGCGTCGTGGGTAAAGTCTTCAAGACCCGTACCGGCGAGATTACTATTTATGCCGAAGAACTCCAACTGCTGACTAAAAATGTCCGCCCAATTCCGGTTGTAAAGGAAAAAGACGGTAACATATTTGACGCTTTTACCGATAAAGAACAACGTTATCGCCAGCGCTATCTCGATCTGATTGTCAATCCCGAAGTCAAGCAGACGTTCAAAATGCGGAGCTCCATTATCCAGTGGACCCGGGATTTTCTCAACGACCATGGCTATTTGGAGGTGGAAACTCCTTCTCTCCAGCCGATCTACGGTGGTGCCTCGGCGCGTCCGTTTAGGACCCATTATAATGCCCTGAATCGCGATGTTTATCTCAGAATTGCCGATGAGCTCTATCTCAAACGACTCATCATCGGCGGCTTCGAAAAGGTTTATGAAATTGCTAAGAACTTCCGTAATGAAGGTATCGATAAAACCCACAACCCGGAGTTTACCGCTTTGGAATTTTATCAAACTTACGTGGATTATCGCTTTCAAATGGATTTTGTCGAAGAACTGTTCCGGTACATTGCCAAAAAGATCGGTAGAACCGTTTATGAATACGGTGATTATACCATCGATATTGAAAAGCCTTTCCAGCGCCGGGAAATGTTTGACCTGCTGAAAGAGTATGTTGGCGTCGATGTTTCCGCATTATCGCAGAAGCAACTTGAAGAATTGTGCGTTGAGAAGGACCTGGAAGTCAATCCGAAACTGGGCATAGGTAAAATGATCGAACTTCTTTTTGATAATTTTGTCGAAAATAAATTGGTTCAACCCACTTTTGTGACGGATTATCCGAAGGCTATTTCCCCTTTTGCAAAATCCAAGCAGGGCGGTGATCCTGAAATCGTGGAACGCTTTGAACTCTATATCGCCGGGCAGGAATTTGTCAACGCTTTTAGTGAGTTGAACGACCCCTTTGATCAGAGAGAACGTCTCGAAAACCAAAACCAATTGCGTAATCTTGGCGATGAAGAAGCCCAGGCTATGGATGAAGAATTTGTCGTTGCCATGGAATACGGCATGCCTCCAACCGGTGGAGTAGGAATCGGCATTGATCGTATGGTGATGTTTTTTACCAATCAGAGCTCTATCAGGGACGTAATTCTTTTCCCGCAACTCCGGACCTAAAAGGATAATGCGGCTATGTCTCTGCCTTTTTTTATCGCAAAACGCCATCTATTTAATCGACATAAAATCGGCTATATATCATTTATCGGTATTATTTCCACTATCGGATTAGCGGTGGGTGTAGCCGCGCTGATTATCACTATGTCTGTTTTAAACGGCTTCGAAAATGTCATCAAAGAAAAATTAATCGGATTTGACGCCCACATCAGGTTAAGATTGTTTAACGGACAAACTTTCGAATCGGCAGACAGTATTTCAGCAAAATTAGCGGAAATCCCCGCTATTCGGGAAATTGTACCTTATATTCACGCCACAGTAATGATTCGCTATAAGGGTGAAGCTGACGGCGTAGTTCTCGAGGGACTTAGGGAAGACGATATTCATAAAACCCTTGATATTCAGCGATTTCTGAAAAGCGGTTCGGTGACTTTCCATACAGATGATAATGGTGACGGCATTGTCATCGGTAGAAAACTGGCTAATTATCTGAACGCCAATATAGGTGACCGGATTTACCTTTTTGTTCTACATTCACTCTCGGAATCGTCGACCCGGCCCCGGGTTGGTACATTCACAATTACCGGCATCTATGAATCCGGAATTGCCGATTATGATGATATTTTTGTATATACCAGCCTTGAGGCTGCCCAAAAACTATTTAATCTTGGTAACCAATTCTCCGGTTTACAGATGATTCTAAATAATCCTTATGATGCCGGTGTCATCACGGATCAGATCAATTCTACTCTGGGTTATCCCTATCATGCCATGAGCTGGCTCGATCTGCACATGAATCTTTTTGAATGGTTACGGGTTCAGCGGCTGCCGATTATGATTATCTTTGGATTGATTGCGCTAGTGGCGATTTTTAATATTATCAGTTCTCTGACGATGATTGTGATCGAAAAGACTAAAGATATCGGCGTGTTGAAAAGCATGGGTATAAATCGCCGCCAGGCCGGCACTGTTTTTTTTATTGAAGGCACAATCATTGGGATTGCCGGTACATTCCTTGGATTTATCATAGCCATCGCCCTGACCTGGATTCAAATGCGGTTTAATATCATATCCATTCCTGAAGATGTATATTTTATGAACCAGCTACCCATTGAACCAAAACCGATCTATTTCATGGTTATCGGCGCAATTGCCATTCTCAGTTCTATGGCGGCAACGATTTACCCCTCTTTGAAAGCTATGCGCCTGATGCCAACGGAAGCGATTAGATATGAATAAACGGTTATTAAACTGGATATCTTTGCGCTATTTCAGGTCCAAAAAACAGACCGGTCTGATATCCTTCACGTCCTATGTATCGATTATCGGCATTGCCCTGGGTGCGTTTGCCCTTTTGGTAACATTAAGCATCCTGAATGGATTTGAATCGGAAATATCATCAAGAGTCATCGATCTGGAATCCCATATCCGCGTCACCGGTAAAGATATTACGGATGTGGAGTTAAAAGAAATCATTTCTCTTCTTCAGCCCTATAACGTCAATGCTATTTATCCCTTTGTCATTAAAAAATCAGTTTTATCGACTTTAAACGCCGATGCGGTAGTCCGGCTTAAAGGCGTTGATTCAAAGATATTCACCGAGAAAATTATAAATGAAAAGGTTCTTATCCGGGGCAACAATACCTTTTTAGCGCCTACTTCCGACCTTCCTGGAATTGTGGTCGGATACCGCCTGGCAGATAAATTGGGGCTCTATCTTGGTGATACAATCAATGTGGTGAATCCCCTGGATATTAAGAGCGCTTTTAGCATTCCCTATGTTGGGCGATTTGTACTTTGCGGGGTGTTTAAACTTGATCTTTTTGATTATGATGATAATCTGGCTTTTGTCGATATCAAAGAAGCCCAGAAAATATTCAAATTAGACAGTCACTATTCCGGAATTGATATCCGGTTTGATAATTATAAGCACATTTCCCGGATCAAAGCGGTTTTACTGGACAATCTCGGTTCTGGTTTTGAAGTTATGAGTTGGGAGGATCTGCATAAGGATCTGTTTGGCGCCATGAAACTGGAAAAATACGGCAGCTTTCTGGCACTGAGTTTTATCATTTTAATCGCTATTTTTAACCTGACCAGTTCCCTGGTTATGCAGGTTATGGAAAAAATCCGGGAAATCGGTATGATGTTGACCTTGGGTATGAATCGTAAACAGATTGGCGGTATTTTCCTGCGTATGGGATTTATAACCGGAAGTTTAGGATTGTCTGTCGGGCTTTTACTCTCACTATTACTCTGCCTGCTTCAGCAATATTTTCGGTTTATTCCTTTGCCATCGGTCTATATCATCCCCTATTTACCAGTTCAGGTTCATTTCCTTGATGTTATGGTAATCGCCGTTTCCGGTCTGATTTTAATTTATTTCGGCTCATTCTATCCCAGCTGGCGAGTCAGCAAGCTCGCTCCATTGGAGGCAATTCAATATGAAAAATGATTCTCTTCCCCTACTCGATGTTGTCAATCTTTCAAAATCCTATCACACCGATGGAATTCTGGTGCCTGTTTTAAGGAATATTTCTTTTTCTATAAATGCCGGTGAAGTCATTGCCGTGACTGGACCTTCGGGAATCGGAAAATCGACCTTATTAAACCTGATTGGAACCCTTGATTATCCCGATTCCGGCGAAGTTAATTATCAGGGCGTCAATCCCTTTACCCTCCCGGAAAAGGAGATTGCTCGGTTCAGGAATAAGACCATTGGTTTTGTTTTTCAATTTCACCATTTATTGCCGGAATTTACCGCTTTGGAAAACGTCATGATACCTTCCATGATATACCACCATAGGCCCGAATCGGCAAGATTAAAAGCAATCGAGATGCTGGAACGGGTTGGATTAGGTCATCGTATCAAACACCGTCCCTCTGCCTTGTCCGGCGGAGAACGTCAGCGGGTCGCCGTTGCCCGGGCATTAATCAACGATCCTCTGGTCGTTCTTGCTGATGAACCATCGGGTAACCTGGATAAAAATAATAGCGAAATGCTGATTAACCTGCTCCTTGATCTGAACCAACAGTTTAACCGGACTTTTATTATTGCTACACATAATTCGGATATCGCCCATAGAGCCCATCGAATCCTTTCCCTAAACGATGGAACAGTCCGGTTTGAGTAAAAGTTATATTGACATTGGGCGCTCTCAGGTTTTATATTTAAATAGAGGTATTAAAGAACTATGAAAGAAGATTTCTCCAAACTGATTCAACAGATTATAAAGGATGCCCGTGATCAGGCGATCCGTCTGGGGCATGATTATGTCGATTCCGAACACCTGCTCCTGGCTGTTATTCATCATCCTCAAAGCCAGATAATTGAAATTTTATCTCGATTTGCCATTAATATCGATGAAGTGACCAAAGACATCGAAGATGCGGTTCAACCTGGTGGTGAAACCATGCAAATGGGACACCTTCCATTGACAAAGCGCGCCGAACAGATTCTCCGGAATACCTATTATGAAGCACAGCAGCTCAATGCGGATGAAATCACCGATATTCATATTGTCCTGGCAATACTGAAACAGGGTGACGGAATTGCATATAAGGTTCTCCTTACTTTCGGTATTGATTACAATACGTTAAAAGAAGAATTAGTTGGCGGTGAATACAATCGGGGAATAAATCATACGCGGAAAAAGCACCCAAGCAGAACACCCGCCTTAGATCATTTTTCCAGGGATGTCACTGAGAAAGCCCGTAACGGGGAACTCGATCCGGTGATTGGGCGAAATAAAGAGATCGAACGGGTAGCTCAGATTTTATCCCGCCGGAAAAAGAACAACCCCGCCCTTATTGGTGAACCCGGCGTCGGTAAAACAGCAATTGCCGAAGGTCTCGCCATACGTATTATAGAGAAAAAAGTGCCGCGTCTGCTTTATAATAAACGCATTATTGACCTGGATCTGCCGGCAATTGTCGCCGGAACTAAATACCGCGGTCAGTTCGAGGAGCGGATGAAAGCGATAATGCAGGAACTCGAACATTCAAATGACATTATCCTGTTTATCGACGAGCTCCATACTATTGTCGGTGCCGGCGGAGCGTCGGGCTCTCTCGATGCCGCCAACATGTTCAAACCAGCCCTGGCGCGTGGAGACATTCAGTGTATCGGTGCGACGACACTCGATGAATACCGTAAAGTTATCGAAAAGGACGGCGCATTGGAGCGGCGATTCCAGAAAATTATTGTTGATCCACCCCAAAAGGAAGAAACCGTGGATATCCTAAAGGGTCTCCAGAAACGTTATGAAGAACATCACCGTATAAAATATACAACGCAGGCGTTAATTGCCGCCGTCGAATTAAGCGATCGTTACATTACCGATAAATTTTTACCCGATAAAGCTATTGACGTCGTGGATGAAGCCGGAGCGCGCGTTCACCTGCGAAATATCAATGTTCCCAAGTCTATCACGGACATGGAAGAGAAAGCCGATAAAATTAAAAAGGCTAAAGAAGCCTCGGTTATAGAACAGAATTTTGAAAAAGCCGCCGAATTTCGTGATAAGGAGCGTAAACTTCGCCAGCAAATTAAACAGAGCTATGAGCAATGGGAAAAAGAAACCGCCACATCAATCATTACCGTTACGGAAGATGATATAGCCGATGTGGTTGCCATGATGACTGGTATTCCGGTTAACCGCGTTGCAAAATCAGAGAATAAAAAACTGCTCAATATGGAAAAAGAACTAAAAAAGTACATCGTCGGTCAGGATGACGTTATCCGTACAATTTCCCGTGCCATCCGCCGATCCAGGGCGGGTATAAAAGATCCCAAGCGACCGATTGGCAGTTTTCTGTTCATGGGACCAACCGGCGTTGGTAAAACGGAATTGGCTAAGGTTATTGCCCGGTTTCTGTTTGACAGCAAAGACGCCCTGATAAAGATTGACATGTCCGAATATATGGAAAAGTTTGCGGTTTCGCGTCTCATCGGAGCGCCTCCCGGGTATGTTGGTTATGAAGAGGGTGGTGAATTAACCGAACGGGTTCGTCGCCATCCTTATGCTGTTGTATTATTCGATGAGATTGAGAAAGCTCACACCGATGTCTTTAATATTCTCTTGCAGATTTTTGACGATGGAGTATTGACCGACAGCTTCGGCCGGAAAGTAGATTTTAAGAACACGATCATTATCATGACTACCAATCTCGGTTCCCGCAATATCTGCAGCGGAGGATTTGGGTTTACCAAAGCTGAACCGGGAAGTGACTACAAAATCATGCAGAAAAAGATGATCGAAGAGGCTCGTAGACTATTTAATCCCGAATTCATTAATCGGATCGACGATCCGATTGTATTCCGGTCCTTAACCCGCGAAGATATCCTGAAGATTATTGACATTCAATTGAAAGATGTTAAAAAGAATCTGGCACACACAAATACTGACCTTATAATTAATAAAACGGCTAAAGAGATCATTTTTGAAGAGGGCTTTAAACCGGAATATGGTGCGCGCCCGTTAAGACGGGCAATTCAAACCCTGATCGAAGATCCGATTGCCGAAAGATTACTGGACGGATCGCTTATTAAAGGCAGACCAATAGAGGTTAAGGTTAAAAATAAGAGTAAACAGTTAACATTCAGGAATCATGAACCACGTAAATATATCAAATCAGTGACATTAAAAGAGTAAGGACACAGCCTTTTTCCGACATCTTTTCCGATTAATTTTTATTATTTTACCATATTAAAGTATAGTCTGACGTATTGTCTTAGCAAATTTTTGGCATAACATTTGTCATAATTACGCTGTCTTTTAAAATTGTGAAAATTAATAACAATACATAAAATGATTTAAAGGAGTTAAAAAGATGGGAAAAATAATTGGAATCGACTTGGGCACAACCAACTCATGTGTCGCCGTAATGGATGCCGGAAAACCACGGGTTCTTGAAAATTCGGAGGGGCGTTCCGTTACACCTTCGGTCGTGGTATTCAAAAAAGATGGTGAACGTGTCGTGGGTGATACGGCGAAACGCCAGATAGTAACAAATCATGACCGAGCAATCTATTCAGTAAAACGCTTTATGGGTCGAATGTACAAAGAAGTTGACCATGAAAAAGAGGAGGTGCCTTTTAAGACCGTTCAGGGGCCCAATGGCGATGTCCGCATTAGTGTGGCTAGTCATGATTACTCGCCGCCTGAAATCGCAGCTATGATACTTCAGAAGATGAAACAAACTGCCGAAGAGAAACTTGGCGAGAAAATTACGGAAGCCGTTATTACAGTTCCGGCTTATTTTAACGATTCTCAGCGCCAGGCGACCAAAGACGCCGGTAAAATTGCCGGTTTGGATGTCAAACGCATTATAAATGAACCAACAGCCGCCGCGCTGGCTTATGGTCTCGATAAGAAAAAAGATGAAAAGATTGCCGTATACGATTTTGGTGGTGGCACATTTGATATATCGATTCTGGAAATCGGTGATGGTGTCTTCGAAGTAAAATCCACCAGTGGCGATACTCATCTCGGTGGTGACGACCTGGATCAACGCATAATCAACTGGCTTATCGACGAATTTAAGAAAAAAGAGGGCGTTGATTTAAAAAAAGATCCCATGGCTATGCAACGTCTGAAAGAAGCGGCAGAAAAGGCAAAAATTGAACTTTCTTCCAACACGGAAACTGAGATCAACTTACCTTATATCACTGCCGGAGCAGCCGGACCAATTCATATGCTTGAAAAACTGACCCGCGCAAAATTTGAATCGCTTGTGGAAGATCTCATTGAACGTACCCACAAACCTTGTTTGCAAGCGCTGAAAGATGCTAATCTGTCTACCGGTGACATTAACGAAGTTATTCTGGTTGGTGGTTCAACCCGTATTCCAAAAGTCCAGCAATTGGTAAAAGAAATCTTTGGCAAAGAGGCTAATAAAAGCGTTAATCCCGATGAAGTTGTCGCAATTGGCGCTGCGATTCAGGGGGGCGTGCTTGGCGGTGAAGTTCATGATATTTTATTGCTTGATGTTACGCCTCTCTCTCTCGGCATTGAAACCCTCGGCGGCGTGTCGACGAAATTAATTGAGCGTAACACAACCATTCCAACCCGTAAAAGTGAGATATTTTCAACAGCTGCCGATAATCAAACCACAGTGGAAATTCATGTACTGCAAGGTGAACGCGCTATGGCGGCTGATAACAAAAGCATCGGAAAGTTTCATCTGGACGGTATTCCGCCGGCACCGCGTGGTGTTCCCCAGATTGAAGTTACTTTCGATATAGACGCAAACGGTATCCTGAATGTGTCGGCTAAAGATAAGGCTACCGGCAAAGAGCAAAGTGTACGCATTCAAACATCCAGTGGATTATCCGATGATGAAAAAGAGCGCATGGTCAAAGAAGCTCAGTTACACGAAGAGGAAGATAAACGACGTAAAGAGGAAGTGAATACACGCAATCAGGCTGATTCAATTATTTATCAAACCGAAAAGAACCTGACCGAATACGGTGAAAAACTTGAAGCCGAAGAGAAAGGTAAGATTAATAATGCTCTCGAACAACTGAAGAAAGCCCAGAGTGGAAATGATATCAAGGCTATGAAAGAAGGGATCGAAAATATCAATAAGGTCTGGTCGGAAGTATCAACAAAAATGTATGAACGCGTCAAAACCGAAACTCCTCCGCCAAGTGCCGAACAGCAACAACCCGGCGGTGAAGCTCAGGGTGCTGAAACTGCCGGTAAGGAAGATAATGTCGAGGACGCCGACTTCGAAGTTGTTGATGATAAATAATATAGATGCTTCTTTTAGTTCAAAGGGGGAGAGAGAGTTTTTCTTTTTCCCCTTATTTTATCCCGGCATCGTTGAAAACTTTTGGTTTTTAGTGAATTTAATAGTACTTTAAAAGGCTATTTTAGAGTAGAAACGGCGACGTACCCAAGCGGCTAAGGGAGCGGTCTGCAAAACCGTTATTCACCGGTTCGAATCCGGTCGTCGCCTCGTTATTTTTTAGTGCCGAAGTGGCGGAATTGGTAGACGCAAGGGACTTAAAATCCCTCGTAGATTTTCTACGTGCCGGTTCGAGTCCGGCCTTCGGCACAACTCTTTACCCGTCGATAACGGCGGGTATTTCTGTTTTTAAATACCACCTTTACCCCTATCTTAAAAAACTCCAAAAAATGTATATTTATGTATATTTTGTAATCTGAAACCGGATACGGAACCG